>NZ_JAAIUZ010000012.1:0-392139 GCF_010894375.1 Stenotrophomonas sp. B1-1 | reverse complement strand
GACGGTCCCTCCACCCTGGCTCCTACATACCTCGTAGGAGCCGGCGGGAACATACAAGCTTGCTCGACTGCCCTTTGCTCTTCGTAGAGTCGAGCTTGCTCGACTGCCGGATTGAAAGCAGTCGAGCAAGCTCGACTCTACAAAAGCCGGGCCTCAGTCGAGCAAGCTCGACGCTACAAACGCCAATCGCCCTTGCCGCGCTTGATGGCGATCGGCACGCCCAGCTCCTTCTCCAGTTCAGCCGCCGCGGCCTGGTAGCGCGCATACGCCGCGTCATCCGCCGCGTCCACCAGAATGCGCCCGTTCACCGCATCGGTACCGATGCCGTGCGCGCCGGGGAACCGCGCGGCCAGCAAACCGCTGGCAACGGCGGCGTTCAGGTCTTCAGTCGCGTAACGACTGCCTGAAACGAACTCGACCGTCACCTCGCCGCGCGGCCATTGCATGCTGCGCGTCTGGTAGTGGGTGTCGCCCTTCAGCAGCACCACCACCTTCAGCGGGTTACAGGAAATGCGGCGGCCGGCGTAGCGACCGGGAAGCGCCACGCGCAGCCGCGCGGTAACGCCGGCCAGCTCCCGTTCCAGGGTGGCCTGGTCGGGGCAGGGGGTGATGTCGATGTCGCTGAAATCCACGCCCGCGCGCGGGCTGGGGGAGCAGCCGACCGTGCCCAATGCAGCGGCGCAGGCGAGGGCAGGGGCGAGCCATCGTCGAACAGGCAGTAACGTGATTGAGGTAGCGCGCATGCCGGCAGTATGCACACCGGGTGTGCACACGCGCGCGTGATACACAGCGTGACGTTTGATCTAGGTGATAAGCATTCGCATCTAGGATAGACTGCGGTCCCTTGATGAAGAGGCGGCCCGGCCCGCCGCATCCGTCACCCATGATGTTTTCCGTACGCTCCGTCGGCTGTCTGGCCGCCCTGATGATGGGGGTCCTGATGGCCGCTCCCTACGCCCATGCACAGCAGCGCAACCCGCAGCAGCTGATGGGCCGCACCGTACTGGACGAACCTGCGTCCAGCTACCGCTTCGAACATTTCGTGATCGACAGCCCCGACCAGCAGCGCCGCTGGCGGGTGAACGTGGCGATTCCGGCCAAGGCGGGCAAGACCCCCGCACCCGTGCTGTACGCCCTGGACGGCAATGCGGTGGCGATGGTGCTGGACCAGCCGCTGCTGGCCGAGCTGGCCGCCCGCAAGGCGCCGCCGGTGCTGGTGATGATCGGCTACGACAATGAGCTGCGCATCGATTCGCCGTCGCGCACCCGCGATTACACCGCCTGGATCGATCGGGCCGACGACGAGGCCGGCACCACCCAGGCCACCGGTGGCGGCGCCGCCGCGTTCCTGGATGTGATCGAGCGCCGCATCAAGCCCGAAGTCGAGCGCCGCGCGAAGATCGACCCGCAACAGCAGGCGCTGTGGGGCCACTCGCTGGGCGGGCTGTTCGTGCTCAACACGCTGTACACCCGCCCGGCAGCCTTCCAGTATTTCCTGGCCGCCAGCCCGTCGCTGTGGTGGGCGCAGGGCGCTGCGCTGGGCGATCCGGAACAGCAGTTCGTGCAGAACGTGCACGGCCAGCCGGCCAAGGTCTGGTTGATGCTGGGCGGTGCCGAGCGCGTGGGTGACCGCGGCAAGCGCGATATGAACAACCCGCGCGTGGTCGCGCACCTGCGCCGCATTGGCGGTGCCACCCCGGATGCGGCCCTGCAGCTGTCCACGCGCCTGGCCAAGGTGCCGGCGCTGCAGGTGCAGTACCGCGAGTTCCCGGGGCTGGGCCATGGCCCGATGCTGCCGGCCTCGTTCCATGCCGCTCTGCATGAACTCTACGGCGTGGCCGATCGCAGCGAAGCGGATGGCAAGGCGCCGGCCGCGGCGAACGCCAACGAATGACAACCGCGCACGGCCAACCCGTGCGACCCCACTACCCAGGCTTGGCTGTCGATGTGCAGCGGCCCAGGCAACCGATGAATCCCGCGCCACGCGGCGCGGCCTACGTGTGCAAGGAGCCTTCCATGTCGTCCCGTTCTTCCTTCCGTCTTACTTCCCTGGCCGCCGGCCTGTTGCTGGCCGTTACTGCATCGGCGCAGCCGGTGTTCGACCAGCCGGCCAATGCGACCTTCAAGGGCCAGGTGGTCTCGCGCGGCGAGAACGTGGTGCCGGGCAGCACCGCCGATGTCACCGGCCGCGGCTTCGTGCCCGGCCAGCAGATCAGTCTGGTGCGCGGCGATACCGTGCTGAACAGCCAGCCGGTGGTGGTTGATGCCGATGGCAACTTCAAGACCCAGCTGGCCATCCCGGCCGATGCGGTGCCGGGCACCCACCCGGTGGTGGTGCGCGCCAGCCAGCCGGCGGCCGCCACCGTGCTGAAGCTGCGCATCTCGCCGCAGCTGCCGCTGTCGGGCCAGCAGCAGTTCGCCACCCAGTCCAACAAGCTGGTGCCGGGCCTGTACCAGTCGGCCTACAGCGCCGCCAGCAACGCTGTGTTCGTTACCTCGGCCGTGGGCCGCCCGCCGGTTACCCAGTCGCAGCTGCTGAAGCTGGACCCCAAGAGCCTGAAGGTGACCAAGGCGATCACCCCGGCGCAGGTGCCGGGCAGCACCAACGGCGCGGTCTATGCGGTGTACGGCGTGGGCGTGGATGACACCAACGGCAACGTGTGGGTCACCAACACCCGCCAGAACACCGTGGCCGTCTACCGCCAGAAGGATCTGTCGCTGGTCCACCAGTTCCCGGTCGATGCCGTGCCGCATGCGCGCGACGTGGTGGTCGATGGCACCCACGGCACGGTGTTTGCTTCGGCGACGGGCGAAGACCACCTGTCGGTGTTCGATGCCAAAACGCTGAAGCCGCTGGAATCGATCACCCTGGAATCGGGCGTGGATGAAGGCAAGTTCACCCCGATGAGCCTGGTGCTGGATGAAAAGGCCGGCAAGCTGTTCACCGTCAGCATCGGCACCCCGGAAGCGGCGGTGATCGACGTGGCCAGCGGCAAGGTGGACAAGGTGATCGACCTGGGCAATTCCATCAGCGCTTCGGGCGTGGCCTTCGATGCGCAGCAGAACCGTCTGTACGTCGCCTCGCAGGGCACCGACAACCTGCTGATCGTTGATGTGGCCAGCGGCAAGGTCGTGCACGATGTGCCGGTCGGCGCCGGCGCGCTGAACGTTGCGTTCGATGACAAGAGCGGCCTGGCCTACGTCACCAACCGTGGCGCCGGTACGGTTACCGCGGTCAACCGTGATGGCAAGATCGTTGGCAACCTGGATGGCGGCACGCTGCCCAACCACGTGCGCGCCGATGGCAAGGGCAATGTGTTTGCCGTGAACAAGTCGCGTGGCGCCGAAGACCCCAAGGGTGACCGCATCACCCGCATCAGCCTGCGCCAGCCGTAACCCCCGTGCCGGGCGAGGGCAGTGCCTTCGCCCGGCCAGCAAGGAGAATCTGCATGAACTTCGCTTCCCATCTGCGCCTGTGTGCGCTCCCGCTGGCCGTTTCGCTGGCCTTGGCTGCCTGTGGTGGCAGTGCGCCGCCGGCCGCGACCGATGCCGCTGCGCCGGCAGCGGGTTCTGCCACTGCTTCGGCAAGCGCTGCGCAGGAACTGCCGACCGGCTGGCAGCGCGTGGCCGGCGTGGATGTGCCGACCCTGCAGGACCAGAAGGCCGCACTGCCGACTACGGTGGCCAGTGATGATGGCGCGCAGGTGGAAGTGAAGGATGCCAGCCGGATCATTGCCGGCGGCGATGACGTGATTGCGGTGCTGGAAGCGCTGGGCGCTGGCAAGCAGGTGTTTGCCGCGCCCACCAACACCACCACCCAGGCCGGCCTGGCCGCGCCGCATCAGTTCCTGTTCAACCGCACCACCGGCGTGGAAGGCGTACTGAGCCTGCAGGGCTCGCTGTTCCTGGGCAACAGCCTGCGGCGCCACACCGAGCTGTCGAAGAAGCTGCGTGAAGTGGGCGAGCCGGCCGTGGTGGTGGACGATCTGCAGCCGGCACCGGACAAGGTGCGCAAGATCGCGGCGGCGATCGGTCTGGCCGATGCCGGGCAGAGCCTGGCCACCCAGGTGCAGCGCCAGCTGGATGAGGCCGCCGGGATCGGCAAGGGCCTGACCCATGCGCCGCGCGTGATCCACGTGTCGGCCACCGGCGCCGGCGGTCTGCCCACCGTCGCAGGTGCTGACAGCGCCTCGGCGCAGCTGATCGCGCTGGCTGGCGGCGTGAACATCGGCACCGAAGCCGGGGTGAAGAACTATTCGCAGTTGAGCAACGAGGGGGTGGTGGCCGCGGCGCCGGAAGTGATTCTGGTGACCGAACACGACCTGCAGCAGTTCGGCGGTGCTGATGGCCTGTGGAAGGCCTACCCGACCCTGAAGCAGACCCCGGCCGGCGCCGCCAACCGGGTCTGGGTGCTGCCGGATGTGCAGCTGAAGTACACCAGCGTGGGCTCGGGTGCGGGTGCGCTGGCGCTGGCCAAGGCCTTTGCGGCGCTGCCGCCGGCATGAGCCCTGCGGATCGGCGCCGCCGTCGCGGGCGGGTGATGTTGCTGGTCGCGTTGCTGGCACTGCTGGGGGCAGTGCTGGCGTCGTTCGCCGTGGGCCCGCTGCGGCTGCCGCCGCTGGAGGTGCTGCAGGCGCTGGGGGTGAAGCTGGGCCTGGTCGATCCGCAGGCGGTCAGCAGCCGCGACCTGGCGGTGGTCTGGCAGCTGCGCATTCCGCGCGCCCTGTTGGGGGCGATGGTGGGCGCGGCGCTGGCCATGGCGGGCGCCAGTCTGCAGGGCCTGTTCGGCAACCCACTGGCAGATCCTGGCATCGTCGGTGTCAGCCAGGGTGCGGCGCTGGGTGCGGTGGCGGCCATCGTGCTGGGCGCGGCCGGTGCCGCCGGGTGGCTGGTGCCGGTGGCGGCCTTCGGGGGCGGCGCCGCGGCCATCGGGTTGACCTATGCGCTGGCACGCCCGGGCAAGGGCACCGGCAATGCCACGTTGCTGCTGGTAGGTATTGCGATGGCCGCGTTCTGTTCGGCGCTGATCGGCTTCCTGACCTATATCGCCAGCGAAAGCGAGCTGCAGTCGCTGGTGTTCTGGCAGATGGGTTCGCTGGCACGCGCCAACTGGTCGGACGTGGCAGCGGTGCTGCCGCTGTTCGCCATCGGCGTGTTCGCGCTGCTGCGCCTGGCCACACCGCTGGACATGCTGGCCTTGGGTGAGCGCCAGGCGCAGCACCTGGGCCTGGACGTGGCGCGCACGCGCCGCCGTCTGGTGGCCTTCAGTGCATTGCTGGTGGGCGCGGCGGTGGCATTTGCCGGCTCGATCAGCTTCGTGGGCCTGGTGGTGCCGCACGTGGCGCGCCTGCTGGTGGGCCCGGGGCATCGTTGGCTGCTGCCGGTATCGGGCGTGCTGGGCGCGCTGCTGATCGTGGTGGCCGACACCGCCGCGCGTACGCTGGATCCGCCGGCGGAGATTCCGTTGGGGTTGTTCTCGGCCGCGCTGGGCGCGCCGTTCTTCCTGTGGCTGGTTCTGCAGCAGCGCCGCAAGGTGGCTGCATGAGCGCCTTGCTGAGCCTGCGCGATGTGGTGGTGCGCCGCCATCAGCGCGAGATCCTGCATGGCATCACCCTGGATTTCGCGCCGGGCACGGTCACTGCCCTGGTGGGGCCCAACGGTGCCGGCAAATCCACCTTGCTGGCGGTGGCTGCGGGCGACCTGCGCGCAGACGTCGGCGACGTGGCGCTGAACGGCCGTGCACTTCACGCGTACAAGGCCGGGCCGCTGGCGCGCGAGCGCGCGGTGATGCCTCAGGAGCATGGCGTTCGCTTCGCCTTCAGCGTTGAAGAAGTGGTGGCGATGGGGCGCCTGCCGCACCCACCCGATCCGGCCGTGGACGATGCGCGCGTGGAAGCCTCCATTGATGCGGCCGAGCTGCAGGCGCTGCGTCTGCGCGAAGTGCAGCAGTTGTCCGGCGGCGAATCGGCGCGCACCACCTTCGCCCGCGTGCTGGCGCAGGACACGCCGCTGCTGCTGCTGGACGAGCCCACCGCAGCCCTCGACTTGCGCCACCAGGAACGTACCCTGCGCAGCGTGCGCGCCTGCGCCGAAGCTGGAGCATGCGTGATCGTGGTGCTGCACGATCTGAATCTCGCGGCCGGTTACGCCGACCGCATCGTGCTGCTGGAACAGGGCAGGGTGGCCGCCGATGGCACGCCCTTGCAGGTGCTCACCGAAGCCAATCTGCAGCGCGTATACCAGCAGGATGTGGTGGTGCTGCAGCACCCCAAGCGTGGCGTCCCGCTGGTGGTAGTGACCTGAGTCGACGGGGTCAGATCCTTTCGCCCAGCGAAAGGCTCTGACCCCAGGGTCGGCCCCAGGCGAGAATTTCGGACAAGTTGCATGGACCGGCGGGGCTGGCCGATAGGATCCTGTGCAGCCCGTTTCCCACCGGCCTGCCACCATGAAGCTGCTTCGCGTTACCGCCACTACGGTCTGCATGCTGGCGTCCGCAGCGTGCGTGCAGGACTCCGCCCCTGAGCGCGTGGCTGACACGGTCTGCCGAAGTCGTCTTGCGCTGCACGCGGACACCTGTGTGGAGAAAGCCGTGGCATCGTTGAAGCGGATCGTGCAAGCGCGCGAGAAGCGCTTCTATCGGCGTGATGACTGCAGTTTCAAGGCGACCCGATCGTCCGAGCCTTCCATCTCATTCTTTTCGGTGTTCTTGAATCCGCTTGAGTATCCGCCCGACCGGCTTTCCGGTGGTGCCGCCGTTGTTCGCATGCAGGTCGACGCTGCGGGCACGCTTCGATCCGTCCAGGTTGTCCAGTCCAGTGGTGACCCGGCGCAGGATGCGGCTGCCGCAGAGACTGTGTGGAATTGGTGCTACGTGCCCGCACAGCGTGACGGGAGGGACGAGGGTGGATTCGTTGAACATCGTTTCGACTTCGATCCGCCAGCTGAGAACTGAATGCTCAGGGTCACATCCTTTCGCCCAGCGAAAGGCTCTGACCCCAAGCAGCAAAGCTTCCGTTCGCGCCGCGACGTATCCTTGGCGGTTCGTTTTTCTTCAACGGAATGACCCCCCATGAAAGCTCCCTTCGCACGTACCGCACTTGTCGCTTCAATGTTTGCTTCGGCGTGCGCGGCCAATGCAGCCACGACCTCGGTGTCGTTGAGCAAAGCGGCCGACCAGGCCACCTCGATCGAAACGCGCAGCGCCAAGGGCAAGGGCGCCACGCCTGATCTGTTCACCACGCACTACTACGTGGGCGGTGAGATGATGATGGCGTGGGCCGACCAGCAGGTGCTGGTGCTGTGCAGGAAGTCTGCGTATCTGAAGCTGCCGGGCATGAAGCCCGCTGCCAGCGAACTGCCGCTGGAGCAGCGGCAGATGATCGGCGCTCAGGCCATGATGGCCGGCTACACCAGCTATGCGGCCATTGCCGAGATGGTGGACGGCTCGATTGCCGTAGCCGACGATGGCAGCGAAGTGCGCCGCCAGGCTGAGCGCCCGTGGGCGTACGGTACCGAGCGCTACGATGTGACCAGCCAGCGCATGCCCAATGGCGCATTGCGGGTGCGTGCGGTGAAGACCGCCACGGTGAACACGGCCAAGCGCTCCAAGCCTGGCGATAGCTTCAGCACGGACGAAGACCAGGACGCACGTCTGAGCGAGCTGGGTGCTGTTGGCAGCTGGACCGAAGTGACCTTCCATACCACCCCGCGCCGTGGCGAAGTCGATCCGGCCTATTCGCTGAAGGGCTGGGTGTCGGTGACGGGCGACAACGCGGCAACTGTGGGCGACGCGCGGCGGATCAACGGCTGCGAGTGACCGGCCGTTGCTGGGGTCAGAGCCCTTGGCATGGCCAAGGGATCTGACCCCGCACACCCCACCACACCTCATTGTTCCATGAGTGCGCGCAATACCCCCTTGCGCGCCAGATTGGCAGGTCTAGAATGCGCTGCATGAACCGGATGCCGCTCCTGAAGTTTTTCACCCTGACCCGCGCAAGCGCGGAACGGGCGTGTCTGCCTGGAGTGCCACGAAGCCGTTGATACGGCCATCGTTGGACCATCCACAGAGCGCCCTTCGGGGCGCTCTTTTCGTTTCCGCAATTTCATTTTCAACGTCGCCGGCGCCGCCGGCTCGACCCAAGGAGAACGTGCCATGCACCAGATCGCCGAGACCGAACGCTAGCCGCACGCCCTGTCGCCAACCGGGGTGTGCGGCCCCTGAAGTTGGCTTTGCAGGAACCTATCTCATGAACACCCAGACCCTTTCCCGTCGCCGCAACCTGGGCATCATTGCCCACATCGATGCGGGCAAGACCACGCTGACCGAGCGCCTGCTGTGGAAAAGCGGCGAGATCCATCGCGTCGGCGAAGTGCACGACGGCAATGCGACCACCGACTTTTCGGCGATCGAGCGCGAGCGTGGCATCACCATCGGCGCCGCCGCCGTGCAGGCGCAGTGGGCGCCGCGCGATCTGCCGCCGCACCGGCTCACGCTGATCGACACCCCCGGCCATATCGACTTCGCCATTGAAGTGGAGCGTTCGCTGCGCGTGCTCGACGGTGCCGTTGCCGTGTTCTCGGCCGTGGACGGCGTGCAACCGCAGTCGGAAACCGTGTGGCGCCAGGCGCGCCGGCATGGCGTGCCGTCCATTGCCTTCGTCAACAAGATGGACCGCGTGGGTGCCGACTTCGGGCGCGTGCTGGAGCAGATGCAGGACAAGCTGCAGGCGCGGCCGTGGGCGCTGGGTGTGCCGCTGGGTAGCGAAAGTGCTTTCAACGGCTGGGTGGACCTGGTCGATGAGCGCGTGCTGCAGTGGCACGATGATGGCACCACCACCGTTTCGGCGTGGGACGATGCCGCGCGCGCGCAGTGGCGGGCGCACCGCCAGGCCTTGATCGAGGCGGTGGCCGACCACGACGACGCGCTGGCCGATGCGTGGCTGGACGGTCGCGCCATCGATGCAGCGCTGCTGCGCGCTGCGCTGCGCAGGGCCACCCTGGCCGGCGCAGGGGTGCCGGTGCTGGCCGGTGCCGCGTTCAAGGACAAGGGCATCGAGACGCTGCTGGATGCGGTGGTCGACTACCTGCCTTCGCCACTGGATCGCCCCGCGGTTACGGCCGTGAGCGAGCACGGTGACGTCGTGCTGCCGCCGGATCCGGACGGTCCGCTGGCGGGCCTGCTGTTCAAGATCACCCACCAGCAGCACGGTGCGCTCAGCTTCGTGCGGCTGTACTCGGGCACTTTGAAGGTGGGCGATGCCGTGGCCAGTTCGCAGCACCCGCAGGGGCGGCGCGTCAGCCGCCTGGTGCGGGTGCAGGCCGACCAGACCCACGACATCGAACAGGCCGTGGCCGGCGACATCGTGGCGGTGCTGGGCTGGAAGGATGCGGTCAGCGGTGAAACGCTGAGCAGCCGGGCACGCCCGCTGCAACTGGAAAACATCCAGGCGCAGGCACCGGTACTGGCATGGCGGTTGAGCCCGGCGCGGGCGGCGGACCTGATTCGTATCGCGCAGGGCCTGGCCAGCCTGGCCCAGGAAGACCCGTCGTTCCGTGTGGAAACGGATCGCAACAGTGGTGAAACCCTGGTCTGGGGCATGGGCGAGCTGCACCTGGAGGTGATGGTCGAGCGCCTGCGCAGCGAATGGAAGGTGGACGTGGGCGTGGGATCGCCGCGCGTGGCCTACCAGGAAACGCCAATCAAGGCCGTTTCCGGTGTGGTGGGCCGGGTGTCCAAGCAGAACGGCGGGCAGGGTCAGTTCGCCCACGTGGTGCTGGACGTTGCGCCGCGCGAGGATGGCGAGGTGGTCTTCAACGACCGCATCGTCGGTGGCGTGGTGCCGCGTGGCTTCATCGCCGCGGTGGAAAAGGGTGTACGTGCGGCGCTGTCCGATGGCCCGCAGGGTTACCCCGTGGTGGGTATCGAGGTGACTCTGGTCGATGGCGAAACCCATGCCAAGGACTCCTCGGAACTGGCCTTCCATCGTGCCGGGCTGGAAGCGGTGCGGGCGGCACTGGCTGGCAGCGGCACCCAGGTGCTGGAGCCGGTAATGGAAGTGACGGTGCATTCGCCGTCGGCATCGGTGGGTGACGTGGTGGGTGATCTGAATCGCCGCCACGGACGCATCGCCCGCATCGACGACCAGGACGGTCGCGCCGAGGTGAGTGGGTTTGCACCGCTGGCCAACCTGGTGGGGTACACCACCGCGCTGCGCTCGCTCAGCCAGGGGCGGGCCAGCAGCGAAGCGCACCTGCACGGCTATGAGCCGGTGCGCGCCGCATAGCAGGCAAGGCAGGGGAGTCCGTTCGCGGGCTCCCCTTTTTGCTGGGGGCGGAAGGGGCGAAGGGCGCAGCAGATCCACGCCATGCGTGGATGCGGTGTCCCGCCCGCTGCAACGCAACAAAGGTGCAGAAAAAGCTGGATTAAAGTGATGCCTCACGATAAATTGCGCACCCCCTGTTGAATTACCGCCGATCGCACCCGCCATGCGTGATGACAATGACCCCGGAACCCTGGAGTTGACCCTGCCGCGCAAACGCGGTCGGCCGCCCAAGTTCGGGTATGCCATGAGCGATGCACAGCGGGCGGCGCGCTACCGCGCACGCAGGGCAGGGCAGGCCAACCACGCCGACGTGCGCTCGTGCAGCGACATGGTGCTGCTGGACAAGATCCGCGCGGCCGTCAGCGCCCGCGACACCGAACTGGCCGGCTTCCTGGTCCACGTTCTGTGGCAGCGCTACCCGCTTCAGTTGAAATAATTCGTGGTCGGGGTGGCCGTGGCCACCCAGCTTGTTGATAATGCGGGGTTCAGGTTGTTCCCGCTGGCGCGCCCGGGATGGCAGGCGCGCATGATCGACATGGTTTTACGATGACCACTACCAGCGACACCACCACCGAAGCTGCACCGAGCAGCGCGCCCCTGTTCTACACCCGTCCGGTGCCGCTGCAGGCCGACAAGCATGCCGACGTGCGCATCCTGCCGGGCAAGCTCGAATTTGCTGCCAGCAGCAACTCCATCCCGCTGGTGCTGGGCGAATTCTCGCTGGCGCTGCACCACTTCCCGATCCTGTTCGCCGGCCCCAGCGCGGTGCCGATGGCGGCGGTGGGCATCACCACCGACAACCTGTTCATCACCGATGGCCTGTGGGCCGATGAGACCTACATTCCGGCCTACCTGCGCCGCCACCCCTTCATCTTCATCGACACCGGCGAAGGCAACGACTTCCTGCTGGGCATCGACGAAGACAGCGCCCGCATCGCCCGCGGTGGCGAGGAAGGCCAGCCGCTGTTCGCCGATGGCAAGGCCACCGAGCTGGTGCAGCAGGCGCTGGAATTCTGTGGTCAGTTCACCCGCGAACACGACCAGACCCAGGCCTTCTCCAAGGCGCTGGTGGACAACAACCTGCTGGTGGAGCGCAATGCCAACGTGCGCCTGCCCGATGGCCGCGAATTCAACCTCAACGGCTTCTTCGTGGTGGATGTCGAGAAGTTCATCGCACTGCCCGACGCGACCGTGGTCGAATGGCACCGCAACGGCTGGCTGGCACTGATTCACCAGCACCTGATGTCGCTGGGCCGCTTCAACGACCTGACCCGTCGCCAGATTGCGCGCAGCGCCGCCTGATTCAGAACGGCTACACGGCCCCGGTAACGCCGGGGTCGTGTACGCCGCGTAGTTGATCGACCAGCTGCAATGCAGCGCCCCAATCGGGCGTGCGTTCGCGCCCGTGCTGGGCTAGTGTTGCGGCCTTCGCCGCCAGTTCGTGCAGGCCCTGCATCTGTAACGCACCATGCAACCGGTGCGCATGGTGCGCCAGTGCCACGCCATCGCCAGCACGCACCGCACTTTCTGCTGCCGCATGTTCGCGCCGCAGATCCTCGGCAATCTCTGCCGTCAGCGCGCTCCTGTCATGCGCCGGCGGTTCGGCCGTTGCATCGCCACGGCCCAGCGCCTGCAGCAACGCATCCAGCTGCAGCGGCTTGCTCAGTACGCCATCGAAGCCAGCCTGCAGGCAGCGCTGCCGGTGCGTGGGCCCAGTGTGGGCCGACAGCGCCAGGATCTGCGGTGTGCCGCTTTTGGCCGTACTGGCCTGGCGCAGCTGCGGCGCCAGCGCGTAGCCGTTGCTGCGCCCCAGCTCGATGTCCAGCAGGATGACCGCGTGCTGCGCGGCCGCCTGGCGCAACAGGGCCGCGCCAGCGCTGGACACTTCATGCACGGTCGCGCCGTGCTTGCGAAGCTGCGCGGCCAGTACCCGGCGCGACAGCGTGTGATCTTCCACCAGCAGCATATCCAGGCCTGCCAGCAGCGGCGCGGCCGCGGCCGTTGGCGCGGCCGGTGCCTGGGCATCCGGCAACGGGATGACCGTGACCGGCAGGCGCAGGCTGAAGCGACTGCCGCGGCCCTGCACACTGTGCACGTCCAGCGTACCGCCCATCGATGCTGCCAGCTCGCGGCAGATCGACAGCCCCAGGCCACTGCCGCCGCGCGCCTGTCCCTCGTCGCCGGGCTGGAAAGGTTGGAACAGCACCGCCATCTGCGCCGGCGCAATGCCGATGCCGCTGTCGATCACATCCACCAGCAACTGCGCGGCGTCTGCGTCAGCCAGCAACTGCGCGCGCAGCTCGATGCCGCCGGCATCGGTGAACTTGATGGCATTGCCCAGCAGGTTGTCCAGCAACTGCCGCAGGCAGTCCGGGTCCAGTTGCAGCCCCGGCAGCGGTTGTGGCGATACGTCCA
Source organism: Stenotrophomonas sp. B1-1 (assembly GCF_010894375.1). NCBI lineage: Bacteria > Pseudomonadati > Pseudomonadota > Gammaproteobacteria > Lysobacterales > Lysobacteraceae > Stenotrophomonas > Stenotrophomonas sp. B1-1. The sequence continues at coordinate 379,402 of NZ_JAAIUZ010000012.1, read as the reverse complement.
GATGCAGGGTCAGTCCCTTGCGCTGGGCTTCGGGGGTGATGGCGTCCAGCGCCTGGGTTGCGATGTCGGCCGCGTCGCAGGGGCGCGGGCTGGGCTGGAACGTGCCGGCTGCCAGGCGCGAGAAATCCAGTGCGCGATTCAGTCGCCCGCGAAGTTCCAGTGTCGCGCGATTGGCCGCGCTCACCAGGTCGCGCGCACTGGCGGGCAGCTGCAACTGCCGCAGCAGATCCAGCGCCGACATTACCAGGTGCACCGAATTGCGCACTTCGTGACTGAGCATGCCCACCGCTCGCGCCTGCGACTGCGAGCGCTGGCGCCAACGCCCGGCCAGCCGGCGACGCAGCCAAAGCCCGCCCACGACCAGTGCGACCGCGGGCAGCAGTACCGACGAACCGCGCACGCCCGCCTGTGCCAATGCGTCGGCAATCGACCGGGGCAGGGTCTGCACGGCCCAGCGATGACCAAGCGCGGCGTGCTCTTCCAGGGTGATCCTGTCCAGGCCTTGTTCCACCCGATCCAGCAGCGCCCGCTCATCAGCGTGGGCCAGCAGATGCAGCTGTTGCGGAAATCCCGAGCGGATCGGCTGCAGTTTCAGGCCCTCGTTGAAATACCGGCGCAGGATCGGGCGCAGCGAGGCTTCCATGCCGATGGCCGCGTCAGCCGCACCGGCCTCCACCGCGGCCAGTGCGGCGTAGACATTCGGTACCGGCAGCACCCGGACATCACCGGCGTGCTGTGCCAGCCAGCCGGGGTACGCGCCACCCTGCACGGCGGCCAGCACCACCGCATCCAGCCCGTCGGCATCGCGCGGCAGGCGCGTTCCGTTGCGCCCGGCCAGGGCCGTCATTGCGCCGGGGAAGCTGCGCCGACCGGTCTGTAATGCGCAGGAAGCATCGTGGTCGATGGCGCTGCCCTGCACCAGGATCAGGTCGGCTTCGCGGCTGCACAGGGCAATCAAGGCCTGGTGCAGACTGTCATAGGGCGTATCGACGAAGGTCAGCCCGGAGTGGCGCTCCACCAGCTCGGCATAGCCGTGGGCGATGGTGGGCAGCACTGGGCGACTGCCCGGGGCGTCAGGAAAGGGGCGCAGGGTGGGGTAGGTGGCTACGCGCACCTGGCGACCATCGCCCCATTGCCACACATTCGTATCGCCGGCGGAGGCGCAGGGCAGCAGGGTCAGTGCGGCCACCATTGCCACGTTGCGCCAAGGGGTGGGCGTGCAGCTCATAAGGCCTCCAGTTCGCGGCGCATGGCAAAGATCTCGGCGTCGTTGCGCAGCCCCAGCTTGCGCAGCGCCGCGACTTTCTGGGTGCTGATGGTCTTGACGCTGCGGTGTCGGTACTGCGCGATCTGCGAAACGGTGAAGCCGGCCAGCAGCAGGCGCATCACTTCGCGCTCGTTGCGACTCAACTCATCCTGGCCCGGCAGCCGCCGACACGCGGCGGGAATGCGGTACAGCCCCTGCGACACGCGCACCACGGCGTCGGCCAGTTCGCTTAGCGGCTCGGATTTGCCGACATAGCCATTGATGCCGGCCGCCAGCAGGTGGCTGATCGCCGCGGCAGAGGCCTGCCCGGCAAACGCGAGCAACGGGGTGCGTGGTGCGTGCTCGCGCAGATGTTCCACCAGCGCCGTACCGCTCAGATCGCCGGGCGCCAGGCTGAGGTCGATGATGCCCACGTCGACCCCCTCCTGCTGCAGCGTCTGTGCAAAACACGCGCTGGCGGAGTGGCTGGCCACGATCTGGAAGCGGAAATCGGTACCCAGGTGGAGCGCGGTGCCGCGACGGACGACATCGTGGTCGTCCAGCAGTGCCAGACGCAGGCGGCGCGGTGCAGGGAATCCGTTCATGCGCGGGAGGTGATCGGCGCCGCTGGGGCGTGGCGCCCATTCTGGCGCTGCACGTCGCGCAAACCTCGAATTCGTTCGAGTTTTACGATTATTCCTATTTGTTGCAGCGCGTCGTTTTTAGCCTAAGCGCTGCGAAAGCGTGCGCGTTGCGTTGGCGTTTCGACCATCAAGGCACCGCGTGCCCGGCACTATTAACGTGACGCGTCACGGCGGAGCGAGGTGCGTATGCGAGGGGAGGGCAGCGCCCTGCCTATCGCCATCGGCCAATAGCAGATAACCACTGGGCATTTCTGCATTGGGGCGCGAGCGGGGTTAATGAATGTGCAATGTCTGGCGCGTCGGTTGCGGCGCGTGGGCAGCGCTTCCCCCACTACCCGTACCGATACACGATGACGACAGCTCGTTCTTCACTGCGCCCGCGTCTGCTGGCGTTGGTGGTGGCGCTTGCCACCGCGTCTCCCGCGCTGCATGCGCAGTCCACCACCGGTGCCATCGCCGGCCAGGCGCCGCCTTCCACGCAGCGCATCTTCGTTCGCAGTGACACCGGCCTCAGCCGAGAGGTGGCGGTCGATGCACGCGGGCGCTTCAGTGTCAGCCAGCTGCCACTGGGTCGCTATTCGGTGGAAGCGCGCGATGCCGAGGGCAAGGTGCTGGAATCCCGCCAGGATGTGGCGCTGACCGTGGGCGCCAGCACGGAAGTGTCCTTTGCCGGCATTACCCGGCTGGATGGCGTGCAGGTCAGCGCGGATCGCGCCGCCGCGGCGATCGATGTCAGCAGCGTGGATTCACGCACCGTCATCACCGCCGAGCAGCTGCAGCGGCTCCCGCTGGGGCGCTCGGCCGAGGCCATCGCCCAACTTGTATGCCGGCCCGACCGGCGCACAGCTGGTGAGCTTTGGCGGCTCGTCGGCCGCAGAAAACGCGTACTACATCAACGGCTTCAACTCGACCGATCCCTTGCGTGGCCTGGGCGGCCTGACCCTGCCGTACGGCAGCATCGACCAGCAGGAAATCTACACCGGCGGCTACAGCGCCAAGTACGGCCGCTCCGATGGCGGCGTGATCAACGCCGTTGGCAAGCGCGGCACCAATGACTGGCACTTCGGCGGCCAGGTGACGTGGGAGCCGGCCTCGGCGCGATCGGACAAGGACGATGTGCGCTACCCGGGCGACGGCGCGCTGTACGCGCCCGAGAGCAAGGACCGCGAGTGGGTGACCACGCAGAGCGTCTATGCCGGCGGCCCGCTGATCGAAGACCGGCTGTTCTTCTTCGGTTCCTACGAACTGGAGCGCCGCGAGGGCACCGACGTGAAGAACGTCGAGGCCACCAATTCCTATTCAAAGTACGAATACAGCCGGCCGCGCTGGTACGCCAAGCTGGACTGGAACATCACCGACAACCACCTGCTGGAACTGACCGGTGCGTCCAGCCGCAACGTGTTCCGCGGCGACATCTTTGCCTATGACTACGACACGCTGAGCCGGGGCGAGCAGCGCGGCAAGGAAGACACCACCAAGACCGGTGGCGACCTATGGACGGCCAAGTACACCGGCTACCTGACCGACCGCCTGACGGTGAGCGCGCAATACGGCGAAATGAACACCGATGACTACATCGGCAATCCAGCCTACGACGGCAGCCTGACCTACATCAGCAACGCATCGCTGCAGAACCCGACCATTACCGGTGGCACGCCCGTCACCAATGCACAGACCACGTCGCTGCTGGTGAACCCGGACCGTGGCAACCGCACCAACAATCTGCGGCTGGATGCGAACTACGTGTGGGGCAACCACAGCATCACCGTCGGTATCGACAACCAGAACGCGCGCGCACTGAATCGTGGCTCGGTGGCATCGGCCGATGGTTACTACTGGATCTACGGCCAGTCCAACCCGAACGTGCCGATCAATACGGGCCTGGGCGTGCCGGCCACCGGTGGTATCCGCAATGGTCAAGACGGGTACTACGTGCGCCAGTACATCTACAGCGCACTGGCCTCGGTGCGAGCCTCGCAGCGGGCGCAGTACATCGAAGACAACTGGCAGGTGACCGATCGCCTGCTGTTGAACCTGGGCCTGCGCCTGGACCAGTTCACCAACTTCAACCGTGATGGCGACGCGTATATCAAGCAGACCAGCGGGCAGTGGGCGCCGCGCCTGGGCTTCAGCTGGGACGTGGGCGGGGACGGGCGCTTCAAGGTGTTCGGCAACGTGGGCCGCTACTACCTGGCGCTGCCACTGAACCCGGCCTTCAATGCCGCCGGCGCCACCCTGGCAACGTCCACCTATTACACATACGGAGGCATCGACAGCAACGGCTACCCGACCGATCTGACCGCGTTCTCTGGCGCGGTGTCGTCCAACAACAACTACGGCCTGCTGCCGGATGCGAAGACAGTGGCCACCTCGGGTATCGAGCCGTCCTACCAGGACGAGTTCATCCTGGGCTTCAGCAAGGCGCTGGGCCAGAACTGGGTGTACGGCGCCAAGGCCACGTACCGCGTGCTGCGTAGCGGCGTGGATGATTACTGCGATATCGACGCCGTGCTGGGCAAGGCCAGCAGCCTGGGCTACAACGTGACCAAGGACAGCAATCCGGTCAGTTGCTGGCTGATCAATCCGGGCCGGGCAAACACCTTCAACCTGGTCGATACCAGCGGCAATTACGTGTCCGTGCCGCTCAGTAATGCGGAAATGGGCTTCCCGCGCTTCAAACGCAACTACTACGCGGTGAACCTGTCGCTGGAGCACCCGTTTGATGGCCGCTGGTACGCCCGTGCCGATTACACCTGGTCGCGCAGCTACGGCACCACCGAAGGCCAGTTGCTGTCGGGCATCGGCCAGACCGCGGTGTCCACCACGCAGGCCTGGGATTACGCGCAATTGATGGAGCACACCAACGGTCCGCAGAGCAACGACCACACCCACCAGATCAAGCTGCACGGCTACTATCAGATCACGCCGGAGTGGCTGGTGTCGGCCAACATCAAGGCGCTTTCGGGCACGCCGTTCAGTGCGCTGGGTTCCTACGGGCCGAATTTCGAAGATCCGTCTGGCTACGGCATTGCCTACCACTTCTACAACGGCCAGCCGGCACCTCCCGGCAGCCAGGGCCGCCTGCCGTGGCTGAAGCAGCTGGATCTGGGCGTTTCCTACCGTCCTGCGGCTGCAGATGGCCGGCTGGGCTTCAATCTGGACGTTTTCAACGTGTTCAACAGCCAGACGGCGCTGTGGAAATCGCCCTATTCGGAGCTGGACCCGGGGCAGCCTGACCCGCTGTACGGCGCGGCGACGGTACGGCAGGCGCCGCGATCGCTGCGGGTGAGCGTGAGCTACGACTACTGACCAAGGGGGCAGGGTGGGCCGGGGAGGGATCCCCTGCCCGGGTGGCCGGGGTCGGAGCCTTTCGCAACGCGAAAGGCTCCGACCCCATTTCAGTTCCAAGCGCAGTTTGACCATGGCTGACGCGAGGACGTCCGGGGTCGGATCCTGTCGCAACGCGAGAGGCTCCGACCTCATTACCCCTTGCGGCTGATGCCGGCGTAGAGTCTGGGCCTGCCATGTGCAACCCAGGAGCTGGACCGTGCCGCCTTCGAATCGATTGCTCTGCAGCCTGGCCGTGGCCCTGGGCTTGGTCAGCATAGCGTGGGCTGTGGGATCCGTTTCAGCTGCAGAGCCCGAACCAGAACCGGCCGTGGCCGACGCCATGATCGAGGTCACCGGCACGCTGGAGGTGTACCCAGGCGGTCACGGCCTTGGTGAGATCCGCGTAGATGACGGCAGATGCTTTGATCTGGCACTTCCCAAGCACGTGTTGAAGGACAGGCTGCGCTGGTTTGGGAAGCGTGTGGTGATTGCGGGATCCATGCAGCTCCGGCCACGGATGGACGAAGTGATCTGGTGGGAGATCAAGGATCGGAAGATCGAAGGGTTCGGGTGCTCGGAGGATGTGATCTATGTGGAGCGGATTGAGCGGTTGTAGGGCCTGGGGAGGATCCGCGCACTTCTTTGGGTAACATAATATACATTATGCGAAATCATGGACGGCCCGTGCTGCGGCACTCGTGGCCTCTGCGTGGCAATGGCTGGCGGCGCTGTTGTCAGTTTTCTTGATTCTTGTCCTTTTGCTTAGGATCGTGCCCCTTCTTGATTTCATTGGGAATTTTGAGGCATTCAGGGACACCATCCTAAATAAGGAAGTGTCGGCTGTAGCTGCCTTCGACCCTGTTCGTAAGACAGTTGGCATACGGTTCCTCCGTGGCCGAGAGCTACAACCAGTGGCTCCGGGCAAAAATTGAGCGCGCCATTGCCGATGCGCGACCGGCGATTCATCACGATCAGGTGGTGGCGCGCGTGCGGGCGACAATCGATGCAGCCAGCATGAGTCGGAAAGTTGCAGAAGGTCGATGCATCTGTTCGGGGACCCTTCGGCGGTTACGCTCATGTCGCCTTCGGGCTCTGGCGTCGTGGGCGCAACCTTGGGGTCGCTTGCTTCGGTGTGTTCCGCTTGAAGGCTGCCTCCAGTTGCGCCGGAAGTTCTCGCAGACTGCTGAGTCGCTTCTCAAGTCCCTCGCACCTGCCCCGGAGAACATCGGCAGCTTGACCGGCCGAGATAGCTGCAGAGTGGGCTGCATGCAGCTCCTGGCGTAGCTGATCCTCGATTGCCCTCTGGGCTCTGGCCTGATTGATGAGTTGAGCCTGGAGATCTTTCGCCTCCTGCCGAGATCGATCCACGTCGCCGAGCGTTCGATTCTCGACAGATCTGACGTACTCGGTCCAGTCCTCTCGCTCAGATTTTGCCGTTTCCAGCATTTCATGAAGCCGGGCATCAAGATGTTGTCTTGCTGCCTCAGCGCGATCGGCTCTCCGAAGCCCAAGATCCCGCTGCTCCGTTAGCTCTGAGATCTGAAGGTGTAGCTGATCGACCAGTCTGTCCTGAAGGCATTCGGTACGACGATCAAACTTGACTGATGTACGTGAAAGAGGACCGCTATGCCTCCGGTTGCCTGATCTAGGGCTTTGGCTTCGGATCGGATGGCGCCTTTCCCTACCCCCGATAAATCTTCCTAATCCCCTGCCCCGCCAATGTCCGCTTCCGGCCAGAAGCGGACACTTGGGTCTAGCCGCCCAAGCGAATCGTCACTGTGCCGAGGTATGGTGGCTCCCACCTTAAGTAGGCCGGCTGCCCCCATGCGTCCTTCCTGAGAGATCAACTGCTTTAGAGAAGTTAATCAGCTTCCTGGCCCGTCTGATATCTGCGCGCCTTTGAAGAACAGCAGGCTCGTAACCGTAAACAGCACAGGTGATTCCAGCCGGCGACTGGCCTTCACAGCCAGCGATGCACATCCGATGCAACTATGCAGGACGCGCCCCTCCCCTGGTAGCCCATGCCCCACCTTCGTCGTCTATTTGGTAGCTGGCTGCGCCTGCGCCGTCGCTTGCGCTGGCGATGGCGTGAGCACCAGGCCTCGGCGCCGGCCATCGAGCCCACCGAAGGCCCACTGCGCGCCGCGCTGTACAGCGTTGAACAGATGGAGGTGTACGGCCGCGCGCTTGCACGCCAGCATCGCGTACGGATGCACCCCGGCCCGGAGCGCTTGCTCGGTCGTCTGCAAGCCAATGAGCGCGTGCTGTTAGACGCCAACACGCTACTCAGCAGCGTGGTGCGCGAACAGCGGCCGGTAACCCCGGCGGGGGAATGGCTGCTCGACAACTACTACCTGATCGAGGAACAGATCCAGACCGCGCGCCGGCACCTGCCGCGCGGCTACAGCCGGCAGCTGCCTTCACTTGCCTCAGGCCCCTCGGCTGGATTGCCGCGGGTATACGAACTGTCGATGCAGGCCATTGCGCATGGTGATGGGCGCATTGACGCAGACACGCTGGGCCGGTTCATTGCCTCATACCAGTCTCTCGCGCCACTGAGCTTGGGCGAACTGTGGGCAGTTCCCATCATGCTGCGCCTGGCTCTGCTGGAGAATCTGCGGCGCATGGCTGCGCGGGTGATGCGCGATGGAACCGAGCGACGCCTGGCTTCGAAATGGGCTGACAACCTGAATCAAGCCGCCTCCGAGACCCCCACCGAAGTGGTCCTCGTGGTTGCCGACATGGCACGGTCCGCGCCGCCGTTGACCGGCGCATTCATCGCCGAGCTGACGCGCTCGCTGCAGGGGCGCGGCGGTGCGTGGGCCATGCCTGTCGCATGGTTGGAACAATGGGCTGCAGCGGCCGGGCAGCGCGTGGACGAGCTGGTCGCCGCCGAGGGGCAGCAGCAGGCGGCCGATCAGGTATCCATCGGCAACAGCATCGGCAGCCTGCGCTTTCTGTCCACCATGGATTGGCGCACGTTTGTTGAAGAGATGAGTGTGGTGGAGCAGCGCCTGCGGGAAGACCCGATGGCCGTGTACGCGCAAATGGATTTCGCCACCCGCGACAGCTATCGCCACGTGGTGGAGAAGATCGCCCGCGGTAGCCGAATGGCAGAGGAGCGCGTTGCCAGCATCGCACTGGATCTGGCACGGGCGGCTACGCCGCCGGATGGGCCGCGCACGCACGTGGGCTACTGGCTGGTTGGCGAAGGCCGCAACGCCACCGTTGAAGCGGTAGCGGAGGCAGCACCGCGCCACCGCAGGGCACGGCAACTGGCACATCGCGTGCCGCTTGCGCTGTACCTGCTGCCGATCGCCCTGCTGGCAGTTCTGGCCACCGCTGCCCTGCTGGCAACCGGCGGTGGTTCTGTACACATCTGTCTGGCCGCGCTGCTCGCGCTGCTGGTGTTCAGTGAACTGGGCATCGTGCTGGTGAACTGGGCAGCGACGGTGCTGGTTGCACCCAGGCCGCTGCCCAAGCTGGATTTCAGCGAGGGCATTCCTGCCGCCTGCGCCACCGTGGTCGCGGTCCCCTCGATGCTGTCCAGCATGGACGGAATCGACGTGCTGGTGGAAGCGCTGGAGGTCCGCTTCCTGGCCAACCGGGATCCCCAGCTGCGCTTCCTGCTGCTGACGGACTTTCTCGACGCAGCGGCAGCCACGGTGCCGATGGACGACGCCCTGCTTGCGCACGCCGTGGCGCGGATCGAAGAGCTGAACAGGCGCTACGCGCCAGAGCGCGGTGATCGCTTCTACCTGCTGCACCGCCCCAGGCAATGGAATCCTGGTGAAGGCGTGTGGATGGGACACGAGCGCAAGCGCGGCAAGCTGGCAGCGCTCAATGCCCTGCTCCGTCAGGGCGACGCCGCCGCGTTCATGCGCATCGTCGGCGACGCGGCGGCGTTGATCGGTGTCCGTTACGTCATCACGTTGGATTCGGACACGCAACTTCCGCGGGATGCGGCACGCGCGTTTGTCGCCACCTTGGCGCACCCACTCAACCGCCCGCGCTTCGACCCGACGCTGCAACGCGTGGTGGAGGGGTACGGCATCCTGCAGCCCAGCGTAGGCACCAGCCTGGGCCGGCGCCGAACCTCGCGTTTTGCCCGGATGTTCGGCAGCGAGCCTGGCATCGATCCATACACGCGCATGGTCTCCGACGTCTACCAGGACCTGTTCGACGAAGGCTCGTTCGTGGGTAAGGGCATCTATGACGTCGACGCCTTCGAACTAGCGCTCGAGGGCCGCCTGCCCGAGAACCGCATCCTCAGCCACGACCTGCTGGAAGGCTGCTATGCGCGCGCAGGTCTGGTCAGTGACGTGCGCCTGTACGAGGACTACCCCGAACGTTACGCCGCCGACGCCAAGCGCCGTGCGCGCTGGATCCGCGGTGACTGGCAGCTGTTGCCCTGGTTGATGCCGTGGACACCGCGCCCGGGCCCGGGCTGGGAGCGCAACCGGCTCAGCCTGCTGTCCCGCGGCAAGTTGCTGGACAACCTGCGCCGCAGCCTGGTGCCGATCGCTGCCCTGGCCTTGCTGGTGTTGGGCTGGTTGTATGCCGGAAACCCTGCTGCCTGGACGGCGTGGGTGCTGGCCCTGTGGTTCGCCCCGCCGCTGGTAGGAATGCTGCGCGATGCACTGAACGTTCCGGACGACACACCGCTGGAGGCGCATTACATCAAGGTAGGGCGCGGTACGCTGCAGTCGTTGCTGCGCGCGTCGACCCAGGTCGCATGTCTGCCCTTCGAAGCGTTGCTGGCCAGTGATGCGGTGCTGCGCACACTCTGGCGCATGGCCGTCACGCGCCGTCACCTGCTGCAGTGGAACCCCTCCAGCGAAGTCGAGCGCCGTCTCGGTAGTGACCGCGGCGCGGAATGGAGGGTGATGGCGCCGGCCTCACTGCTGTCACTGGCTCTGTTGGCGGCAGTGGCCAGCGTGCGCCCGCAGGCATTGCCGGCCGCCCTGCCCTTGCTGTTGGCATGGACCTTTGCGCCGGCGTTGATGGCTTGGTTGGGCCGTCCCCCTGCGGCCATCGTGGCGGAGCTGTCCGTTACGCAGCGGGCGTTTCTGGGCCGGCTGGCGCGGCGCACCTGGTCTTTCTTCCAGGCCTGGGTGCGTGAGCAGGATCATTGGTTGCCACCGGACAACATCCAGGAGCATCCGTCGCTGGTGGTGGCACGCCGCACCTCGCCAACCAACATCGGCCTGTCCCTTCTGGCCAATCTGTCGGCCTGGGATTTCGGCTACCTGCAGATGGGCGCGGTTGCTGAACGTACGGCCCTCACCTTCGATACGCTGGACAAGCTGCCGCGCCATCGCGGTCACTTCCTCAACTGGTACGACACCGGAACCCTGGCGCCGCTGCCGCCGCGCTATGTCTCCACCGTGGACAGCGGCAACCTGGCCGGCCACCTGCTGACGCTGCGCCAGGGCCTGCTCGCGCTGGTGGATGCGCCGGTACTGGCGCCGCACACGTTCGATGGTTTGGCCGATACGCTCGGTGTACTGGAAGAGGAACGGCAGCGTTGTCGCCCCAACGATGCACCACTGGTCGAGGCGCTCAATCACCTTCGCCAGCGTCTGGCCTCAACGTGTATCGACCGCCCTGCCGGAACGGCGGAGACTCTTGCCCGCTTGCAGGAGTTGGCGGACCTGGCCGACCTATTGCTGGCGCAGTGGCCCGCGCCACCGTCGCCCGGGGAAGGCGAACTGCATTGGCCGGGCCTGTTCGCTGCCGAATGCCACGCCGCCCAGGCGGCACTCGCTGACCTCCCTGCCGATGCCACGATGGACGACGAGGCCCCGGTGCCAAGCCTCCGCCAGCTGGCCGCCCTGCCCGGTACAGCGGGTGCGGACGCGCGCGCGCGCATTGAGGAGCTGCAGGGCCTTGCGCACCGCGCCGGGCAGTTCTCGCTGATGGAATACGGGTTCCTGTTCTACCGCACCCGCAACCTGCTCTCGATCGGCTACAACGTCGACGACCATCGCCTCGACAACAGCTTCTACGACCTGCTGGCCTCCGAAGCGCGGCTGTGCGCCTTCGTCGCCATCGCCCAGGGCCAGCTGGCGCAGGAAAGCTGGTTCGCGCTTGGGCGGATGCTCACCGAGGTCAACGGTACGCCGACGCTGTTGTCATGGAGTGGCTCGATGTTCGAGTACCTCATGCCCCAGCTGGTGATGCCCAGCTATCCGGACACGCTGCTGGACCAGACCACGCGGCACGCGGTCGAGGCGCAGATCGTCTACGGTCGTACCCTGAACCTGCCATGGGGGGTGTCCGAGTCCGGCTACAACGCCGTCGACGCCCGCCTGAACTACCAGTACCGGGCGTTTGGTGTGCCGGGGCTGGGGCTCAAGCGTGGCCTCGGCCAGGATCGGGTCATCGCACCCTATGCGAGCATGATGGCACTGATGGTGGCGCCGGAAGCAGCCTGCCAGAACCTGCAGGAGCTGGCGGAATTGGGCTTTACCGGGCGCTTTGGCATGTACGAGGCCATCGACTACACGCCCGCGCGAGTGCCGCCCGGGCAGGATCACGTACTGTTGCGTTCGTTCATGGCCCACCACCAGGGCATGGGTCTGCTGTCGCTGGACTACCTGCTGCGCGATCAGCCAATGCAGCGCCGGTTCCTTGCCGATGTCGAGTTCCAGGCCACCCTGCTGTTGCTGCAGGAGCGCATTCCGCGCATCGGCGTATTCCACCCGCACGAGGTGGAGGCGCTGGGCGAGCACTCGGCCATGGCCGAGGACGAGACGTCGCTGCGTGTGCTGCAGGATCCGGGCGGCCCCCGCCCGGAAGTACAGCTGCTGTCCAACGGCCGCTATCACGGCATGCTGACCCACGCCGGCGGTGGCTACAGCCGCCATGGCGACCTGTCGCTCACCCGCTGGCGTGAGGATGGCACCACCGACGCCTGGGGGTCGTTCTGCTATCTGCGTGATGTGGACAGCGGCGAGTTCTGGTCTGCTGCGTACCAACCCACCTGCGTGGCGGTAGACCATTACGAGGCGATCTTCTCGGACGCCAAGGCGGAATTCCGTGGTACGCGCCGCGGCTGCGAGAGCCACCTGCAGGTTGCCATCTCCGCCGAAGACGACATCGAGCTCAGGCGCCTGCGCCTGACAAATCGCAGCCGTCGCCCGCGCACCGTGGAGGTCACCACCTATGCCGAAGTGGTACTGGCACCCGCCGCGGCCGACGTTGCGCATCCGGCCTTCAGCAATCTCTTCGTGCAGAGCGAGATCCTGGCGGCCAAGCAGGCCGTGTTGTGCACCCGCCGTCCTCGTTCGCACCACGAGGTGCCGCCATGGATGTTCCATCTGGTAGCGGTGCATGACGCAGCAGTCGTCTCGATCTCCTACGAAACCGACCGTGCGCGCTTCCTGGGCCGTGGCAACACGCCACGGGCGCCGCAGGCGTTGACCACCGATGCCGATCTGTCCGGCACCGACGGCTCAGTGCTCGATCCGATCGTGGCCATCCGCGTCCGCGTGGTGCTTGGGCCAGAGCAGACGGTGCAGCTGGACATGGTGTATGGCGTCGGCGCCGACCGCCCCGGTTGCGAGGTACTGGTAGACAAATACCGTGACCGCCGCCTGGCCGACCGCGTCTTCGACCTGGCATGGACACACAGCCAGGTGGTGCGCCGGCAGATCAACGCCAGCCAGGCCGAGGCGGCGCTGTACGAGCGCTTGGCCGCCCACGTGCTGTATGCCGGGCCACTGCTGCGCGCGGGTGCCGGGGTCCTGCTGCAGAACCAGCGCGGACAATCCGGGCTGTGGAGCCATGCCATCTCGGGTGACCTGCCCATCGTGCTGCTCAAGGTCACCGATGCGGACAACGTGGAACTGGTCAGACAGCTGGTGCAGGCGCACGCCTATTGGCGCCAGAAGGGGCTCAATACCGATCTGGTCATCTGGAACGACAGCAAGGCCGGCTATCGGCAGGAACTGCAGGACCAGATTCTGGGGATGGTGGCCGCGAGTTCGGAAACGGGCCTGCTGGACCGCCCCGGCGGCATCTTCGTACGGCCGGTGCAGAACATGACCCACGAGGACCGAGTCCTGTTGCAGGCGGTGGCACGGGCGGTGATCAGCGACGAGGACGGCACCCTCGCTGCGCAGGTCGGCCGCCAACCGTTGCCTCAGCGACGGATCCCGCCCCTGGTGCCGCAGGCGGTACAGCAGGAACTGGCAGTGTCGCCGGAGGCGGCTCCGGGGCTCCCCATCGTCACCGACGCGGGCCCCGACGCCGGCTTGCCCCCGGGCGCCGAGCACGACGAGGAGATGGATGATCCGTGGCCGTTCCTTCCCTACCGTGGCGTCGGCCAGTTCGACAACGGCACCGGCAGTTTCAGCGAGGACGGTCGCGAGTACGTCGTGGTGGTGCGCGAAGGCGCGCCGACGCCGGCGCCATGGGCCAACGTGATCGCCAACGCCCGCCTGGGCACGGTCGTCAGCGAAAGTGCGCCGGGCTACACGTGGTTCGAGAATGCGCACGAATTCCGCTTGACGCCCTGGCTCAACGACCCGGTCTCGGACACGGGCGGCGAGGCGTTTTACCTGCGCGATGAGGAAACCGGTCACGTCTGGTCGCCAATGCCGCTGCCGCGCAGGGGCACCGGGGCATACCGTACGCGCCATGGATTCGGCTACACCGTCTACGAGCATGTGGAGGACGGCATCGCCAGTGAACTGTGGGTGTTTGTCGACGTCGCCGCGCCATTGAAGTTCTCGGTCCTGCGCTTGCACAACCTGTCGGGCAGGACACGGCGGCTGTCGGCCATCGGCTACGTCGAATGGGTGATGGGTGACCTGCGCGCGAAGTCGCGCATGCACGTGGTCACCGAGCGCGATCCACAGACCGGGGCGCTGCTGGCGCGGAATGCCTACAGCACCGACTTCGGCGGCCGTATGGCCTTCTTCGACACCGATGCCGACGGCTGTGGCTGGACCTGTGATCGCCTGGAGTTCATCGGCCGCAACGGCAGCCTGCATGCACCGGCGGCGCTGCGGCGCGAACGGCTGGATGGACGGATGGGCGCAGGCCTGGATCCCTGTGCGGCGATCCAGGTGCCACTGGAGCTGCCGCCGGGCGACCGCAGTGAAACCACGTTCCGCCTTGGCGCCGGCCGCGACCGCGAGGAAGCGCTGGCGCTGGCACGAAGCCGCCAGGGCGCCCAGGAGGCCATCGACGCGCTGGACGCGGTGCGCATCCACTGGCGCAATGTGCTGGCCACGGTGCAGGTGCGTACGCCGGACCCGGCGTTGGACGCACTGGCCAATGGCTGGCTGATCTACCAGACACTGGGGTGCCGCTACCTGGCGCGCAGTGGCTACTATCAGTCAGGCGGAGCGTTCGGCTTCCGCGACCAACTGCAGGACGCGCTCGCCCTCGTGCACACTCGCCCGGAGCTGACCCGCGAACACCTGCTGCTGTGCGCTGCACACCAGTTCACCGAAGGCGACGTGATGCACTGGTGGCATCCGCCGCAAGGTCGGGGCGTGCGCACCCGCTGCTCCGACGATTATCTGTGGCTACCCCATGGCGCGTGCCGTTACCTGGAGGTCACCGGCGACGCGAGCGTGCTGGAGGACGTGGTCGGCTTCATCGAGGGGCGTGCAGTGACCGCTGAAGAGGAAGGCTACTACGACACGCCTACACCTTCGACGCAGCGCGACACCCTGTATGCGCACTGCGTCCTGGCGCTTGAACGCGGTTGCCGGCTGCTTGGCGAGCGCGGCCTGCCGTTGATGGGGAGCGGTGATTGGAACGATGGCATGAACCGCGTCGGAGACCAGCAGCGCGGTGAAAGTGTGTGGCTCGGCTTCTTCCTGCATGACACGCTCCACCGCTTCATCGGGGTGGCCAACGCGCGTGGCGATGCGCCCCGGGCGCAATGGTGCAAAAAACAGGCCGAAAGCCTGCGCCAGAATCTCGAACAGCATGCCTGGGATGGGCAATGGTATCGCCGCGCCTGGTTCGACAACGGCACCCCGTTGGGCTCGTCACAGAACCAGGAGTGCCGCATCGACTCGATTTCACAGAGCTGGTCGGTGCTGTCAGGCGTTGCTGCACCTGAGCGTGCCACGCAAGCGCTGGATTCGCTGTACACGCATCTGGTGCGAAAGGACGCCAAGCTGATCCAGCTGCTTGATCCGCCCTTCGACCAGACCACGGAAGACCCCGGCTACATTCGTGGCTACGTGCCTGGCGTGCGCGAGAATGGCGGCCAGTACACCCACGCCGCCGTGTGGGCGGCCATGGCATTCGCACAGCAGGGAGACACGGTGCGTGCCTGGGAGCTGGCCGGCATGATCAACCCGCTCAACCACGCGCTGGATCCGGAGGCGGTGCAGACCTACCGCGTCGAGCCCTATGTGTTGGCGGCGGACGTATACGCCGTATCTCCACACGTCGGGCGCGGCGGCTGGACGTGGTACACCGGTTCGGCCGGTTGGATGTATCGCCTGCTGGTCGAATCCCTGCTCGGCATACGTCGTGAGGGCAATCGCCTCTCGCTCGCGCCCTGCCTGCCCGATCACTGGCCATCATTCGAACTGAGCTACCGCTTCGGCCGCAGCTTCTACGAATTCGTGGTGACCCGCACTGCGCACGGCCAGCCTACGCTGCATGTGGATGGCATGCTGCAGCCGGACCTTACCGTCCTGCTTCGGGATGACGGCCATCACTACCGTGTCGCGCTTGATCTGGGGCCGGCCACGGGATGAACGTTCGCCCCGAAATCCAGGTGCAGCTTGATGCGCTGGGCGAGATGCTGGTGCACTGGTTGGCGCAGGTGCGGCATCCGGCACAGTTCTGGCCGCAGTTTGAATTGCTGGCTGGGGAGATTCTGGACCAATGCGAGCACACTGAGAGAGGTCAAGCGCACGCGGCCATCCAGGCCATGCTCAAACGCCACGCGCCGCAGCTGCCCAACTGGCACCAGCGTGACGACAGGTTGCCACCGAGGACGTGAGGAGAGTAGTCACTGTTACTACCCTGGATGATCAGCAAAACTCCGTCATAGACGCTTTGTATCCATCACTGATAGCGAGCCCTGATCTCCTTTCCCCCGATGTCCCCTATCGGCCAGGAGCGGACATCCACCCTACCTCTGATAACGATCTCTAATCTCACGTCGACTTAGGGTCGAAGGCAGGACTAGCCTTCAACTGGATGCCGGACGGCTATCGCTCCCATGGTGAACGCGTAGCCTGCATCTTCCAGCATTCTCCGCAGCCTAATTTCGGCGCGCCGTGGCAGCTGAAGCCCACGCGACCCGTAAAGCGCATAGACCACGTGACCGTCCGGGTCATGCTCCCTGCGCACAATGCAATTGTTGGTCTCAGACGCGTCTGACCAGATCGCTTTAAGTTTTTCTGGACCTATGGACTGACCGTTCTTCAAGCGAAAACTAAGCCAACGCACGATCCTTGGGTCGTACCTATCTATATCAGCCATTGTGCACCCTCGATGCGGCGACAGAGGTCCTCCAGAACAACCGGCTCGAGCCGCGGATGCTCATCTACGAACGTCATCGGCAAATCGATCCGGGTCGATCGCCGGACCAACGCCGGGGGAGAGCCCGACAAGTCAATCCACCAACCCGCGGGAAGCCGAAGACCGGTTCCATTTCTATCGTAGATGCTGATAAAAAAAGGCATGTGAGTACCTAACCCATCTCAATTGCTCAGCCAGATGTCCTGCGCATGGCGCGAGAGGCGCACAGGAGTACCTGGGCCTCGTCCTGCTGCACTTTCAGGAAGGAATCAAGCCAACGAATTGCGGCCCCATGATTCTCAATAACTCTCCCTAGCTCATCAGTGAGACAACGCGCGCACTCCATTCCGCCTGGACTGGGGCAACGACAAGTTCGGCACGCCCCCATCGTCGTCGTTCTTGACGGCCTGGACTGGTACATGATCTTGGCCATCAGGCTCACCGTTTCCTCGTGCAAGGCCATAATTTCTGCGTCCGCGTGGTCAAAAGAAAGCCGCGCGGCGCGCGGCTTCTCGTCATGGCTTAGCGGGGAGCATTCCGCTGCTCGCCCTGTTCATCCTTGCCACCGCCCTGCCGACCGCCCTCTTGGCCGCTCTGCTGCTTCTGCTTCTGGGGATCCTTCTCATCCTTTCCATCTGCCCCCCCGCCGAGCTTTTCGCCGTTTTCTTGGCCCTGTGCCTTGTGAGCGGTTCGCTCTGCGTCGCTACCTTCGGTGGAGCGAGTGCCGTGACTTTGGTTGACGTTGTTCATTTGTTACTCCATTACAGCCCAGTGCTGCACAACCACAGTCCTCTTTTGCCTGTTGGGGAAGCGTGTAGCAGCAGCCCGTTTATGAACGACGGCGCAAACAGGCCAGCAACCGAGCGAGTAGAGTCCAAGCTCTTATAGGAGAACTGCCATGGAAAGCCCTAGAGACAAAGACTACGTAGACGTCAGCAGAGAGCTAAGCCACTGGGAACTGGCCTTCAATGCCGGAACGCTCCCTGCGGTAAATTTCCGCCATGAGGTCGCACCGATTGTCCGGCTAGCCTGCGACATCTATATCAGGAACCCACACGGCACCCGCCTGGCTTGGCTACTGGACCTTAGGGAGCGCTTGGAACGTCGGCCCAGCCTTCGAGGAGATCCTGGAGCAGAAGAGATTGCCGAGGGATGCTGGAAACTCATCTCGATCTCTCCGCTGTAGATGGGGAAGGTTACAGTCGCCAAGCGGCGGATTCACTTTTTATGAAGCGTTCACGCTCCTGTGAGAGACTGCCGGCTCTTGGCTCTTCTCCGACACGAAATCCTTCGTGCCCGTGTCCAGCCCCTACTTGGCTAGACACATGTCTCCCCAAAGCCCCTTCCAGATCCTCAGGATCCGTTCGACATTTCGTCTGAATGGAAGCTTCGATGAAATCGAAGCAATCTTCTGCAAGTGCTCGGCCTGTGACTACGTCGCCCGCCTGTCGAAAGCACAGGGGCTAAGCCAAGCTCCCGACATGATCGTACTGACTTGTCCAGACTGTGGTGCCGCAGCAGACGTCCAGGTCCCCGAACTACGTGAAAAATGGGCTGAGCAGGTCCGGCGCGACCGCCTGCTCTGGGGCGCCGGCATCGATCCGGACGATCTATATGGGCCCTAGGTCAGAGACCAACGCCTGAGTGGAACTCGGGCTGGTACCGTGAAGCCGCCCTCCTGCCACCGGACGCCCGAACTCTTATCGGCTTGCTGGGAGAGGGAAGGCGGTGCGCCTAGGGCTGCACCACGGCGGTCCACGCCGCTACGGCTTTTTGCGTACGCCGCCGCCACCGTGCGCGTCGCACGACGTGCTCCCACCACTGAAATAAGATCAATCCCAGTGACTCTCGAGGTAGGCCGACGTGGAGAGCCGCACTCTGCTAGACGGACCACCGCTGATTAGCAATTTGCTCAGATCTTTGCCAACTACCCCATGGCGAAGGCCGCTCGAAGCTCGTCTGCAGGGGAAGCCTATACAACCGCAGGAAGAACTGGGAGCCGCCCCGCGGGGACAACCCAGATGCGCTCGTCAAGGCGTCTTCCGCACTGGGGATAACGCACCCTAATCGTCAAGCACTAGGACTTTTGTCGACGAGGCGGAACAACATCAATGGAAGCAGCTTCCTAGTTTGGGCAGTTCTCTTGTCCGGAACCGACCTATCCACCAGTTCCCGCCATAGGGGGCACTTCATGGATCGCCCAGCTCGCGGGCGACAAGGTCCTCCCAGGGGCGGGCGCGTGCAATCTCTAACGGCGCCGGCGTCCAGGGGGTTCTACCCCGATATCACGGACGGTTCTAAAAGAGCTGCAATCTTCTGATCCTGCCTGGCGACCCTTCTGCGCATCCTCGGGTTGTGGCGTCGCTCGATGTAGTCAAACACATCCGCTCGTGCCGCATCGAGTGTGCGGTAGCTCGTTCGATAGATCCGCTCACGCTTGAGCAGCCCGAAAAAGCCTTCGCAGGCCGCGTTGTCACCGCAATGCCCCACCGCGCTCATTGACCAGATCAGGCTGTTGGCGGCGAGATACCCCTGATAGTCACCGCTGCGAAACTGACTACCACGGTCCGAATGCAGGGTCACCGCATGACTTCCTTGCCGCTGCCACACCGCCATCTGCACAGCCCGGATCACCATCTGACGGTCCTGTCGATCGTGCATTGACCATCCCACAACGCGCTGGTCATAAAGATCCAGCACGATGCACAGATACAACTTGCCCTGCTGGGTCTTGATCTCGGTGATATCGGTCACCCACTTGGTCTCCGGCTCCAGCGCGACGAAATCGCGTTCGAGCAGGTTGACCACGCCCGGTGGCATCACGGCCGGACTGCCACGCTGCCCCCGGCGTTTGCGCCGAGGCCAACCCTGCAGGCAGTCGGCCGCCATCAGGCGTGCTACCCGGTTCAGGCTGGCAGTCTCGCCCTCCTCAGCCAGGTCTTCGCGCATGCGGCCAGCTCCCAGCGTACCCCGGCTGTCCTCGTGAAGCTCACGCATTCGTAGTACCAGGCGCTCATTGTCGAGCTGCCGGGCGCTGGCAGGACGCTTGCTCCACTCGTAATAGCCGCTGGCCGAAACCTTCAGGCAACGGCACATCAGCCGAATCGGAAACTCATCGCGACAACGTTCGATCACCTGATACCTCAGGATGACCGCCCTGCCCTCTATGCGCGCATCTACTGGTCCACCGCGGGCAGCTATTACAGCAGCCCGTTCGCTGAAAAACAGGTGGATTGGCCGTTGATGAGCCAGGAAATTGATGATGTGCTGGCCCGGTATCCGTCTGACTGGAACCTGCAGAACTTTGCCTATTTCGCTTGCCAGGCCGGCGACAAGGCCAAGACACGCGCCCTGATGGACCGCATTACGCGGCCTAAGGAGTTTCATGCCTGGTGGGATGGGGATGTGTATGAGCAGTGCCGGCGATGGTCGCGGGAGAATTCTTGAGCACTGGCAGGCCTGGACGGCTTGGGCGTATTGTCCGTTTGGAACGCGCTTGGCAGGTTTGGAACGCGCTTGGCAGCGCCTTAAGGAGTTCACCGTCCACCAATGGCCCAAGCTCCTCCCTGGCGATGCGATCAGCCCACTCCTGCTTGGGATGCGTCACGCCGCTTCAAGGTGAAGCCTCGTCCACACAGAAGATTCCATGCATCGCGCCCAGCAGTGCTGCGACTCGCGAGTCTGTCATGCGGTAAATAATCGACCGCGATTCTCGTCGGGTCGCTACCAGCTTTCGTTGACGGAGTTCGGCTAGTTGCTGGGAAAGCGCCGGCTGTCGAATGCCGGTGGCCTCTTCCAGTCCACCCACCGTCATTTCACCTTGCGCAAGCTGGCACAGCAGCAACAGGCGCGAAGGAGTGGCTATGAAGCGCAGCAGCTCGGCTACTTCGGGCACGCGCTCCTTCATCGTGGCTAGGTCTGACGGGCTGAATGGGGGGCTGGTCACGGGCATTGGCAACTCGGGCGGATGATGTGATGGCAAATAGAAGCGGCAGGCTGCGAAATCTACCACGCCCCCCACAGTTGCATAGTGTATGCAAGCATGTAATTATATAGTCGCCATTCCTCCAGGATCCAGTCGTGAACCTGTCCGTTGCGGTAGACGCCCCTCTAGAGCAGGCTGTGCGCGTGGCCAACGATGCGCGCGCCGGCCTGCTTCCCTCGCCTTGCGTGAAGACCTTCTTCGATCCTGCCACGTTCACTGCCAGCCACGTTGTACGCGATCCATCCTCTTCAGCGTGCGCCATCATCGACAGCGTCCTGGACTTCGACATGGCCGCAGGCCGCACTTCTACAGCCTCCGCATCGGCGTTGGTGGACTACGTGCGTGCCGAGCGCCTGCAGGTTCAATGGTTGCTGGAAACTCACGCCCATGCCGACCACCTGTCCGCAGCGCCCTGGCTGCAGCACCAGGTGGGAGGCGCGCTCGCCATTGGCGAACGCATCAC
Organism: Stenotrophomonas sp. B1-1; assembly: GCF_010894375.1. NCBI lineage: Bacteria > Pseudomonadati > Pseudomonadota > Gammaproteobacteria > Lysobacterales > Lysobacteraceae > Stenotrophomonas > Stenotrophomonas sp. B1-1. The sequence continues at coordinate 358,229 of NZ_JAAIUZ010000012.1, read as the reverse complement.
CACGGTCCAGGAAGCCTTTGGCAAGGTCTTCAATGCCGGTACTGCATTCAAGCGGGATGGCAGCCAGTTCGATCGCCTGTTTGCCGATGGCGCGTCCTTCCACATCGGCAACCTCCAGGCGATGTCGCTGCACGTGCCGGGCCATACCCCCGCTTGTCTGGCGTACGTGATCGGTGACGCCGTATTTCCTGGAGACACGCTGTTCATGCCGGACTACGGCACCGCCCGATGCGACTTTCCAGGCGGCTCGGCTCGCCAGTTGTATCGCTCGATCCAGCGTTTGCTGTCCCTGCCCGACGCTACCCGCGTCTTCCTGTGCCATGACTACAAAGCCAACGGACGGGACCATTTCGCATGGGAAACGACCATCGGTGCAGAAAAGACAGCCAACCTGCATGTCCACGAGAGCGTGACCGAAGCCATGTTCGTGGAAATGCGCGAAGCCCGCGATGCGACGCTCCCGATGCCGCGACTGCTCCTGCCTTCCGTGCAGGTCAACATGTGCGCCGGCCATCTGCCCGAACCCGAGGAAAACGGCGTGCGCTACCTCAAGCTGCCGGTGGACCTGCTATGACGCTCTCTCATCTTGCGTGGTATTGGCCGCTAATTGGCGGTGCCATGATCGGTGCAGCAGCCGGTGCGTATCTAGTCCTTCTCGGTCGCGTTGCCGGCGTTTCCGGCCTGCTTGCCAAGACAGTTGGCATGCCGGGTGACGGGGGGCGCGGCAGTGCTGTCCTGTTTCTGGCAGGACTTGCCCTGGCCTCTGGCTTGGCGTTGGCGGCCAGACCCATAGCACTGCCGTCGCCTTCCGCAACGGGAGCAGTGGTATTGGTGATTGCCGGATTGCTGGTAGGTTACGGAACTCGTCTTGGCGCTGGCTGTACCAGTGGGCACGGTGTCTGCGGCCTGGGCCGGGCATCGCCAAGGTCGGTGGTGGCTACCTGCGTGTTCATGCTCACGGGCATGGCCACAGCGACCCTTGTGCGGATTCTGGCTGGAGGTACGGCATGAAACGTCTCACCGCGTTCCTGTGCGGCGCACTCTTCGGGCTGGGACTGGTCATATCCGATATGGCCAACCCAACTCGCGTGCTTGCTTTCCTTGATGTGAGCGATGCCTGGGATCCCTCCTTGGCGCTGGTCATGCTGGGCGCGCTGATCCCTTCCAGTGCAGCCTACCTGTGGGTACGCGCTCGCAGAACGCCGGTGCTTGCCGCATCGCTGCACATTCCCACCCATCGAACCATTGATTGGCGCCTGGTCATGGGTGCAGCGATATTCGGCCTGGGTTGGGGACTGGCCGGAGTGTGTCCCGGCCCAGCGATCGCATTGCTGGGAACCGGCCAGCCCTTCGCGATCATCTTCGTTGCGGCCATGGTCGCTGGTGTACTCATGCATGGCCTCATTCACCGTCGCACTGCAGAAAGGGGACAGCCATGATCCTTAAGCCACGTTTCTCGGGTCCTCTCCGGGCGTCCGGCTTTCACCTGGAGATGGCGGCACGATACGCCGAATCTGCTGCCCAATTCACCGTCACCTCAAGACCGCCCAGCTCCTGCGAGTAGCTCAGCGTGACGCTCGCGCCGTGGGCGTCAGCCACCTCCCGGACAATGGACAGCCCAAGCCCGCTGCCTTGCACCCGGCTGCCCAGCGTTCGATAGAAGCGGTCGAACACGCGATCGCGCTCTTCCTCCGCGATGCCGGGGCCGCTGTCGGCGATGATGAGCAACACCCTACCCTCCGCCTGTTTCACGCGGACATTCAGGCGACCGCCGACAGGGGTGTAGCGAACCGCGTTTTCCAGCAGGTTGCGAACCAACGCCGTCAACGCGGGCTCGTCACCCTTGATCTCCGCGCTGTCCAGCTTCAGCTGGAGCCATTGACGATTCAGCGACAGGATGGGACGCAGCGCATCCACTTCCACCCCAACCAGGGCGTCGAGTCTCAGGCGCACCGAAGTCAACCGGGATACGGCCTCTGCGCGGTTGAGTGTGAGCAACTGCGACGCCAGGCGCTCCAGTCGCGCTACTGAGTCGCCCACCATGTCCTGGGCGCTCGCCCTTCCTTCTTCATCCTGCGCCATGCGGGCATTCTCAGCATGCACTTTCAGTGCGCTGATCGGCGTGCGCAACTCGTGCGCCGCGTCGGCAACAAATCGACGCTCCCGTGCAAGCGCCTCACTCAATCGCCCAAGCAGGCCGTTCACAGCCCACACCAACCCTTGCGCCTCGCGCGGAACGTCAGAAGCTTCCAATGGCGACATGCGCTCGGGGTCGCGCCTGCCGATCTGGTCCGAGACGCTCTGCAGCGAGCGGGTCACGTAATTGACGCTCCACAAGATCACCAGCGCCATCAAGGGCAGCGCCAGCAGCAGTGGCAGCATGGTGCCTCCCGCAATATCTTCTGCCAACTCTTCGCGGATGTCCGACCGCTCGCCAGACTGGAACCAACGGCCCTCGCGAGTCTGCAATGTGAAAGTGCGCCATTGTTCTCCGTCGATCACAGGACTGTCGTAGCCGGCCACCAATGGAGCCAGTGGCCGCGTTGGAGCGCTATCTGAGCGGAGCAGCAATCGCTGCTTCGTGTCCCACACTTGGAAAGCAAGCTTGCTCTCATAGGCATGTCCATCGCTGAATGCCAGCGCCTCTCCGACGCCTTCAGCGTGCCCGTGCCAGCCACGCAGCACAATGGGATCGCCCGGAAACGCAGTCAGATCACTTAGCGGCTCATCTACCAGGCCCATCAGTACCCGCGTGGACTGCACCAGCCGGGCATCGAACATTTCCCCCGCTTCCTGTAGGCCGGCGCGATAGCTGAAGAATCCGGCCACGGCCATCAGAACCGCCAAGGTTCCCAGCAGGGTCCATAGCAGGCTGCGTCTCATGGACCTCATGCATCCGTCTCCGACGACTGCCCCAGCGCATACCCGATGCCCCGCACAGTACGCACGACTGCAGGATCGACCTTGCGCCGCAGTTGATGCACATGAACATCCACCGCATTGCTGGCGACGTCTTCATCCCAGCCGTAGAGGTGCTTCTGGATCGTTTCCCGCGCCATCGGTCGCCCGTTCTGTTCCATCAACAATCTCAGCAGCGAGAACTCGCGACGAGTCAGATCCAGCGTCCGTCCTTTCCATCTCGCCTCCAACGTAGCAGGATCAAGATGGAGGTCACCGGAGTCCAGCGTGGGATGCGAACGCCCACTGCTGCGTCTGACGAGTGCGCGTACGCGTGCCAGCAGCTCGGCGGTATCAAAGGGCTTCCCAAGGTAGTCATCTGCGCCAACGTCAAGCCCGAGCGTACGGTCGGCCGGTCGTTCACGGGCGCTGAGTACCAGAATCGGAACCGGGTTTGCCGCCGCCCGAATCCGGCGGATCACCTCGATGCCATCTACCCGTGGCAGCCCCAGATCCAGCACCACCAGATCAAAATCACCATCTTGGGCGGCCAAGAGGGCGGCCGTGCCGTCTTCCACCCAGTCCACGGCGAACGCGCCCCGGCGAAGCGCGGTCCGGATGCCTTCACCCAGGGAACGATCATCTTCGACGAGGAGGATGCGCATGAGGGCAGTGTCCAGTCGCGGACTTCACTTTGCAAGATGGCCCATAACATCGTGCAGCTTGGCCTCGATCTCATGCCGGCGGCCGGCATCGGCCACATCCCGTCCTGGCCGGGCTGGCGCTGCCAGTGCCTTCTGCAGCGCCGCCTGCGCTGGGCCCCACTCCTTCTGATCGCGCAGGAAATCGCCGTAGAAATAGTTGGCATCGATGCCATTGGGGTCGATATCCAGCCCTTTCTTCAACAGCTGGCGCGCCCGATCGTCATCGCCGAAGCCCAGCGGCCAGCCTGGAACCTGGTAGTAGAGCGCGCCCAGGCTGGTATACGCCGCGCCATCCAGGGCCCGGGGATCCAGTTTCAGCGCTGCCTCGAAATCGTCGCGGGCCTGCTTGACCAGGCTGAGTGCGCCCATGCCACCTTTCTCGCCAGCAAGGCTGGACAGCACGATGCCCTCCCAGATCAGCGCGCCGGCATCCCTCGGGGCCGCCTGCCGAGCTTGCGCGGCCTGCTTGGACAGGGCCATGAACGCCGCCTCGCGCTGCGGCTTGGGCGTCTGGTAGTTGATCTGCGCCCAGCGGTCACGGATCTGCGCCACCGGCACTGATGGTTCGGCAGCCACAGCGACCCCGACCAATACGGCGGCGGCAATAAGAATGAGATAGAACATGGTCTTACCCTGCGTGCGCTTCATGGGAGGTGTCCTTGCTGGGAGGGGATGCGGAAGAACTCGCCGCGGTGGTGCCACTGCTGGCATGGCGCCTGACGATGGGTAACTGTTTGCGGAGGCTACGGTCCACCAGCTCTGGCAGCAGGCCGTTCAACCGAGCGAACAGCCGCTCTGGCCAGCCAAGCTGCAAGCGCGGATTGCCAGAGCGCAGTGCCTGCAACAAGGCCGTTGCGACCTTCTCGGCCGAGTCGTGGGAAACGCCCAGTTCGGCGTTCATGGCATCCACGGCGGCGCTGTTTAAATCTGTGCGGGTGGCGCGTGGTGACAGGTACTGGAACTTGACTGTGCTGCCGGCATACTCGCGGCCCAGACCTTCGACCAGGCCGCGCAATCCGAACTTGCTGGCGCTGTAAGCGGCAAAACCCGGGAAGGCCAGGCTGCCGAACGTCGAGCCGAGAACGGCCACGCTGGCGTGCGACTGCCGCTCCAACAAGGGCAACAAGGCGCGGATCAGCAGCATGGAGCCAACCAGATTGGTCTGCATCAGCTGTTCCAACGCCTGCTCTGTCTGTGCGCCGAACAGTCCGAAGGCGGCGCTGGCATGGCCTACGACCAGCACCGAAGGCGGCCTGGATAGCGCATCAATTTTCGCCAGCAACGCGCCGCGGCCCGCCGCCGTGCCGATATCGGCAACGACCGGTATGACAGACCCTTCCGGCAACGTGTCAGTGAGCGCCTGCAGCCGATCGTGGCCCCGCCCCACCGCCACGACCTGCGCGCCCTCGCCCACCAGGCCGCCGCAGAGCAACCTTCCGATGCCGCCGCTGGCTCCGGTCAGAACGACCGTACGTCCACGCAGGTCCATCAGGCCGCCTCCGCAGTACGCGCGCCGCCACTGCGCAGGGTGCGGAAGATATCGCCATAGAGAACGTAGAAGCGGCGTGCCGCATGGATAACGGCCTGCTGGTCGCTGGGATCATCCAGCCTGTCCATCAGCGATTTGAAGAAGCCGACATGCTCGATATCCAGATCGCCATGCGAAAGCAGATAGCTGAAGGCGTTGCGCGGAAGATCCAACGACGTCTGCAGGGTGTTTGCAGCCTGCGTTGCCAGCGCCACACTGGTGCCCTCCAGCACCACTACCATGCCAAAGAAGCCCACCGGGTTCCCGCGCTGGATGGTGTCGTAGGCGTAGCTGACCATGAGTTCGGTGGCCAGTACGGGTTCGGATGTTGCAGCAGCGGACCGATCACCGCCGGCACCTGCAATATCGTCCAGCACCCATTCCTGGTGGCCCATCTCTTCTTCGATGTACTCACCGATCGCGGTCCGCAGCCATTCCAGGCGCGCAGGCAGGCGCGAGCCACAGGCCATCAGCAGCGGTACCGTGTGGCGCACGTGGTGGTACGCCTGTTGCAGGAACGCCAGATAGTCACCGCGGTCGATGCGGCCCGCCAGTGCGTCGCAGATGATGGGAATCTGAAGCAGCGACTGGCGCTCGCTGGCGGTCTGGGCAAGAAGGTGATCGTGGAAGCTCATGCAGGGTCTCCGATGGTGCTGAACGCAGGGCGCCGGTAGGCGGCGTCGATCTCTGCCTGGTAGTGGGCGAGGATGGCCTCGCGACGAATGCGACCATTGGCGGTCAACAGACCGGCGTTCGCACTGAATGGCGCGACGTTGACGTAGCGCGCGATGCGGGCATAGTCAGGCAGGCCGGCGTTGATGGCGGACAGCGCCGCCTCGAGCGTGGCGGAGTCCTGCTGCGCGAAGCGCGGAACCAGCAATGCCACGTTGTCGGCCTGCCCTTCCCCCCAGACCAGAGCCTGCGCGACGGCCGGGTGTGAAAGCAGTTCGCTCTCCACCCATTCGGGCGACACGTTGCGGCCAAATGCAGTGATGAAGACGTTCTTGCGACGCCCGGTCACATGCACGAAGCCGTCTGCATCGATGTGTCCCAGATCACCGGTGTGGATCGGCCCCTCCGGCAGCGACTCGTCGCCCAGATACCCCAGTGCACGCGCACCGGACACCACGATTTCTCCGTCCATGATCTGCACTCGCACGTGTGGCAGGGGGTGCCCCACCGTGCCATCGCGCTGGGCACCAGGACGATTCAGGCACACCACCGACCCGCACTCGGTCAGACCGTAGCCTTCGAACACCGGCAGCCCCAGGCGCCGTGCCCGCGACAGAAGACCGGGAGAAACCCTGCCTCCCCCAACGGCCAGGTATCGCAGCGATGCTGGCAGTTCAGCGCCCTGCTCTGCCGCCATGACCAGGGCCAGGAGTAGCTGCGGCACCAGGATGATGCTCTCGGGGCGATAACGATTGAGGCAGCTCAGCAGCGTGCGGACATCCAACCCTGCTGCGCCGGTGTAACCGATCTCCTGCAGGGACGGCAGCGCGATCTCGGCGCCCGACAACAACGCCGCATACAATCCAGCGACGTTCTCCAGGAGCGTTGACAGCGGCATCAGGCACAGATGCCGGCGTGGTGCGATGTCACCTGCGGCGTCTGCCAATGACGCGGCGGTGGCCATCAACGTTCCGGCAGAAAGGCATACGCCGCGCGGGCGCCCTGTGCTGCCCGAGGTGTAGGTCACGCAGGCCGTGCCGACCGGCAGCGTACTGCCAGCAGGAGCGTCCAGGCCTAAGCCGTGCGCACTCAGTGCCGGCAACGCCATGGGTGCGGCCGTGATCCCGCACGGCGGCAACGTGCCCTCCGCAACCACCAGCAGCTGGGCACCGCTGGTCTGCAGTGCGTGCTGCACTTGATCATCGGAGAAGAAGGTGGGCAACGGTACGTGCACCACTTCGGCAATGCGAAGGGCCAGGTCCAGAACCACCCAATCGAGGCCGTTGTCCAGGCGGCTGGCAACGCAGGTCACGCCTGCCTTCTGCAACCATTTCACCAGTTCCAGCACGCGCGACCGTAGTTTGGACGCACTCAGCGAAGCCTGGCCGGTCAGCACTGGCTGCCGATGCTCCTGCAGCAGGCGCAGGACGTCCTGTGCATCAGCGCTCATCCGGCCGCCTCTGCGGAGCAGCCCGCATCTGCTTGGTCGATCGCGCACGCCTTTCCGCCAAGAAAGGCGATGCCTTCGCGGATATCGCCGCACATCACGCGCGGTTGGGACTCGTAGTAGCGACCCCAGTCGGCCGCGCTATCGCCCATGCGCTCGGCACGTGCGGGCACCAGTTCGATCGGTGCCAGATGCAGGCGTACGAACGCATTGCGCAGCTGTTGGGTCGCTACGAACATCACCCAGTCCACTTCGGCGGCACGTAGCACCCAGGCCAGTTGCACGATCAACTCGCGTGCCACGCCCGCCGTCGACGCAGCAAAGTGGCCCACCTCAGCAATCTGCGTACGGCGCGGCGCACTGGGCAGGTGTTGCGCCAGTACGGTTTCCGCCGGCGCATCCAGATAATTCTCAACAAACAGTGGGCCGCTGGCCGCATGTCGCAGGCCGACCGCCGCCACCAGCGCCCCTTGCGTATCGCGGTAGGCCAGAAGCCGTGGCATGAAGTCGCGGACGTCCGCGCCGAAGCGCTGACGATAGGTCTCGGCGATAAAAGACTGTACCTGTTCACGAAGCGGGTGATCAGGCCCGACGAGAGTGGCTTCCGCGAATCTGCCCGGATGCGGGGCCATTGGAATCGGCTGTGGGATCATGTCCATGGGGCACGATCCTGAAGCGCGCCGATTAAGGCGAAATTAGGCCTTTGTTAGCCTATTGTTAGGCATTTGATCGGATTTCGTTTCCAGGCCGGGTTGCAACAGCGGTCTCTTGATCTAGACAACCAAGGCGAGCGTCAGTGCGACGACCAGTGCCAGCGTCACCAGGAAAGAGCCAAGTACAAAGCCAAATGCCTGGAGGTATCCCGTGCAGTTCAGTGCTACGAAGGTGCGGGTTCGTGCCCACAAATACCATGCAACTGCCAGCGCTCCGATCCCCACACCCCAGCCATGCGCAATGTCTCCACCAGCAGAGCCAACTGCCTGCGAAACTGCAAGCAGAATCACAAACGGGCACGCAATGAACGCCTGTATGGAAAAGGGCTCCCGTAGCGTGTCGCGGTTGATGGGCAGGCGCTGTCGCCACAGCATGCTTAGCGCCGCCCCCAGGGCGAAGATGCAGAAGGCCGCCGAACGGGTGAGCAGCAGCCCCTGCTCGCTTCCAAACAGTAGCTTGCCCACCGGTCCTGATACCGCGAGGGGGGCGGTGCGCGTAGACATTTCCAATGCGTGCGCCAGCACCACTGACAGAATCAACATCAACACAGGGCTGATGGCGTCGGCGAATCGTTGTTCCGGATCCTTGGAGAACTCTCGGCGCGTGTAGTGCGCTACCTCGCCTGGCTGCAACAGCACCCTCCACAAGGTCCGCGGGTAGAACACCAACCACCCTACGAGTTCATAGAGGAACTCCTCAAGCGATCGCAGCAGTCTGATGAGATCCATAAGAGCCCCGGGTCAAATGGTTGAAGGTGAGCTTACTTTCCCTGCGACGTCCCCCCGTCCTCAGTAGCGGTCGGGTTTAGAGTCCGGTGCTGATCTTATCCCTCTTGCCAGCCAACTGCGCGGCGTATTGGGCGGGCGTCAGCCCGCCAAGTGCTCGTTTAGGCCTTTCCTCGTTGTAGTCGCGCCGCCAGCTTTCGATACTGGTTCTGGCGTGGAGCAACGTCGGGAACCAGTGCTCGTTCAGACATTCATCGCGTAGCCGCCCGTTGAAGGACTCAACGTAAGCGTTTTGGTTCGGCTTGCCCGGCTCGATCAGGCGCAGGGCAATTCCCTTCTCGTGAGCCCACGCCACCATCGCTTTTCCGCAGAACTCCTTGCCGTTGTCTGTCCTGATCACCTGCGGCAGACCGCGTTGAACGGCCAATCTGTCCAGCACCCTGGCAACGCCCTGCCCGGAAATAGCCCGTTCCACCTCGATGGCCACGGCCTCGTGGGTGGCGTCGTCCACGATGGTCAGGCACTTGATTACTCGGCCTTCCGCGGTGCGGTCGAACACGAAATCCATCGACCACACCTGATTGGCGGCGGACGGGCGCAGCGAAGGTTGACGCTCACCGACAGGCATCTTCTTGCGCTTCCTGCGACGCACCTGCAGACCTGCTTCCTGATAAAGGCGCTCCACGCGCTTGTAATTCACGACATGCCCCTTCTGTCGCAATTTCAGATGGATCATGCCCACGCCGTAACGTCGATGCCTGTGTGCCAGTGCAGTGATCTGCTCGCGCAGTTCAACGTTGTGGTCCGGCCTCGGCTCGTAACGCAGCGCGCTGGCGCTCATGCGTGCAACCACCAACGCGCGCCGCTCGCTCAGCCCTTTTTCGACCATGCTCCGCACCAGCAACCTGCGTGCCGGTGCGGTCACCACTTTCTTCGCAACGCATCCTTGATGACGTCGTTCTCGAACACCTGCTCGGCCAGCAGCTTCTTCAGGCGTGTGTTCTCCGCTTCCAGGTCCTTGAGCCGCTTGGCGTCGGGCACGCTCGTCCCACCGAACTTGCTGCGCCACAGGTAGTACGAGGCCTCACTGAAGCCATGCTGGCGGCATAGGCCCTTGATCGGCATGCCCGCCTCGGCCTCGCGCAGGAAGCCGATGATCTGTTCTTCGGAAAAGCGCTTCTTCACGTCCAATCTCCTTGTCGTTGAGGATTGGACTCCAAACCGTCGCGCCACTCAGTCTCGGGGGGACGTCGCGCGCAGGAAGGTTTTCAGCGGCGCCGGACCGGTCAGCCCGATACTCGCCATAGAGCGACCTTCAACGAAGTGCACCCATGCGAGCACGGCCACCAGCGTCGGCCCGAAGCCAATCCAAAGCAGCGCGTGTAGGCCAGCGAGTCCGATCGGATCGCCGCCAGGCGTCGACCAATGCTGCGACTGCATCCACCCGTCCACCGCGATCACCGGTACCGCGTTGAACAGGATCATGAGGACTCCAGATCGACGTGATCGCCGCTGGAAGTTGCCACCCGCGCAGAGGCGTGGCAAAGAAGCTGGGCAGGTACATCGCGATGACGTGCCATTGCAGGCTCAGGTTGGACGACTCCTGCGCGTGGGCTTGCATGTGCGTGGCCAGCGGAGCCGCGGTCATCATGAAGTTCATCAGCATGTACGACACCGCGCCACAGATCACCGCAGCGATGAAACGCGGGTCCAGCAGGACGGAGGACAGTGGTTGTCGGGACATGCCGCTTGCCGGCGCGACATGCGGCAGCGGCACACCGGCCAGCAGGCTGGCCGATACTGCGGCGACCAAGCCTTGGAACAGGAACGTCGCTGCGAATAGGTGGCCGGGCCAGAGATGCATGGTGAGTGACACCAATTGCGGCCCCACCACCCCAGAGGCGTTCCTGCTTCGCTCGGACAACGGCTTGGTGTTCACCAGCCGCGACTACAACCGGCTGGTGCGTAGCTATGGCCTGAAGCAGGAGTTCATCATCCCGCACTGCCCGCAGCAGAACGGGATGGTCGAACGCGTGATCCGGACGCTCAAAGAGCAGTGCGTGCACCGGCATCGCTTCGAGAGCCAGACCCACGCACTGCGCGTGATTGCCGACTGGATCGCGTTCTACGACCAACAGCGCCCGCATCAGGCGCTGAAGATGATGACCCCAGATGCGGCCTATGCCGCTAGATTAACCGCATGACCTGAGCAGAAAGCGGTGGGTCATTACATAACTGCCTAGTAGACGGACTCGTAGATCCGGGTATGCGACCTATCCATACAGTTCGATCTTAGGGTGGCTGGGTCCGGCCAACAACCCAGCATGTAAGCGGACCGAGCGGCCGGAACGGCTGCTGCACCAATGGCTGCTACGGGTCGGTCGATACCTTGAAGCACCGTGGCGGAGCGTCGAAGTGCCAGCGAGCGCCGCAACCGAAGCAGCGGACACCTTCGCAAAGCTCCACTTCATCGCACGCTTCCTTCCAGGGGTTGCTATCCCGTGGCAATTTCGCCGTTCAACGCACGCGCCTGCCATCCCGATCAATCACCACTTCGCCATCTTCCTTGGTAAACGGCTCCCGCACCCTTGGCAGTATGTCCAGAACCACCTCGGACGGCCGGCACAGGCGCGTGCCCATGTCCGTCTGCACGAAGGGCCGATTGATGAGAATAGGATTTGCCAGCATGGCATCCAGCAGTACGCTCTCGCTCAATGCGGGATCGTCCAGCCCCAGCTCCAGATACGGCGTACCCTTCTGGCGAATAGCGCCGCGAACATCCAATCCGGCGGCGGCAATCAGTGCGACCAGCTGCGTTCGGCTGGGCGGGTTGGCCAGATACTCGATTACTTCAGGTTCAATGCCGGCGTGACGAATCAACGCCAAGGTGTTTCGCGATGTGCCGCACCTGGGGTTGTGGTAGATGACAGCGTTCATGCGCTCTCCTTTTCATCCACTGCGGTCTCGACCACGCCAGCCGCGGCGGCAAGCGCGGCCGCTTCGGCTGCACCCTTCCGCTCGCTGTAGCGGTCAACCAGGTAGTCACTGCGGCCACGCACCAGCAGGGTGAACTTGACCAGTTCTTCCATCACATCCACGACGCGATCGTAGTAGGCCGACGGCTTCATGCGCCCCTCGTCATCGAACTCCTGCCAGGCCTTGGCTACCGAGGACTGATTTGGAATCGTGACCATCCGCATCCAGCGGCCAAGAACGCGGAGCGCGTTGACCACATTGAAGGACTGGGAGCCTCCGCAAACCTGCATCACTGCCAGTGTGCGACCTTGGGTCGGGCGCACGCTCCCCTCCTCCAACGGCAGCCAGTCGATCTGGTTCTTGAACACGGCCGTCAGGGTGCCGTGGCGTTCCGGGCTGACCCACACGTGCCCTTCAGACCACAGCGAGGCCTGGCGCAGCTCCTGCACCTTGGGGTGCGAGGCGGGCACCGAGTCGAGCATCGGCAGGTCGTGCGGATCGAACAGGCGGGTCTCTGCACCCAAGTGCTCCAACAACCGCTGCGCCTCCAGCGCCAGCTTGCGGCTGAAGGACTGCGGGCGCAGGGAGCCGTACAGGATCAGGATGCGGGGCCGGTGTGGCGAGGCATTCGGCTCGCTCAGTTTTTCGGCTACCGGAGGGCTCAAGGCTCCAGGGGCGATATTAGGAAGCTGCTGCATGCGGGTTGTCCTGCCGATTCGATTCGACTATTCTAGAAACATGGAACATAAGACTGCAACCCACGCTCTAGCAGCCCTGGGCCACGCCACCCGGCTTTCCATCTTTCGCCTCCTGGTCCAGGCCGGAAGTGGCGGCAAGCTGGCCGGCGACATCGCACAGTCGCTTTCCCTTCCTGGCGCCACCCTCTCCTTCCATCTGAAGGAGCTGCTGGCCGCTGGCCTGGTCACCGCCGAGCAGCGCGGTCGCACCATCTGCTACCGGGCGGAGTTCCGGGCGATGAGCGCGCTGGTGGCCTACCTGACCGAAAACTGCTGCGCGGGCGATCAGGCTTGCGACCGCCCTGCGGGTTGCTGACGTCTCGCCCCTTCGAGATCGCACAGATCGACTAACCGCTCCCTGCGAGACCTGCCATGACGACTGATACGCCCCGCCTGTCCTTCCTGGACCGGCACCTTACGCTCTGGATTTTTCTGGCCATGGCCTTGGGCGTCGGCGTGGGCGCGATGTTCGAAGGCGTGCCCAGCGCGCTCCACAGCCTGTCGATTGGATCGACGAACATCCCGATCGCCATTGGCCTGATCCTGATGATGTATCCGCCGCTGGCCAAGGTGAAGTACGAAGAGCTGCCCAAGGTGTTCGCCGACAAGCGCGTACTTATGCTGTCGCTGGTGCAGAACTGGATCATCGGCCCGTTCCTGATGTTCGGCCTGGCGGTGCTGTTCCTGCGCGATTACCCCGAATACATGACCGGCCTGATTCTGATTGGGCTGGCACGCTGCATTGCCATGGTGCTGGTCTGGAACCAGCTCGCCCGCGGCGATGGGCAGTACGTGGCGGGCCTGGTGGCATTCAATTCGATCTTCCAGATCGCGCTGTTCAGTGTGTATGCGTGGTTCTTCCTGTCGTGGCTGCCGCCGGTGTTCGGGCTGCAGGGCAGCGTGATCGACGTCAGTTTCTGGACCATTGCCGAGGCGGTGCTGATCTATCTGGGCATCCCCTTCCTGGCGGGGTTCGTTACCCGCCGTTGGCTCAAGGCGCGCAAGGGCGTGCGTTGGTATGAAGAGACGTTCCTGCCGGCGATCAGTCCAATCACGCTGGCGGCGCTGTTGTTCACGATCGTTGCCATGTTCAGCCTGAAGGGCGGCGACGTGCTGCGCATCCCGATGGATGCAGTGCGCATCGCGATCCCGCTCACGCTCTATTTCATTGTCCAGTTCGTGCTGAGCTTCTTCATGGGCAGGTTCATTGCCAAGGACTACCCGCGCACGACCGCAATCGCCTTCACGGCAGCAGGCAACAACTTCGAGCTGGCCATTGCCGTTGCCATCGCCGCGTTTGGCCTGGCCTCGCCGGTCGCCTTCGCCGCGGTTATCGGCCCCTTGGTGGAAGTGCCGGTGCTGATTCTGTTGGTGCATGTCGCGCTGCGGCTGGGCAGGCGCTACTTTCCTGCCGACGCACGAAGCCACTGAGTCATGCGATGGGAATCGGCCCTATTAACGTGACGCATCACGCTCGACCGGCACCCCATTGGCGCCCCACCCCACTCCCACTATAGTGCCAGCCCCCACAAGGACCAGGCACCCACATGCCCTATATCGGAATCGGACTCCACGTATTGGCCGCCATCTTCTTCGCGGTCCACGCCATCCGCTCAGGCCAGAGCCTCTACTGGCTCCTCCTGCTCTTCTCGTTCCCGCTGCTCGGCAGCGTCGTCTACTTCCTGGCGATCTACTTCCCGGAAGCCCGCCATTCTCGCGGGGCCCGGCAGGCCATCCGCTCCGCCAAGCAGCTGGTGAACCCCGGCCAGGACCTGCGCAACGCGCGGGCCGAGCTGGCGCGCACGCCCACGGTGCAGAACCGGGTTCGTCTGGGCATGACGCTGCTCGATGCCGGCCAGGCAGAGGAGGCCAGAGACCTGCTGGAGCACGCCGCCAGCTCGCCGCTGGGCGACGATCCTTACATCCTCACCGGCCTGGCCCGCGCTCGCCTGGATTCCGGCCACGCCGCGCTGGCGGTCGAGACGCTGGACGGTCTGTTCGCCCGCCACCCGGATACCCGCCGCAAGCCGGAACAGACCCTGCTCTATGCGCAGGCACTGGCCGAAGCCCAGTCGCCCGACGCGCGCGCAGCGTTCGAGCGCGCGGTGGACTGCGGTAACGATGCGGCCGCACGTTGCCTGTACGCCGAATGGCTGATGGCACAGCCGCAGCCGGCCGATCGGGATCAGGCCCGCAGCTTGTTCGACAGCATCCTGGACGACGCCAAGCACTGGTCGCGCCACGCGCGCAGCCACAATGCCGCGTGGCTTGAGCGGACCAAGGTGGCGATGAAAGGCCGCTAACGGCTGTAGCCCGTCGGCGAGGGGCTCTGAGCTCCGCGCGTCTTTCGCCACTGGATCCACGCGATCGCGGCGACGAAGAAGACGCTGCACAGGTAACTTCCTTCCGGCCCTTCCGCGCCGCCGGTCAGGGCGTCGAGGCCTTGCGGGCGCAGTGCCACCAGCAGCGCCGGCAAGTGCGCATCGATGCCGGTGACCGGCAGTTCGAAGCCGGTCGCGAGCAACCAGTTCCACCCCGCGTGCCAGCCCATCACGCCCCAGATATTGCCGGCCCGCAGCGCCCAGGCGCAGGCGAACAGCGAGAACAGGAACATGCCGAGCGTGACCCGGAGCGGCTGGTGCGGACTGAAATGCAGGAAGCAGAAAACGAGCGACACCAGCACCACTGCCACCGCGACATTGGTCTTGCGCGCCACCGCCGACAGCATCCAGCCGCGGAAGATAATCTCCTCCACGCTCGCCTGGAACATGAAACTCAGTAGCAGCAGACCGATGTGCAGCAGGCTGACCGGCGATCGCCAGGCCAGCCCCACGCCTGCCGCCTGCATGCCGCCCGCCATCCAGATCGCGACTACGACCAGCGCGATCGTGCCGAATCCAACGGCCAGTCCGCGCAGGAAGGTGTTCAGCGGCGCCGGACCGGTAAGCCCGATACTCGCCAGCGAGCGCCCTTCGACGAAGCGCACCCAGGCGAGCACGGCCACCAGCGTCGGCGCGAAGCCAATCCACAGCAGCGCATGCAGGCCAGCGAGTCCGATCGGATCGCCGCCCGGCGTCGACCAATGCTGCGACTGCATCCACCCGTCCAGCGCGAGCACTGGCACCGCGTTGAACAGGATCATAAGGATCGGCGCCAGCCAGGCCCAGGGCAACCAGCCGCGGGCCGGTTCCGGCGAGTACAGGGCAACGGGGGTCATGCGGGCTCCAGGTCGACGTGATCGCCGCTGGAAATTGCCACCCGCGCAGAGGCGTGGCAACCCGTTTGCGACCAAGCAACAGAAGCCGCCGATGAATGGCCTGGATCGCCGACGGGATGGCGCTGATTGGTCGCGCCACGCGCGAAGCCACAGTGCAGCATGGCTTGAGCGGACCAAGGTGGCGATGAGGGTCCAGTAACCGCCGCTGGCCGAGGGCGTCGCATGTCGCATCTGCCCTGCCCTCGGTGGCTGCAGTCGGTTCGCGACAACGCAATCGCTGGAACCGCCAATACCGGCAGAAGCCTTACGTGCCAAGGCATCAGCATCGCCACGCAATTTGCAACGATTCTGAAAATGTTGAAAGCAGTGACGGCTTCGCCCCTACTGCCTTGGCATTGAGCGCAACCGGGCGTATTCCTTGCCGGGCCACCAAACACCGGTGGTCGGGGCTCGAAATCCCGGTTTTATGCTGATGTTTGCGCTTGCCGGCCGACACCACCCTCGCGTGGTGTCGGCCGGCAATCCGTCTGCCGACTATGGCGGGCGGTGCGTGGGGGCTTCGTGCCCACCGGTCTCAGCATAAACCGGATTTCGAGCCACGCATCGTCCGCCACCTTTATCGGTGGCGGCTTCTGCCTGCACGCACGGAGCCCGCCATGACCACGCCCTACTCCCCTGCCCCGCATTCCATCCAGGAACCGCCGGCAGCCGATCCCGCGCCAGACCCCAACACCCTCACTCACCTGCTGCGCAGCATCGGCGCCGGTGCCGCCGCCGACGGCCAACCCTGGCCCGAACGCCACCCGCTGCGCAGCCGACAGATTGCACTGGCCGATGCCGATTGCGCCCTGGCTGGCCAGCGCGTGGTGCAGGAACTGCTGCTGGCCGCCGAGCGTGCCCGCCAGAATGGAGACCCTGACCAGGACGTGGGCGACCGGGTAATGGAAGGCCTGGCCATGGCCAGCCTCGCGCTCAACGTCTTCATCCAGGAACGCGTGCGGCCGCTCGGCGCAGGGTCGTAAGTGAGGTCGTTCGTCTCGTCTGCCCTGATGGTCATCGCCGCGCTGGCCGCTATTTCCTTGTTGCCATGGCCGCAGAGCGCAGCCGAAGAGACGTGGGTCTATCCGAAGATGGAATTCGCGGAGTTCGAGAAGCTCTATGGCAGTGCGCACGAATTTGTTTCCACGCGCCGAGCAACGGGCTTCACGATCTACCCGGCGGATGCCGTTGCGCCCTCTTTCCAAGTGCGCTGCAAAGGCTTTCCCGTGTTGAGGGTGGAGCGCACAAAACCGACGGTCGCGCTGCGTCTGCCGGCAGACGCTCTACAGCGTG
Organism: Stenotrophomonas sp. B1-1; assembly: GCF_010894375.1. Lineage (NCBI taxonomy): Bacteria > Pseudomonadati > Pseudomonadota > Gammaproteobacteria > Lysobacterales > Lysobacteraceae > Stenotrophomonas > Stenotrophomonas sp. B1-1. The sequence continues at coordinate 341,279 of NZ_JAAIUZ010000012.1, read as the reverse complement.
CGCCGGAATCTGACACGCTGTATCTGGATCTGCAGCAGTTGATGGCGTTCAACCAGGTTGAGGGTGTCAGCATTCCCGATGGGCGGGCCCGGCCGTGGTGGCGGGCTGGGCCCCCGGTGCCGAAGGATGAGCGGTGTGCGTTGCCATCTGGTGGCCGGTTGATTGACTGGTACCGTGGTTTGCGCTCGGTGGTGCGGGGATAGATTCTGGTGATGGGTGTCGAGGGGTTCAGTCGAGCAAGCTCGACTCTACGCGGCCGTTAAGCCGAATCATTCCAGCTTTCTGTAGAAGATCCAGAATGCGTCTTTCTGAGGCAGCTGCGGACATGGTGCGGTTCGGATCTCAGTCGCCATGTTTAACTGTCGAGCAAGATCTGCAACCACCTCCGTCTCAATGCAGGAGATAGCATCTTCAGTATGATCGTCAACCTGCCGATCCAGGAAGAAGTACAGAGTGAAATCGTCCGGGCCCGTCTCGAAGGCACAGACCGCTACTAGTGAAGGAAACACTTCGCCGATCAGTGCACGGCTGACGCTGAGAAATATCTCTTCCCGAAAATTATTCGCCATGGATAAGGCCTGAAGGGTGCGATGCGGATGTCATTTCTTGCATGGCGGATAACTCCATACCGAGCGGCGCTGGGATTTCCGTCCTCCCCTTACGCAGCAGGCCAACCGGTCCCGTCAGGATCACCCGCCAGGCGCACGTCATTGATCATGCCTGCGTGCATTTCCTTCAAGCGCTCGAGCACACCGTCCAGCTCGTCCATGGCCTCAACAGCATCGCCGTTGGCCAACGACCGTCTTGCGTGCTTCAGATCGGCAATCAGCCCGTGCAGGGTGTCTGACTGCATTGCAACGGCAGGATTCCTGCGGCAAGGAAAATGCACGGTCGCGTTGTTTCCTGGCTCACCGTATACCGAAATGGACATCATCTTCTTCATGTTACCGGCATCATCTGATTGTAGAGACAAGATTCGTCGAGGTTTCTCTGAACATATCGATCAGGCAGCGCCCCTCTGCTTCATGCTACCTGAGCCGATATGCCGGATGAACGCTCCGCCACGCACCGCGCGCAAGCTCGCGGTCGAGGCACGGCACTCCGTGAAGATCCGGCGCCCATTCGTCACGCTATGCCAATGTGGTTGAACCATTCAGAAGATAGCTCATGTTGGGCGCATCCAACCTCGGCTACCGGCACGTAGGTATGTGGACAACGCGCCAGAGCTGCTCGCACTGGAGCGTGATCCGCAGGATTGCCTGCACCCATCCAGGGGCCTGATGGCCTCTGCAAGCGAGGACACACACATGCGTACCCAGATTCAGCGTCTTGCCATTGCCGCCGGCATTGCAGTTGCCTGTGCGGTACCCACTGCGTTTGCCGCCGATAACCCGATGGTGGGAGGCGTGCCGATGTATGCGAACAAGACGATCGTGGAAAACGCGTCCACCGCCAAGGACCTCAGCACGCTGGTAGCTGCGGTGAAGGCCGCCGGCCTGGTGGAAACCCTCAGCGGCAAGGGGCCGTTCACCGTATTTGCGCCCACCAACCAGGCGTTTGAAAAGCTACCTGCCGGCACGGTCGATACGCTGCTGAAGCCGGAAAACAAGGCCAAACTGACCAAGGTGCTGACCTACCACGTGGTGTCGGGCACCTATACGGCCGCGCAGCTGACCGCGGCCGCGCGCGGTAACGGCGGCAGCAGCACGCTGAAGACGGTACAGGGCGAACCGCTGACCGTGAAGCTGCAGGACGGCAAGGTGTGGGTTATCGATGCCAAGGGCGGCAAGGCATCGGTAACCACGGCAGACGTAAAGCAGTCCAACGGCGTGGTGCACGTGGTGGATACCGTGCTGATGCCGAAGTAAACCGTTCGCGCGGCGCGGCGGGACAGCCTCCTGCCGCGCCTGCGCGCGCACCTTCCAAGGCCGCTGTGCGGATTTGGGCGCGCCAGGACGGCGCTCACGCAGCGTCGGAAGCCGGAGATGACCATGCACGCAGCAGCGCAGGTTTGAACGCTTGTTGACCACAGCCGGTTGGGCAACGCACCACACTCACCGTGGCATGGCTGAGCAGCCCCCGGCCTTCTTCGGCCTTGAATACCGTCTCACAGGACAAACAGCGCGCCACCAGGGAGTACAGGTTCACCAGGCGTCCACTGGCCGGATCCTGAAGCGCGTCCACAGCGAGAAGGTCGAACCGGCAGCTGTCCGGAGGCATTCGGTACTGGGCTTGGGCCAGAGCCTGTAGATTCATGAGGCAGCACTTTCGGAGGTCCGAAGTACCTTATGGAAGGCAATGTGGACTGCGTGTTGACTCTGCATGCGTGCCGCGTGTGGACCGGTGACAATGCGCCGTTGGGGCAGATCCCTCACCCACAGCAAGATTCTGCAAGCGCCCTCCCCGACCAGCGCTAGCTCCAACCCAGTCACCGACACAAAACAGACGACCAGGTAGGCATATCTCCCCTGTACCGGCAACGTGCCAGCAGGCGTGTACGCCCAAGGAGATTTATGCCTGGCCAGGAAGGCATTCGAGCTGAGAATGGTGGCGCGCGAGGCGCAAGGCGTCCTGCTGGGTGGCGTGCTGTGTCTCCGGCGCCGCAGGATAAGCGGTGTGCGTTGCCATCTGGTGGCCGGCTGATTGATTGGTACGGTACCGTACGTTCGCGGTTGTAGGCCTTGGTGGAGCGGGATCGGTTCTGGTGATGGGGTGTTGACGCCTGGAGACTTGTACGGGATCCATGTCGTATCCGACGTTGCTGCGACGCTTGTGTCTCGTCGTCTCGCTGCCCCGATTCACGCCCGCGGATAAGCCTGGAATCAGTCGCAACTCAAGGACTCTTCAGTGGCGGGGCGGATGCGATGATGTCAGAACCATTGCGTGCGTGCGTTAAGTTTGCCTTTCCGGTCTTGCCACGCATCGATAACCGGTGTACTGGTGGCGCGTGCGATGAGTTCATCGATCGCCGTCAAGAATTCATGCCACATCGATACTCAGTCTTCATTGGAGGAAGTCAGATGAGGAGAAGTGCCATCTGCATGGGAATGCTCGGGCTCATTGTCGCGGGTGGGGTACCCAGCACAACAATCGCTCAGCAAGCAGCGCCTGAAGTCGACAGGATGAAAGATCTCGACGAGGAGACCGCGGTTGCGGTGGCCTCTTTGCTTTCCATGGTCGAATCTTTGTCCGTTGACGAAGCGATCAGGAGAATCCAGATCGAGGTCGCGTTGGCGCCTGAAATCCAGGATATCCGGCGAGAGTTCGCTGGGCGTTTGACGGAGATCAGCATTGAGCAATCGCCAGACTTCCATGTATCGGTAAAGCTGAAAGGAAGCGGCCCAGTGCCGCAGCGGCAATGGGCGACCAGCGCAGGTAGTGCGCGCGTAGAATTTTCAACCGGGCATGCCTTCACCGAAGAGGAATTCTCCAGGCAATTGAAGGGCATTCGACTGCAGGCACAGAAATCCATCCCGGGCTTCATCGGGCTGACCGGCTATGCTGGCGACAACGCCGCTGACGTTCGCATTCGCGGGGGTGCGCAGGATGCGCAAAAGTATCAGGGAATTCTGTTGAAGCTCCAGCGTGCCTTTGGAGTGAAGCTTCGCTTCAAAACCCTCGAGGTTCCAGAAACGAACGCGATATATGCGATCGGCGGAGCTGTGTTGCAAGCCAACAACTCCTACTGCACCACTGGCTTCACGGTGAAGCAGACAAGTACTGGTGCCAAGGGAATCATAACGGCGGGGCACTGTCCGGACGATCTGATCTACGGGAACTACGGAAGCAGGGAGGACGGCACCCTCGTGACCTTCCCTCTAATATTCAAGGAGCAGAAGAACGATGCGCAGGCCGATGTTCAGTGGCATCAAGTGCCCTCCCCGCACACGCCGCTTCTTGAAGCCTACGCATCTTCAACGGTATCCACTCGTTTCATCAGGGCCGTCTACGATGCCCCGGCGGTCCGCGGGACTATCTGCTTCCGTGGTGCGCGCAGTGGATACAGTTGCGGCTTGGTTACATCGGTCAAGCATACGCCTGGCAATATCTGTGGCCCGACCGAATCCCTTCCCTGCGACGAGGTCTGGTTCAAGGTGGAGGGCAGCGAGCTTGCCTGCGGGGGCGGTGACAGTGGGGCTGCAATGTTCTCCGGCAACATTGGTTATGGGATAGTCAAGTCTTCACACTCTGCAACGCCGCTGCCCGGCGAGTGCATTACCTTGACTGGCATGCCCTTCAGTCGAGTAAGAGCTTGGGGATTCCAGCCAAACTAGCTGTGCGGGTGTGGCCGCTTGAGCAGGCCAGATGACAGGCTATCGGGGGTTCAGTCGAGCAAGCTCGACTCTACTGTTGCGCGAACGTGGCATTCGGGGCACGAGCGGGTATTCATGAGCAAGCGGTTGGCCTGAGCATCCGCAGCCACAGCAAGATTCCGCAAACGCCCTGCCCCGCCCTGCGCTAGGCTTCCACCCAGTCACCGGCACGGAACAGGCGCCATGGGAGCGGCACGCAAGGCCTTGTGGTACATCGAAAGCCACTTTGCCGAGAACCCCTCGCTGGCCCAGATCGCCGAGGCGGTCGACCTCTCGCCGTTCCACCTGTCTCGACTGTTCCAGGTCAGCACCGGCACGTCGATGGCACGCTACCTGCGCGCGCGTCGGCTGACCGAAGCGGCGCGCACCCTGGCTGCGGATGATGCGCCGATCCTGGATGTCGCCCTGGCCGCTGGCTATGCCTCGCATGCGGCCTTTACCAACGCCTTTACCGAACAGTTCAAGCTGCCGCCGGAACAGGTCCGCCGAAAGGGTCTGCACGGCCTGGCGCTGGTGGATGCGCTCAAGCTCGATGCCCCGCCCCTGCCCTGCGCGGTGGAGCCGGTACGTCGCTGGCAGGGCCCGTTGCGGGTGGCCGGCATCTGCGCCCGCCATACCGCCGCGACTGTGGCGTCCATTCCCTCGCAATGGCAGCAGTTGGCGCTGACCCGCGAACTGGGCAAGGACATCGCCTTCGGGGTCTGCTGCAACCGTGATGGCGAGGGTGCCTTCGATTACATCGCCGGCATGGAGATCGGCGCGACCGCCGCGCTGCCTTCGCCATGGCAGGCCGTTTCCATTCCGGGCCGGGACTACCTGGTGGCGTGGCATGCGGGCCACATCTCGACCATCCGCTCCACCTGGTACTGGCTGCTGAACGACTACCTGCCCCGATCCGGCCTGAACCTGGCCGACGCCCCCGACTTCGAACGCTACGACGCCCGCTTCGACGACCGCACCGGCAACGGCGGCGTAGAAATCTGGCTGCCGCTGTCCGACCCGACATGAATCAAGGAGCTTCTTCCGTGCGAGCCCTGCCCTACGCCTGCTTCCTGCTGTCCTGCGTGTTCGCCCCGCTGGCATGGGCAGCCGCGCCCTCTTCCGTAGTGGGCGAAACCCATGGCGTGGCGCACACCCCCAGCGCCGCGGTGCGCGATGCCAGACACTGCGACGCCGTGCGGTACACGGTGTGGTATCCGGCGCGACCCGGTGTGGAAGAGCAGCCGCTGGCGATCGGGCCGCCGGGCGAGCCTCTGTTCGTGGCAGGCGCTTCTGCGGTTGATGCCCCCGCTGCGCCGGGCCGCTGGCCGGTGCTGCTGCTGTCGCACGGCAATGGCGGCAGTGCCCGCATGATGGGCTGGTTCGGCACGGCCATGGCGCGCTCGGGCTACGTGGTGGTTGCGGTTGACCACCCCGGCAACAACGGTGTGGACGCGATGACCGAGGCCGGCAGCATCCTGATGTGGAACCGGGCCGATGACCTTGCCGCGGCCTGGGCGGCGGTGCAGGCCGACCCCGTGCTTGCGCCGCATCTGGATGCCGGGCGGCTGGGTCTGGTGGGCTATTCTGCCGGCGGGTTTACCGCGCTGGTGGCGGCCAGCGCACGGCCAGACATGTCCAGGCTGGCCGCGTTCTGCAAGGCATCGCCGAAGGATGGGGTCTGCCTGCCGCAGGCGGAGAACCCTGGGTTGACCTTTGAGCGGCGGATGGCGGCGGCCGCTACGCCGGAGTTGGCGCCTTGGGTGGGCAAGTCGGCAGAGGACCGCCGCATTCCCAACGTTCGGGCGGTATTCCTGATGGCGCCAGCAATCGTGCAGGCGTTCGACCCGGCTGAGCTCGCACAGTTGAAGGCGCCGATATCGGTGGTGGTGGGTGAGGCTGATGCGATTGCCTCGGCGGCCACCAACAGTAAGGTAATTGCCGAGGCGAATGGCAACGCGCGAGTTGAGATGTTGCCCTTGGTCGGTCACTACGACTTCCTGGCGGAGTGCACGGAGCTGGGGCGTAAGGTCGTAGGAACGTTGTGCGAGGTGGAGGCCGATAAGGCGGAAACGCATCAGACGGCGATTCGACAGGCTCGGGCGCTGTTTGAGGGTGCGCTTCGGTAGGTGGTGCAGTCGAGCAAGCTCGACTCTACGGATTGGCGGCGGCGCGAACGCGTTCGGCCGCCTCCCGACTGACGCGGCCTTCAAGGACGTCGGCCAGCTTGGACAGCTGCTCACGCCGCAGGCCAATGTTCATGCTGATGCCAATGTGGGACTTCAATTGGGGCTCGACCCCGGACATGGCGGCCAGCATGCTGACGGTAGCCAGCTCGCGGCTCTGCCAGTCCAGATTGTCGCGCTCGAAGATGTCGCCGAACAGGTGGGTACGCAGGTACTGATTTGCCTGCGGCGCAAAGTCGAACAGCGGCCCCGAGACCGGCCCGCCGGCCAACGTGGTCTGGTTTGCCGTGCCTGCAGCGAGCAAGGCGTCGCCCGTGGGAATGGGCTTGCGCGGCTCGCAGCCGGGGTCATCCTGGATACCCTGCTGCTTGCGGGCATCGGCCACCTTCATCAGCTCGCCCAACGCGTTCAAGCTGCGCGGAAACCCGGCATACGCGTAGACCTGCAGCAGGATCTCGCGCGTTTCAGCCACGCTGAGGCCGGCGTCCAGGCCCTGGTTCAACGCCTGCCGAAGGCCATCCATGTTGCCCGCCGCCGCAAAGGCGCTGATCGGAATGATGGCTTGCTGGCGCGCGTCCAGTTCGGTTGGGGAAGCGTGGTTTGCGTTGCTGTTCATGGCTGCTCCTTCATGTGCGAACGCCATCTGGCCGGGGGCGGCAGCAAGCATCGCCGCCCCCAGCAGACTGGCGATATGGCGGACCCGCGATGTGGGGTCAGTTGGCTTCGTACTGGGCATCGGTCACCTTCTCCATCCAGGTTACGTTCTGGCCATCGCGCACGCCGGTCACCGCAAGGTGGGTCATGGCGGTACCGGGGGCGGCGCCATGCCAGTGCTTCACTCCCGGCGGGCACCACACCACATCGCCGGGACGAACGATCTGGACGGGCTTTCCCCACTCCTGCACGCGCCCAACGCCCGAGGTGATCAGCAGGCGCTGGCCGGCGGGATGGGTGTGCCACGCCGAGCGAGCCCCCGGCTCGAACGTCACCAGCCCGCCCGAGGCAGTGATGCCGGCGTCGGCAGGCCAGACCGGGTCGATGCGAACGTTGCCGGTGAAGTACTCCGACGGGCCCTGCGTGGAAGGTTGATCCCCGGCGGCCGTGATCTGCTGTTCGGGCGCTGCGGCTCCGGCCGCGTTGGCAAGGCCGAGCAAGGCCCACACCGATAGGACCAGGATGCGCGGCACTGAGCATCGCACCCGCATCTCAGCCCCCTCCTGCGCTGTGAGCCGGTGCTTCGCCAGCAGGCGGGCCGGCCAGGTACTGGGCGTCGGTCACGTGCTCCAGCCAGTCAACGTTCTTGCCATCCAACGCCTCCTGCACCGCGATGTGCGTCATCGCGGTCGTCGGTGATGCACCGTGCCAGTGCTTGTGGCCCGGCGGGCACCAGATCACATCACCGGCACGAATTTCGACGATGGGCCCGCCTTCGCACTGTGTCCAACCGAAACCGGCCGTGACGATAAGCGTCTGGCCCAGCGGGTGGGTGTGCCATGCAGTGCGCGCGCCCGGCTCGAACGTAACGGCGGCGCAGGAGACCCGCGACGGCGCAGGGGCGGCATTGAGTGGGTCGATGCGGACGGTGCCAGTGAACCAGTCCGCTGGCCCTTTTACAGATGCCTGGGTACCAGCGCGTTTGATGTCCATGGGTTTCACCTCGTTGCGGTGGATTTGCGGTGCAGCCAGCTGCTGCTAGAAAGCCTCAATGCGGGCCGTGACGGGCCCTGCCGCTCGAAGGGACTGCAACCCTCCCTCGATGTGGCCCAGCCGTATAAGACCCTTCGAGTAGCCGAAGGGCTTGTGAAAGATCGCCAGGTTTCCCCATGGCGCGTAGAAGGCGATATCGCCTGCCACTGGCGTGATGCCCTCCGACTCGCCGGTCACGCTGAGGCGGCGCGGAAGCTGTGCAATCTTCTCGGTCGCCGCGTAGTCCTCAAGCTGCAGCGTCAGCGGTAGCTGGGCGATGAACTCGCGTGCGGGGATGCTTTCTTCCAGTGTGCCGGTGAGCACCTGATCGTTGATGATGACTCTGATTTTCATGGAGTGAGACTCCGAAGTAGTCGATGTAGATCGCCTCATGAGCCCTGCGCTCCCATGGCGATGGCCGGCCGCGAGGTGGATGCGGCATCGCAGGCGGTGACATAGGCAAGCAGCGCGGCAAACAACAACAGGCCGGCACTGGCCAAGAACGTGCTGGCAAAGCCGAAGCCATCGAACAGCAGTCCACCGACGGTGGCGCCCAGCGCAATGGAGCACTGCACGACCGCGACCATGAGGCCGCCGCCGGCCTCCGCGTTGTCGGTGAAGGTGCGGGCCAGCCAGCTCCACCAGCCCACCGGCGCGGCCGTGGCCAGCAGCCCCCATGCCGAGAGCAGTGCAGCCGTCGGCCAAAGCCGGGGCCCCAGCACAACCAACGCCAACGCAATCAGCGCCATCACGGCCGGAATGCTCACCAGCGTGCGGTACAGACCACGCTTGAGGAATGCCCCGATGGCAAACGTGCCCAGCAAGCCACTTGCACCGATCGCCAAGAGCACCAGCGGAACGGCGCTGTCTGCTGCGTGTGTCACACGCTCCAGGAACGGCCGCACGTAGGTAAACAAGGCAAACTGCCCCATGAAGAAGGCCCCGCAGGCAATCATGCCAAGGGCCACCACGCGCCTGCGCAGCAGTGCAAATACCCCGCCCTGGGCATGCTGCCGTTCTGCGGCCATGGATGGCAGGCCTGCCCATTGCCACGCAAAGGCCACCGCAGCGACCGGCACCAGGCACAGGAATGCACCGCGCCACCCGATCACACCGCCCAGGTAGCTGCCCAATGGCGCTGCAACCACGGTCGCAAGCGCATTGCCGCTGTTGAATATCGCCAGTGCGCGCGGAACCTTTGCCGCGGGCACCAGGCGCATGGCCGTCGCGGCAGACAAGGACCAGAAACCGCCGATCACCACGCCAATCAGCGCACGGCCGGTCATGTAGACCGGATAGTTCGGGGCCAACGCCACCACCACGCCCGACACCGCCATCAATGCGGTGAGGAACAGCAGCAGCGTTCGCCGGTTGATGGTGCCCGCCAACCGGGAAATCGACAGGCTGGTGAGCACTGCGAACGCACCCGAGATGGCAATCCCGTAGCCAGCAAGGCCCTCGCTCACACCCAGTTCTGCCGCCAACGGGGTCAGCAGGCTCACCGGCATGAATTCGGAGGCGATCAACGCGAAGACGCACAGCGTCATCGCGAACACCCCGCCCCAGTAGGCGCGACCGGCCGTGGTATCGGCGTGGCTCATTGCGTGGCAAGACCGCGCTGGAAGAACGTTGTCAGTTTCTCGAAGGGAATCAGGTTCGTCCGGTCGTACAGGTCCACATGACCGGCCCCCTTCACCCAGTACAGCTCCTTCGGCTGACCGGCCTTGCGGTACGCATCCTCGCTGAATTCACGGGAATGCGCGGTGTCGCCCGAGATGAACAGCATCGGCCGGGGCGAGATGGTCTCGATATCGTTGAACGGATAGAAGTTCATGAACTTGACCAAGCTGCTGAAAAGCGGCTGGGTGGTCAGCTCCGCGGTATCGCCCTTGGGTGTGTAGGCGCCGCGCGGGGTGCGGTAGAAGTCGAAGAACTCGCGCTGGATGGCGGGCGTGTCAGCATCGAGTTTGTTTACCGTGCCCGGCACGTACACTGCGGCCCCGCCCTTGAATTCAACCAGGCGCTGGTCGGTTGCGGACTGGATGACTGCCTTGCGCTGTTCCAGGGATTGCCCGTTGTTCAGGCCCTGCCGTGCGGCGGCCCCCATGTCGTACATGCTGACCGTGGCAATGGCCTTGATGCGCGGGTCGATCTTGGCGGCACTGATCACGAAACTGCCGCTGCCGCAGATACCCAGCCCGCCGATCCGATCCGGGTCCACGGAGGTCTGTGTGCTCAGGAAATCCACGGCCGCACTGATGTCGTCCGAGTAGATTTCCGGCGCCACCAGGTGCCGCGGCGCGCCGGCACTTTCGCCCCAGAAGGAAAGATCGATCGCCAGCGTCACGAAGCCCTGCTCGGCCAGCTTCTGCGCGTAAAGCTGCGAGCTCTGCTCTTTCACCGCGCCCATGGGGTGGTCCACCACCACGGCGGGGGCGCGGCTGCCTGCAGGCAGGCCCTGCGGACGGTAGAGCGTCCCCACCACTTCCATCTGGTACTGGTTCTGGAAGGTGACCCGCTCCCCCTTGACCGTGGGGCTGCGGTAAAAGTTGTCAGCCCCTTGCGGACGAGAGGCCGTGGGCGCATCGGCGGCCATGGCCGAAGCCGGAAGGGAGAGGCTGGCGAGCAGCGCCAGCAGCAGCGTGGTGCGTTTCATGGGCGTATGGCCTCGATCGGGATCTCAGGCCGCCACGATAGGCCGCGCCCGGTACGCCGATAAGCCTGCTGAAAGTTGATGCATTGCTGAGTTGAGCTCACAATTGGCCCATGAGCACCGTGAAGACCAACGATCTGCAGGCGTTCCTGGTCGTGGCGCAGGAGCAGAGTTTCACCAAGGCGGCCGTTCGCCTTGGGGTCACGCCCTCGGCGCTGAGCCATTCCATGCGGCTGCTGGAAGAGCGCCTGGGCATCCGCCTGCTGGCCCGGACCACGCGAAACGTGTCCCCCACCGAAGCCGGCGAGCGCCTGATGCGCTCCATTGCGCCGCACTTCGAGGCCATCGGTGCAAGCGTGGAAGCCCTGGCCGATCTGCGCGATCGCCCGGCCGGAACGCTGCGCATCTCCTGCACGGATGATTCCATGGAGACCGTCATCCGACCGCGGCTTGCCGGGTTCCTTGCCGAGTACCCGGACATCACGCTTGAGTTCTACGTCGATTACGGCTTCACCAATGTGGTGGAGCAGCGCTTCGATGCCGGCATCCGGCTGGGTGAGGCACTGAGCAAGGACATGATCGCGGTCAGGGTCGGTCCCGATTGGCGCCTGGTGGTGGTCGGGTCACCCGACTACTTCAGCAAGCATCCCAAGCCGCGCAAGCCTGCCGACATCACCCGGCACCGCTGTGTGCACATCCGGCACCGACCCAACGGTGCCATCTATGCCTGGGAGTTCGAGGAGAAAGGCAAGGAGTTCACCGTGCGCGGCGACGGACCCCTGGTCTTCAACAGCATGACCCACGTGATCAATGCTGCACTGGACGGGCTGGGCCTGGCGTACGCGCCAGAGCCGATGGTGGCCGAGCACATCGCGCAAGGAAGGCTGGTGGCGGTGCTGGACAAGTGGTGCGTTCCTTTCCCCGGTTACCACCTCTACTACCCTAACCGTCGGCAGCCCTCGCCTGCGTTTGCGGCGCTGGTGGCGTGGCTGAGGCAGGATCAGTATGGATAGGACAGATCTTCAGGCGCGGTCGCACCCGGAGCCGGGGTGAGACGATCCGTTGTAGTTGCTAACGCCATGCGATGACGAAGCGGCGTGGCCGGAATGGGGCCTTCACCTTGTCTTTGAACCGGTTTGTCTGCCGCCCTTCTAGGCTGGGCACTCCCTTCAACACTGGAGCGTCCCCATGGCGATCAAGACCGCAGAAGACCTGTTCATCCACGAACTCTCTGATATCTACAGCGCCGAGAAGCAGCTGACCAAGGCACTGCCTCGCTTGGCGCGTGCGGCCGAGAACCCCGACCTGGCCGCGGCCTTCGAAACGCATCTGGAGGAAACCCAAGGCCAGATCGAGCGCATCGATCAGGTAGTGGACGTGCTGGGTATCCGCCTGAAGCGCATCAAGTGCGCGGCCATGGAAGGTCTGGTGGAAGAAGGCAAGGAAGTGATCGATGCCATCGACAAGGGGCCAGTGCGCGATGCTGCGCTGATTGGCGGCGCGCAGAAGGTCGAGCATTACGAAATTGCGTCCTACGGCACGATCGCCGCCTTGGCCAAGCAGCTGGGTTACAAGCAGGCCCTGCCGCTGCTGCTGGAAACGCTGGAAGAAGAAAAGGCCACCGACGAAAAGCTGACCCTGCTCGCCAAGGGGGGCGGCAACGCCAAGGCAGCGCAGGCGGCCTGAGCACGCGACATTCGTTACACGGCGCCGCCGGTGAAGGCGGCGCCTGACCCACGGTATGCCCCAGGGAGATCTGCATGCATCCGGATGTACTGGGCTGGGCGGCGACCGCGGTGCTGATGGCTACGCTGATCCGCCAGATGGTGAAGCAGTGGCAATCACCCCACCCGGAAACGGTCTCGAAGTGGCTGTTCCTCGGCCAGATTACTGCTTCGATGCTCTTCACGATTTACAGTGCCCTGCTGGGCGCTACCGTTTTCGTGGTAACCAACGTGCTGCTGTTGATCACGGCGATCGTTGGCCAGGTCATGGCGTGGCGCCGGCAGCAACGACGTGGAAACCTACCCCGCAATGAGGTGGCGCCATGAGCTCACGCAGCGCGCTGATCATCATCGATCTGTTCAGCCTGTTCGACTTCCCGCAAGGGCGGCGGATGGCGCCGCTGGCCGTGCAGGCCGCCGAGAAGGCGTCTTCCCTGCGCACTGCGTTTGACCAGCGCGGCCTGCCAGTGATCCATGCGAACGATAATTTCGGTGATTGGAAGCGTGATTTTCCCGGCCTTGTGGCGGCCTGCCGCAAGCAAGGCGGCGCGGCCGCGCAGATTGCCTCGACCCTTTCCCCGGAGCCGTCCCATTACTTCATTCTGAAGCCCAAGCATTCTGCGTTCCTGGCAACACCGCTGCCGGTGTTGCTGGCCAAGCTCCAGGTTCGCCGCGTGGTGCTGGCCGGAATGGCGCTGGATTCCTGTGTGCTCGCCACAGCGCTGGACGCCAATTCCCGCGAGTACCAAACCGTCATTGCGTGGGAGGCGACGGCCGCCCTGCCCGGCCGGCGGCAGCCTGCGCTGCAGCTGCTGCAGCGCTCGGATGCGGCAAAGGTATTGGACAACCGGGAGGTGATCGCCCTGCTGGACAACACCGAAGGTGAATAGCGCCCCCAGTGGTCAGGCCAAGTGCGGCTCGGCCACGGCGGCCAGATAGTCCATGGCCGCCCATGGGCCTCCCTCCCGCCCTGCCCGCTTCACGAAGCCGCGCCAGTCGGCATGGGCGGCTTGGCTCAGCTCGCGGTGGCCCGTGGGCAGCAATCGCATCGACCAGTAGGGGAACATGCGCCGGCCCACGGGGCCGTGTGCCAGCTCGACGATTTCGCGGTGGCTGCTGGACGCCAGTATTCGGCCGTAGGCGATCTTCAGGGCGTCTTCGGGGCCCTCTATGTACTGCAGGAAGCGCTGCCCATCGAACAGCAGCACGCCGGTGATACCCGCGTCGCGGTTGAATCGGGCTGCGTCTTCCATCAGGTGGGTGAGGCGGTCAGGATCGAGGTCCGGTAGTGCCTCGCTGGCATAGGCGATAGCGCGGTTTACCATGGTGCGCGAAGTGGATTTAGCCTGACAGAGGAATGTACGGATCGCACGTCAACGCGCAGTCTTCGACCCGCCATTGCGTTGTGAATTCAGTCTGGACGCCGGTTTACCCGGTCCGTGTGCTGCAGAAGCGCCTGCAGTCGCAGCGCGTTGCCAACCGCATGGCCATGGGCGGTGTTGTCCAGGATGATCCAAGCCGGCCCGACCTTCGCGGATTCCCTGCAGCGGCCTGCCAAGGCCTTCAGATCTGCCTCTTCATAGGCGCTGCAGTACATGCGCGGGCGGCCATGCCAGCGCCAGTAGCTCCAGTCTCGTGTGCCGCCGGGCTCGCCAGCGAGCGGGTACCGCGCCGGGTCGGCAGCCACGCGGGCAACACCCTGACCGGCCAGCATTGCATCGGCCTGGGCAGTAAACCAGCTTGCATGGCGAGGTTCGCAGGCGATGGCCGCGTGTGTACGGCGGCGCAGGGCGCGCAAGAACGCCGACGCCACGCGCCCGTCGTAGGCCGCGCTGGGCGGAAGCTGCAGCAGCAGCACCCCAAGCCGCTCGCCGAGACGTTCAGCGCCGTACAGAAACGCATCCAGTAAGGGGGCTGTGCCAACCAACGCATGCTCGTGGCTGATGGCGCGGGGTATCTTTACGCAGAAACGGAAGTCGGCCGGCACGCTCTGCGCCCAGCGCGCATAGGTCTCTGGCTTGTGTTGCCGATAGAAGGATGAGTTCACTTCCACCATTGAGAACTGGGTGGAATAGCGCTGGAGAGCGCTGCCGCCGGGTCCAAACTCGGCCGCGTGCGCAGATGGCAACGACCAGCCCGCGCAGCCGACGCGCATGGTGCCCGCCGCGTCCGCCATCTCGCCCTCGCTCATGCTGCCGCCCGGGTCAAGGGCTGACCGCAGACCACGCGGGCGAACAGGACGGCGTGGGCGCCGATGCGCCGGAAGTGTCCGGTGCAGGGCTTCGCTCACTGGCCGCAGCCAAGGCGTGGTGGATGCGATTCGCATAGCCGCGCAGCGTTGGGTCGACCCCGATGATGTAGACGAACCGGCCATCGCAGCGCGGGCGTACCGACTCCAGGCCATCGGTGGACGCCAACACCCGCTTCAGTGCTTTCGCCCAGGCCTTGCCCGGCGCGCAGTCCAGTTCCACCACGACGGCCCGTTCGCCGCAGTCCAGCGGCATGGTTTCCAGCCGCAGCACCTTGGGCTGGTTGGCGTTTTCCCGTTGATTCATGGGTAATGTATCCCGCAATGGCGACGGCGGAAGTATCCACCGCCCGCGCCAACGACGCGTCAATGCAGTGCATTGGCGAAGTGCACGCGCGTTTTTCGCACCGCGCACACGGCGAAACGTCATCATTTTGATGGTTTGAAGTACACAGTGGGGTCAACGCAGAACGCGAGTACGTGACCCACATGCAAGACCTGGAACGCGGTACGAACAGTGGGTGCAACCTGCTGTTGGTGGAAGATGAATTCGACCTGGCAGAACTGGTCGAGCAGGCACTGGTCGACCAAGGCAACGAAGTCACCCACGCCTACAGTGTGTTTGAAGCAATAAGTCTTCTGAAAGATGGGCAATTCGACGCCGCCATCCTCGATATCGAGTTGCGTGACGGCGTGGTGTTCCCGGTGGCCGATCGACTGGCTGACCTGGGCGTGCCGTATTTGTTTGCTTCCGCGGTGTACGAGCAGGTAGTGCCGGCCCGACACCAGCGGGCGCGCTTTGTAGCCAAGCCGTTCCATATTCCCCAGTTGCAGGAAGCGGTGAATGCCACGATCCAGAGGGGTCGGCTGGGAACCCAACCCAACGGATGATCATTTTCGGGAGAAGACCATGAGCAAGTTGCCTTTCAACCCCACCGGCGATGCCAGCGATGAGGACAAGGCCCATACGCCGGACAAGGTGCGTACCGACCGCAGCTGGAAAAAGGGAAAGGACATGCCCGAACAGGAAGAGACCGCTCACCCGGAGGATTACGAGCGCCCGCCAGCAGATCCCACCGGCAACAAGCGCGGGTGAGAGCTGCCGGCCTGCAGCATCATGCCGCCGGTGGCGAGGCCAGGTGTTGTGATACCAGGAGACTCAGGCGATGGACGCCGCCGCTGCGGTTCAGACCAGACCAATCGCCTGTGGAGACGATGCGGATATCGGTAGGCTGGGCAGGAAGCCAGCGCATGGACCAGTACGGGAAGAACCGGGTAGCGGCACGAGTGAGGTCATCCACGTTGTCAATGGACAGGCCTGGCACCGCCTCACTTGCGTAGGCGATGGCGCGTAGGGGCACGATAATCTCCAGCGTACGCAGCAGAATGCTGGACATCACTATCCCACACCGACAGTAATATGGCGTGAGGCTAATAGGTTCTACTGAACCATTCCGCGTAAGGACTGTTCCTAACCAAGTAGCGGGTATAGTCCTTTTCCCCGTCTGTCCACCATACCGGGTCCCGCTCACCCAGCCCACGCTTGGCAACGTCCACAGCTCGGCGCGCGGTCTGCAACGCCTCCCGGTCACCTGCGCGCATGGCCGCTTGTACCGCTCGTCGACCGCTCATCAGCCGCGCCACCCACTGCGCACGCGCGGCTGCGGGCAAGTGGGGGTTACTGGCGCGCCATAGACGGCCGCGCACCACAATGTACCGCCCGTCCGGTGTCTCCATTGGTACCTTCGTGCCTTTCCCGTCGCTCATGGGGTCAGCACGATCTTCCGGCAATCATCGTCCTTGGCGTCGAACATCGCATAGCCCTGGGCGGCTTCGGCCAGTGTCATGCGGTGCGAGATGATTTCCCCGGGGTCCAGCTTTCCTTCCAGAATGGCCGTCAGCAGCTCGGGCATCAGCCCCTGCACGTGGGTCTGCCCCATCTTGAAGGTCAGGCCCTTGTCGAACGCGTCGCCCAGCAGAAAACCATGGATGAAACCGGCATACACGCCGGGGATGCTGACAACGCCCCCGCGTCGCGCTGCGGCAATGCACTGGCGGATCGCCACGCCACTGCTGCCTTCCAGCTTTACCGCGGTCAGCGCACTTTCCACGGCGCTGCCTTCAGCCTCGAAGCCGACCGCTTCGATACAGGCATCCACGCCCCGCCCGCTGGTCTGGCTGACGATGTAGTCCGCCGGATCATCCACTTCGCTGAAATTGATGGGCGTCACGCCGTACGTGCGCTGGGCGAAGTCGAGGCGGTAAGGCAGATGATCGACCATGAAAATCGATTCGGCGCCCAGCAACCGAGAGCACGCCGCGCTCATCAGGCCCACGGGACCAGCACCGAAGATGGCCACGGTCGAGCCGGGCTTGATGCCAGCGTTCAACGCCGCCTGGTAGCCGGTAGGCAGGATGTCGGACAGGAACAGTACCTGCTCATCGGCCACCCCTTCGGGAATGCGCAACGGGCCCACGTTGGCCTTCGGCACGCGCACATACTCGGCCTGCCCGCCAGCAACCCCGCCGTACAGATGGCTGTAACCGAACAGCGCGGCGGGCGGCATCAGGCCTTTGCCGTTGAGCGCAGCGCCTTTGCCCGGGTTGGTCGTTTCACAGGCCGCATATTCGGCCAGCCGGCAATGGAAACACTCCCCGCAGGCAATCACAAAGGGGATGACCACCCGATCGCCGGGCTGTACCTGGGTCACGCCACGACCCACTTCCTCCACCACGCCCATGAATTCGTGGCCCAGCACGTCGCCGGTATGAAGGTCAGGGATCTTTCCACGGTACAGGTGCAGATCGGAACCGCAGATGGCCGTGGCGGTCACACGCAGGATCAGATCGTCGTCGGCCGCCAGTACCGGGTCGGGCACGGTTTCCACCCGAACATCCTTGCGGCCGTGATAGGTCAATGCCTGCATGATCCATCTCCACGCGGTAGGTGTCTGGCAGCGTCGCACGTTCACGCCGCCCTGCTGGTGACCCTGCAGTATGCGCGACGTCTATTGCGCTGCATGCGCGCCTTAACACTTGGTGGCAGCCGGCCTGCGGCAATAGCTGCGGATTCAGAATCCTTGATTGTGCTTATCAGCGCTCGCGCGAATCGATGCTGATCTCGCCGGACGTCTCCAACATGGCCAAGGAGATGTCATGGTGTCCATCACAACCGGCCTTACGCATGGCCACATCCAGATCTTCCGGTGCAACATTGCAGCGCCGCAGCTGTTCCCAGAACACCTTGCCGTTGCGGACCAGCACCACGGGTGCACCTTCCACCCAGCGGTGCAGGCGGCGGTTGCGTGCCGTGGCGTAGCCCACCAGCCAGTTCAGCCCCAGCAGTGTCGCGGCCAGGATGAGCCCACCGAGCAATGAAGTGTCTTCGCCGATCAGCGAATTCTGCACCGCGGTGCCCAGCAGCACGATCACCAGCATGTCGAACGGCGCGGACTGCCCGATGGAGCGCTTGCCGCTGAGCCGGGTGAGCAGCAGCACCACGATATAGACCGCGCTGGCACGCAGCACGAATTCGAACCAGGGCATTCCCAGATCCAACAGGTCAGTCACGATCATCTCCTGGCATGGTCCTGCAGGCAGGCATACCCAAGCGAGCGTCCACGCCCTGTGACCTGCTTGCTTTAGCTGTGTCTACAACGGGTGCAAGGCCCACTGGCCGCCGCATAGGCCCTTGCGCAGAATGCGGTAGGCGTCGCGGTCGAACTGGGCGGGTCCGCGCCGCAGGCGTCGGGCGGCAGCGAGGGTCTTGGTACTGCCGTGATAGAACCACCCATCCACCACATGGAACTGGCGCAGGTCCGGGCCGCGCTCCTCGATGGCGACGGGGCCGGCGTACGGCCATTGCACGACGTCCAGCAGGGCCAGTGCCTCGGTCAGCCGGCGCTGGTGCTCGGCCAGGCTCTCGCGCCCGCAGCATGCGCCAAGGCACTGGCCCAGCATCGACCGGAAGCAAGGTCGCCCGGACGGCAGGCGCTCCAGGCCCAGCAGCGAATAGCACAGGCGGTTGTCGTCAGCCAGACGTCGCAGTGCTTCGCGGGCGGAACGCTCACTGGAGTAGACGCCGTACAGCAGCGGCGCCGATGTCAGGTCGACTTCGCCCGAGTGCAGCACGCTCACTTCACCCCGATAAAGGCGCAGGCTGAACTGCCGCGGTACCCGCCGCAGCAGGCGGTTATAGAGCGGTCGATGGGTCTTGACCATCGTGGCTTCCAGCAGCTGTGCGCCCAGATCACCGGCCATCAGCAGATAGCTGATGCGTTCGGATTGCCGCAGCATCGCGGCTTCTTCCTCGGTGCGCAGGTGATCAAGCACACGAGTGCGCAGGTTCACACTCTTGCCGATATACAGGGGCAACCCACCCTCGCGACCATGGAAGGTGTACACGCCTGGCTGGGCAGGGAGGGCACGGGCCTGCTCGCGCAGGTGCTCAGGAAAGACATAGCCGGCGGCGCGGGCAGAACGGCGCGCGGACTGGGCGCTTGAGGGCATGTACGGCGGCAGCGGGAATCGATGAATGCAGCAACCCATGATAGGCACCGGCCAGACCGGCGCCAATGCAGGGTCAGACAGCGCGCTGAATGCTTCACGTTGATGCGCCGCGCACCCGGTCTGCACGGCGTGCGCTGCCCGGCACCCTCACTCTGTAGCGCCCCAATCGAAGGAGCCACGAGATGTCCGATGCCAACAACGCCGCGCTGGGCTGTACCCGATGGGCCATTGCCGAAGGCTATATCCCCGGTTGGAGCAATGGCCCCGAACCCGAACTGCAGAGCCACGAAACCTGCTGCATCCTCAATACCGGCAGTACCGATGCACAGATCAGCCTGATGCTGTACTTCGAGGACCGCGAGCCGCAGGGCCCCTACCTCTTCACCGTGCCGGCCCAGCGCACCTGCCACAAGCGCTTCAACGATCTGCAGGACCCCGCGTCTGTCCCGCGTGGCGTGGGCTTTTCCTGTGTGATCGATTCGGATGTGCCGGTGGTGGTGCAGCACACACGCCTGGATTCGCGCCAAGCAGAGAACAGCATCATGACCACGATCGCCTACCCGCTGTAGGGCCGCGCCGTGCACATCACGGCGACACCACCGGGCCACTGCGTTTACCCACTCAGGCAGACAGTAGCGATTCCCCTTCCGAAGGAGTCGTCCGATGGCTGCCCCCCAGTATCCGAAGCCGCCGTTCAAGGCACAGCAGCAGACGTTCCCCGGCAAGACCAGCAAGATGGACCCGCGTCCGGACCACGGCGAGCAGAGCTACAAGGGCCATCGACAGCTGGAAGGCAAGAAGGCGCTGATCACCGGCGGCGACAGCGGTATTGGCGCTGCCGTGGCCATTGCCTACGCCCGCGAAGGCGCTGATGTTGCCATCGCCTTCCTGGAGAGCGAAAAGGACGATGCGGCGGCGATTGGCAAGCTGATACAGGAAGCTGGCCAGAAGTCGGTACTGATTCCCTGCGACATCAGCGATGAAGCGCAGGCCGAAGACCTGGTGAAGCGCGTGGTGCACGAGCTGGGCGGCCTGGACATCCTGGTGAACAACGCCGCCTACCAGCGCTACTACGAGTCGTTCGATGAGATCACCCTGGACGACTGGCGCAAGACTTTCGATACCAACGTGCACGCGGTGTTCAACCTGACCCGCCTGTGCGTGCCGCATCTGCAGGACGGCGGCTCGGTCATCAACACCGCATCTGTGAATTCCAAGAAGCCCACGCCGAACATCCTGCCCTACTCCACCACCAAGGGCGCGGTTGCGAATCTGACCATCGGGTTGGCCGGACTGCTGGCAGAGAAAGGCA
Source organism: Stenotrophomonas sp. B1-1 (assembly GCF_010894375.1). Lineage (NCBI taxonomy): Bacteria > Pseudomonadati > Pseudomonadota > Gammaproteobacteria > Lysobacterales > Lysobacteraceae > Stenotrophomonas > Stenotrophomonas sp. B1-1. The sequence goes on along the minus strand of NZ_JAAIUZ010000012.1, from coordinate 320,669 downwards.
TCCGGGTAAACGCGGTGCTGCCAGGCCCGATCTGGACGCCGTTCATTCCTGCCGGCATGCCCGCCGAAGAGGTCGAGCAGTTCGGCAGCCAGACGCCGTTCGGCCGACCTGGCCAGCCGGCCGAACTGGCATCGGCCTACGTGATGCTGGCCGGCGACAGCGCCAGCTACACCTCCGGCGCGCTGCTGACCATTTCGGGCGGCGCCGTCACGCTCTGACTTTTCTAGACCCCACTCCTTCCTCCCCCCAAGGAATGCCGCAATGACCCGCAATCAGTACGACATGCAGAACCCACTCACCCAGTTCCCGCAGCCGACCTACCCAGCGCAGGTGCAGACACCGCCCGGCACTGTGCACGAACTGAGCCCAAAGGCCGACCATGGCGAGAAGAGCTACGTGGGCCTGGGCCGCATGAACGGCCGCAAGGCACTGGTGACCGGCGCAGACTCGGGCATCGGCCGCGCCGTGGCGATTGCCTTCGCCCGCGAGGGTGCCGATGTAGCGCTGAGCTACCTGCCCGAGGAAGAGGCGGACGCCGCCGAGGTGGTCGCGCTGATCGAGGCCGAAGGACGCAAGGCCATTGCCCTGCCCGGCGACCTGCAGGACGAGGCGTTCTGCCGCGATCTGGTGGCCAAGGCCGTGGATGCGCTGGGCGGCCTGGACGTTCTGGCCAACGTTGCCGGCAAGCAGCTGGCGGTGGAGAAGATCGAGGACCTGGACACCGAGCAGTTCGAGGCCACGTTCCGCACCAACGTGCATGCACTGTTCTGGGTGTGCAAGGCGGCCCTGGCGCACCTGCCCGCGGGTGCGACCATCATCAACACGGCCTCCATCCAGGCTTATCAGCCCTCGCCTAATCTGCTGGACTACGCGCCGACCAAGGCGGCCATTGTCAATTTCACCAAATCGTTGGCGCAGCAGGTCGCCGAGCGCGGCATCCGGGTGAACGCCGTAGCCCCGGGCCCGATCTGGACCCCGTTGCAGCCGGCGGGCGGTCAGCCGCCAGAGGCCATTCCAGATTTTGGAGCGCAGACACCACTGAAGCGTGCTGGCCAACCGGTAGAGATGGCGTCGGCCTACGTGCTCCTGGCTACCCAGGAATCGAGCTACATCACCGGCGAGGTGATTGGTGCCACCGGCGGCATGCTGCTTCCGTGAGGTCCGCGCCAGACAGCGGGGTAAGCCCCGCACGTGACGCGCAGGGGCATGCCCCCATCCATGCCTACGCCGCCATTGGCGATGGCCGCTCCACGGCGCTGATTGCACCTGATGGCTGCATCGACTGGTGGTGCGCGCCAAACATGGATTCGCCCCCGCTGTTTGATCGTCTGCTGGACGCCGCGGCCGGCGGGCGCTTTGCGCTGCAGGCTCGGGACATCGTGTCTGTACACCGGCGCTACAGGGCCGACAGCAACGTGCTTGAAACGGAGATCCGCACTTCCACCGGATTCGCCCGTGTTACCGAATCGCTGAACAGCGGTCCGGCCGGGCGCCTGCCGTGGTCCGAGCTGGCCAGGCGGGTGGAAGGGCTGGAAGGCGAGGTGATCTTCGAGCTGCACTACCAGCCGGGCACCCGGGCCGGCACCTGCACGCCATGGATGAGCGACACCCCCAATGGCTGCGTGTACCACGTGGGTCCGGTGATGACGATGCTGCGCTGCCCAGAAGATACCCACATCGAGCTATGTGACGACCGCGCCGTGCAAGGGCAGCTGCGGGTGACGGCGGGCTACCGCGGCATTGTCGCGTTGTTGGCGTCGCAGGACGAGGTGCTGCCCGTTCCGCCATTGGACGATATCGATACCCGCATTGACCGCTCTGATCGCGAATGGCAGCAATGGGTTGCGGACCTGCACTGCGACAGCCGCCAGCGCGGTGAAGTGATCTGCTCGGCGCTGGCGTTGAAGTTCCTGTGGTTCTCACCCACGGGCGCCATCGCCGCTGCGGTGACCGCTTCGCTGCCGGAACGCCTGGGCGGTGACAAGAACTGGGACTATCGATACGCCTGGGTGCGCGACGCCGCCTACATCATCAAAGCCTTCCTGCGCGTGGGCGCCCTGCCCGACGCCAAGGCCGGTTTCAGTTGGTTGATGACCACCATCGGCAGACACCGCCCGGCGCTGCGGCCCTGCTACACCTTGCGCGGCGAAACGGTTGAACAGGAGCGTTACATCGACATCCCCGGCTATCACGGCAGCCAGCCGGTGCGGGTAGGCAACACTGCAACCGACCAATTGCAGACCTGCGTCTACGGGGATGTGATGGAAATGGCCAGCCGCATGATCGATGCCGGCCATATTCTGGACCCGGCCACTGCCCGGCTGTTGTTCGAGCTGGCCGACGAATGCGCTGACCGCTGGATGCGCAAGGACTGTGGGTTCTGGGAGCTGGCGGACCTGCAGCATTACACCATGTCGAAGGTGGAATGCTGGATGGCCCTGCGCCGTGCGTGCGAACTGGCCGAACAGGGCCACATCACCCGCGCCCGCCTGCCCCGCTGGCAGCGCGAGCGCGACCGCGTCCTGGACTGGATCGACACGCACTGCTGGCACGAAGAAAAGCAGAGCTATGTAATGCACCCCGGCAGTGACCGACTGGATGCAAGCCTGATGCTGGCATCACGCTTCGGCCTTGCACAAGCACGGCGTGAGCGGTTCATTGCCACCCGTGAGGCGATGCGCCGCGAACTGAGTGATACCAGTGGCGATCTGCTGTGGCGCTACAGCGGCATGCAGCAGTGCGAAGGCACGTTCATCAGCTGCGCGTTCTGGATGGTGGAGGCCTACGGACTGCTGGGCGAGCACGATGAAGCGCATCGGCTGTTCCATGCCCTGCTGCAGCGGGTTCGCAACGACGTGGGCCTGATGCCCGAGATGTGGGACCCTTTTACCGAGCAAGGGCTGGGAAACACCCCGCAGGGCCTGAGCCATCTGGCCCTGGTGCACGCGGCATTCGCGGTGGATGGGCAGTGAACTTTGCAGGCCTCAGCTGGCCAAGGCCAGCTGGGGCGGTACACCATGGTCCTGCGCAGCAAGGGCCGCCAGATGATCGGCAAATCCGCCGCTGGCGCGCCCGACCAGGCGGGCACTCGTGCTGACCACCGGATCACCGGCCCAGCAGATGGATGCGCCGCTTGCCTGCAGTCGTTTCACCAAGTCCACATCTTCCGAACAACGCTGCGCCGCGAAACCACCGGTCGCCAGGTAAGCCCGCGTGGAAACGCCCATGTTGGCGCCGTGTACCCGGCCGTGCCCCTGGCCCCAGCGCTCTCCGCGCTGGAAGCAGCTGCGGAGCCAGGCTTGCCGGGGCGCCAGATCGCCCAGATCCACCACCCCGCAGAACACCTCAGTGCCCGCTTCGCACTGGGCCACCAGCCAATCGGCCGGCACCTGGCTGTCTGCATCGGTGCTGGCCAGCCACCGGGCGCCCATGCGGATCAAGTCGTCCGCCGCCGCCGCTCGCGCTGCACCCACGCAGCGGGCCTCTACCGGCACCATGCCGACGCCATGGCGCCGGCAGATGTCCGCGCTGGCATCCGTGCAGGTATCCAGCGCCACCGTCACCCGTACTGGCTCTCCCCTCAGCCGCGGGTGCGCGGCGGCAATGGACAGCGAGCGCAGGCACGCGTCCAGGCACCCCGCCTCGTTGTGTGCCGGCACCAGCACCCCGATCATCTCAGGCCCTCTTCGCTGGCCAGTGACAGTGGCGCGCGGGTCCAGCCCTGCAGCACGAAATCGCTGTCCCGGTAGCAGAAGGCTTCCTGCAGCCCGTGCCCCAGCCGCTCGTGCACGAGTGCGGTGCGGCTGGCACGGCCATTGAAGGAGGGCAACCAGTGGCAAGCCACCAGCAGTCCGTCATCCTTCAATGCCGCGTGTACCCCGTCGCGCAGCTCCACCAGCGCGTCCGGCCCGAGGTAGTAGCCCATCTCGCTGCAGACGATCAGGTCAAAGCGGCCGGCCGGCCACTGTTGCGGATGCTGCGCGCAATGCACCTGCACGTGCGGAAGATGGGCCAGACTGCGGCGCGCCTGGAACGTCGCCCGCGGGCTGATATCGGTTGCCAGCAGGCGCTCGCAGCGGCCGGCCAATGCTTCGGTAAGCACCCCGTTGGAACAGCCCAGTTCCCAGCCGCGCTGGAAGCTGCGGCGCGTCAGGCTGGCCATCAGCACGCCGCGCTTGCGCTCCTCGTACCACCGGCTGCGGTAGCCGAAGGGATCATCGATGGCGTGCACTTCGTCGAAGTACGGCTGGGCACTCATGCGAAATAAACCTCCTGGGTACGATGGAAACGGTCGAGCACGTACGCGGGCAGGATGGGCTCGGCCTGCAGCCGGGGCACATCGCCGGTCTGTGTACGAAAACGGGTAATGGCCTGCCGCTTGTGGGCGGCCACCGGGGAAATGTCGAGCAGGCGCGGCGACTCCCATGCCATGTGCGCGCAGCCCGGGTCCAGCCAGTGCCAACCCCAGACGGGGTACTCAAGCAGGCGGCAGCCAACGTCACGCGCGGACCTCCACGCGGCGCGTCCGGCAGCTTCGTGGTCGGGATGGCCATCAAACCGCCAGGGCGCCAGCAGCAGATCGTCTTCGCGCAGGCACTGCCACAGCCAGTCTTCCAAACCGCTTTCGTGATCGGTCACGCCGCCATCGGCGATGCCTAGATGCACGATGGACTCTGCAGCAATGGACAGCTCGGACAAGGCATCGCGCAGCTCCTCGCGCCGGGCCTGCCGCAGGCGCGGCGGCGTCCACCACTGCTCACCGGGGTAGCACGCCTCGCCGTCGGTCACCGCAACCACCTGCACCGGCATGCCCATGCGGGCGACGGCGCACATCAGACCACCGCAGGCCAACACCTCGTCATCGGGATGCGGTGCAACCACTACAATCCGCCCTACCCCGGCACAGAGCTCGGCCGCGGTCGCTGTGGGTTGCTGCCACAGCCAGTCACAGCGGTCCCATGCGCTCGCTTCGGAACCGCGCCCGTTGATGATGGCTACAGCGCCCATGGTTTCACCTGAGCCGCGCACTGCTGTCCCAGCCATTCCCAATCCTTGTCCGCGTGGCTTTGCCGCAGGAATACGCTCAGATCGGCCCAGCGGCGCGCGTGCGCGTCCTCCATGCACATGGGTGCTGGTCCCAGTGCGCGGCCGGCAAGGTCCAGGATCTGGGTGGCCGCGCGTTCCACCACGCTGCGCGCACGCACGACCTGCACGCGGTGCGTCAGCTGCGGCGCCAAGTCGATCGCGGTGGCCAACTCGCGCAGCAGCGCGGCGGCCGGTGCCAGAGCGAGGTCAGCCTTGCCCAGCAGACGCGCGCGCAGGCCTTCGCTGCAGGCATGTTGCATGCGATCTGCAAGCGCGGTGGCCGCGCCGAACCACACGGCCGCAATGCCCGCGCCGCCATGCCAGAACCCGGGACGATCCAGATAGGCATTCAGTGGGCCGACTGCCTCGGCCTGGGCATCGTCGAAACGCACCGTGGTGGACGGTACGCCGGCCATGCCGGGGGCGGGCCACGGCTCACCCTCCAGTGCATGCCACTGCGATGCGTCCACCCGATAGAGCTGCACCCCTGTCTCGTCGCGGACGGTTACCAGCGCGACATCGACCAATTCGCTGCCAGAACACCACGGCTTGTCGCCGCGCAGCCTGCCGCTTGCATCTGCGCGCAGGGTGCAGGCGGGTCCCTCTGCGGCCCATACCGCCAGCAACTGGCCGTCCGACGGCGCTGCGCCGAGTTCGTGCAGGATCGCCACGGCGTCATGATGGGCTTCAAGCACCTTCGCCAGACACAGGTCTTCATGCCCAAGGGCAGCCAGCTCGCGCCAACGCTCCAGCGTGCGGCCCTGGCCAGGCAATGGCAGTGCATTGACCTGCAGCAGTCGCTGCCGGGCCAGATTCGAAAGCGGTGACGGCAGCACGGTAGCGAGCATTCGCAGTTATGTGTGGAGGCGGGCCTTCAAAGTAAGTCGCGCGAAGTCACACGGCCGTCTTGCGGATGTCGCTGGCACATGAACGGACGGTGGCAGCATCATCACAAGCCCTGCGCCCAACGACTCGTCACGCTGCCTGTACCATTCATGATTGACGCTGTGAGGAAGTGTTCAACAGGTCTTCACATGTCCCGCAGCGACCTACCCGTGTCTTCGCCCGACTCCCTCGCTTATCGCCTGCTGCAGGACAGCGACTGGGCGCACGGCGGGCTTGCAGAGGCGGCACCGGACGAATTGCGCACGGTGTTGACGATGATCCTGGATTGTCCGGAGCCACTGTGGATTTCGTGGGGGCCGGACAACCTCTTCTACTTCAACGACGCGTTCTCGCCCTGGATGGGCAACAAGCTGGTCGGCGCAATGGCCACGCCGGTGAGAATTGTCTGGCACGACGTGTGGGATGAGCTGGGTGGAGCCATCGCCGATGCGATGGCCGGCACCCACCGCAGCTTCCGCAACCTGCGCGTCTTCATGGACCGCGATGGCACGCGTCGCGAAACCTTCTGGACCTTCTCGTATTCCCCCATCCGCGTGGCCGATGGCAGCGTGGGCGGCATTCTGTGCGTGGTCAGTGACCAGACCGAGTTCGTGTCCGAGCGCAACGAGCATTCGCGGCAGGTCGAATCCATCAGTGAAGAGGCAAGGCAGGCCCATGCTGAGCTGGTGAGGGCACGCGAGCAGCTGCGGCAATCGCAGAAGCTGGAAGCCATTGGCCAGCTGACCGGCGGCGTGGCGCACGATTTCAACAATCTTCTGCAGGTCATCACCGGCTCGGTGGACATGCTCCGCTATGGCGAACCCCGGGACGAGCAGCAGCGCCGGCACATCGAAGCCATCGGCGCGGCAGCAGACCGGGCGACCAGCCTGGTCTCGCACCTGCTGTCTTTCTCGCGCAGGCAGACGCTGTCACCGGAAGTGTTCGATCTGGGCAAGGGGGTGGAAGGACTGGCCGACATCATCCGCACCCTGCTCGGCAGCCGGGTGGCATTGCAGCTGGACCTGCCCGACGATCCGCTGCACGTGCTGCTGGACAAGACCCAGCTGGATACGGCGCTGATCAATCTGGCGGTGAACGCACGCGATGCCATCGGAAAGAACGGCACGGTACGCATCTGCGTGCGCCGGGTCGACACCATGCCTTCGGTACGGTTCGCGCCGCCATTGAAGGGCGCCTTTGCGGCGGTTTCGGTGAGCGATGACGGCTGCGGCATCGAAGAGTCGGTCTTGAGCCAGGTTTTCGATCCGTTCTTCACGACCAAGGGTGTGGGTGAAGGCACTGGCTTGGGACTCAGCCAGGTGTTCGGCTTCGTGAAGCAGTCCGAAGGCGAGGTGGATGTCACCAGCACCGTGGGCGAAGGCAGCACGTTCGTCTTGTACCTGCCGCTGACCGACCAGGAGCCGGTTTCAATGGAAGGTTCGTCCCTGCATGCACTGCAGGAAGCGAAGGGCCTGAAGGTGCTGGTGGTGGAAGACAACGTGGATGTTGCGGCATTCGCGGTTTCGGCACTGCGGGAACTGGGCTGCGGCGTGCAGTTGGCGCGCAACGGCGCAGAGGCTCTGGCCGACCTGGAGCGGCATCATGCGCGCTACGACGTGGTCTTTTCGGATGTGGTAATGCCGGGCATTACCGGCCTGGAACTGGCCAGGACAGTGCGGGCTACCTATCCCGGGCTGCACGTGGTCCTGACCAGCGGTTACAGCGAACTGTTGGCGCGGGAGACCGACCATGGCTTCGTAGTGCTGCGCAAGCCTTATACCCTGGTTGGTCTGGCCGAGGCGATCAAACCGCCGGTGGGTGCGGGAGAGGCGATTGTGGAATTGGGAAGCGACGACCGTGTGTGGCGCACGGTGGGTTGAATCACGAGGGCGGCGAACCGTTGCTGCCGACAAGCGCACGGCTGTATAAATGGCCGCCGATCCGGCGTACGCAGATACACCCTTCAGATGCCGATAGGCTATGTGCTGATGCTGATCTTTCCCGTGCTTGCGGCGGTGTTCCGCATCTGGGCCAGTGCAGGCGTGGATGGGAGCGCCCGGATCTCCGCGTGGGACTGCGTCGTCGATCAATTCAAGGGCGGGGCCCTTTTCGTGGCTGTGGGTCCGTTGGTGGGCACGTTGGCTGCCTATCTCGCCGTCTCACTAAAAGCGGGCACTGTGCTTAACCCCTTGGCCGCGCTGTTCCTGCTGTTGTTTGCCTACCCAATGGGTGCCATTCCTGCGATGGCGACCGGTGCCTTGATCGGGGCCTTGAAGCCCTGGCTGTGGGGCTGGCGGCCCTTGGCAATGAGCAGCGCGATGGGAGCACTGCTCTCATCGATTCCGTCACTTGCTGCGGGCAGTGCGCGCGGATTGAGCGATGCGGCATTGTTCGCCGCCTGCGGCGGCGTTGCGGGATTGGCTTGTGCGCGTTTGTTCTTTGGGGCGCCTGGCAAGGCAAGCGGTTGATTGGGGATTGGCGGGACATTCAGTCGAGCAAGCTCGACTCTACGGGTGGGGCGGGTGGCTACTTTGAAGGTGCACGTATCGCGGGCCATGCCTCGCCAATCACGCCAATTGCAGATTTCAGGAACAACAGGGCAATCACCGCGCCTGCTGCGATGTCCGGCCAACCCTTTCCGGTAAGCGCAACGCCACCGGCAGCCACCAGTACACCGATGTTGGCGGCGACATCATTGCGGGAACACTCGAAGGTGCTTTTCATGTTGATGTTGAGCGCGCGGAACCGCCACAGCAGCGCCAGGCACAGCAGATTGGCCACCAGCGCAATGGCGCCGAACCCCAGCATCAAGCCGCTGGAAGGCGGCACACCGTGGACCAGCTTGTTGACCACCTCCACCACGATGAAAGCAAAGAACGCCAGGATCAGCAGCCCCTTGGCGAGGGCTGCACCGGCCTCCCAGCGCGCCCCTCGGTTTACCGCCCACAAGCTCAGGCCGTACACGATCGCATCGCCCAGCATGTCCACTGCATCGGCCTGCAGAGCGCTGGAACGCGCCACGATGCCTGCACCGAACTCGATGAAGAACATCGCCAGGTTGATGATCAGTACCGCCACCAGTACGCGCCGCTGCGCACTGTGGAGGGCCAAGGCTTCCAGTTCCTGGCGCTTGTGGCCGCAGCAGTGGTCCATGGGTGTCTCCCGCCCGGTAAGCCGGGCTTGAAAAGCGGTGGGACAGTCGTTATCAACCCTGTAGCCCCTACAAGGTCAAGCCCATGCCCACCCACCTCACCATCGGTCAGCTGGCCCGCCAGACCGGCACCTAGGCCGAGACCATCCGCTATTACGAGAAGATAGGGCTGCTGCAGCCGCCGCTGCGGTCGGAGGGCAACTACCGCTACTACGGCAGCCAGGACCAGAGACGTCTTTCGTTCGTGCGTCGCGCCCGCGAACTGGGCTTTTCGATCGAACAGATCCGCGAATTGATTGCCTTTGGTGAACAGCGGGAGCACGAATGCAGTTCGGTGGACGATGTGGTGAAAGCGCATATCGCTGACATCGGTCGCCGGATCCAGGACCTGCAGGCGCTTCAGGCCGAACTTGAGCGGATGATCGGCAACTGCCCGGGCGGCCGCGTGGCTGACTGCAGGGTGCTGGAGGCCCTTCAGCCGCAACCTCGCGCTTGACCTTGTAGCCGCATCAAGGTTTACAACGCTGGGCTACTTCGCCACCGCGCGGCCTTGCCGCCCTGACGACCCATGACCCTGCTGCCCCACCCGCTTGCTCTGGCGCTGAGCGCTACCCTGCTGTCCACCTTTGCCCCGGCCAATGCGCATGAACCGCCCGCCGCGCACGACGACCACCACGATGAGGCCGTGGAGCTGGATGCGGTGATGGTGCAGTCAACCCGGTCAGGGCGTCGCGTTTCCGACGAGCCGATCCGGGTAGACGTGGTATCGCAGGAGGAGATCGAGGAAAAGCTGCTGATGTCGCCGGGCAACATCTCCATGCTGGTGGCCGAGACGGCGGGCGTGCGGGTGCAGAACACCTCGCCGGGCATGGGTGGATCAAACATCCGCATCCAGGGGCTGCGTGGCCGCTACACGCAGTTGCTGGCCGATGGATTGCCGCTGTACGGCGGTCAGTCATCGTCCATCGGACTGCTGCAGATTCCCCCGACCGACCTTGGCAGTGTCGAGATCATCAAGGGCAGTGCATCGGCCTTGTATGGCCCAGCAGCGTTGGGTGGCGTGGTGAACCTGATATCCCGCCGGCCCAAGGAAACCGCCGAGGCCGAAATGCTGCTCAACGCCACCAGCCGTGGTGGGCAGGACGTGACGGGCTATGCCGGCGGGCCGCTGGCCGACCACTGGGGCCTCTCGGTGGTGGGTGGTTACCATCGCCAGGACCGCCAGGATCTGGACGGGGACGGCTGGGCCGACATTCCCGGCTACGAGCGTGCCACGATCCGGCCGCGGTTGTTCTGGGAAGCGGAAAATGGCGCGCGTGCGATGTTGACAGCAGGTGCAACGCGCGAAAGCCGCTGGGGCGGAACCCTGCCCGGTCGCCTGGCGCCCGACGGGCAGCCTTTCGCGCTGACACAGCGCACGGAGCGCTACGACGCCGGGGCAGTGGTGGATGTTCCAGTGCGCGGGAGCGACCGGCTGCAGCTGCGCGCATCGGCCATGTCCACCCATCACGACCACGGGTATGGCCCCTCGCAGGACAGCGACACCCATCAGACGGGTTTTGCGGAAGTGAGCTATGCGTCCGGCGTTGGCGCCACCAGTTGGCTGGCGGGCATCGCCGCCCAGCAGGACCGGTTCCGTTCTGACCGATATTCCCGGTTTGATTACCGATACACCGTACCTGCACTGTTCGTGCAGGCCGAGCACACGCTGCGCGATGACCTTACGCTGTCCGGCAGTGCGCGCTGGGATGACCACAGTGCCTATGGCGGGCACTTCAGCCCCCGCCTGTCGCTGTTGTTCCGCCCTGACCAATGGACTCTGCGCGACTCGGTTGGCAGGGGCTTCTACGCACCAACGCCTTTCGTCGAGCAGATAGAGGCAGCTGGCCTGTCACGGCTTGAGCCGCTCTCCGGACTTCGCGCGGAGATTGCTACGACCGGGTCCATCGATGCAGGGTACGTGCATGGCCCCTGAGAACTGAACCTCAGCGTGTTCGCGTCCAACATCGACCATGCGGTACGCCTGGTGGACGCTGCGACCGCCCCAGGTGAGCGCGTGCAGTTGGTCAATGTGGACGGCGTTACCCGCACCCGTGGCAGTGAACTTCTGCTGCGCTACCGCTGGCGGGACGTTACCGTTACAGGAAGCTATGTCTACACCGATGCGCGCGAGCCCGGTGAAGCAGGCACCCGCCGGCGCCTGGTTTCACTCACCCCCCGGCACAGCGCAGGGCTGGTTGCCATGTGGGAGCAGCATGGCCGTGGCCGTGTGGGCCTGGAAGCCTACTACACCGGCATCCAGGCGCTTGATGACAATCCCTGGCGTCGGCGCAGCCGGCCGTATCTGGAAGTGGGTGCCCTGGGCGAGATTGTGCTGGGAAACATCAGCCTGTTCCTCAACCTGGAAAACATCCTCAACGTACGCCAGAGCGGCTACAACCCGATGCTGCGGCCTCGCCGCGCCGATGATGGCCAGTGGACGGTGGACGCATGGGCGCCGCTGGAAGGGTTCGTGGTCAATGGTGGTGTGAGGATGAAGTTCTAGGGCTTCAGTCGGGCAAGCTCGACTCTACGGGCGGGGTTGGCGGATCCGCGCTCGCACGGCGTCGATCAGATCGGCCAGATTGTCATAGCGCGGCACGCCATAGCGGTCGCCGGTGATGTCCAGGTTGCCCTTGCGCCAGAACCCTTCCGGCGCGGCAACCAGCAGCTTGCCGGAGCGCGCGTAAAGCCCGAATTCCAGCAAGGTGATCGGGCTCTGCGTGCCCGGGGCGAAATACATCAGCACGATGTCCGCCTTTTCCAGCGCGGCCAGTTCCCACTGCACCTGCTGGCGGAAGTTCGCGTCGCTGGCGCTGGGCTTCCACGCCGGATTCCAGTCATCCCGCCGCGGGTTGAGCATCAGCACGCCGTCATCTGCCAGCGCCTGCTGAACCTGCGCCTGCCAATCGCCGGCCTTGCCCATCTCGATGCTGCCGGCCAGGAAAACGGTCACGCGGCCATCCGATGGCGGGAGCGGCGCGGGTGAGGTCACGGTCTGCGAGGGCGCAGCCCAGCAAGTCATGGGCACGATCAGGGACAGCAGAAAGGCAAGTCGATATTTCATGAGTACGCGGTACGAACAAGCAGGCGGCATTGTTGCATCTATTGATGACAGCGGAACCCGATCGGGCGCCCTGCCCCATCCTCTGCCGCATCGAAATTTCCGGTTATTCGCTACCAGGGCCGCACACGGTCAGCCCGACCTTGACGCGCTCCAGCACCGGAAGGCTTCGATAGCTCTCCACCAGCGCGTTGTCTGCGAACAGCCGCTCGGCCAGGCGACCGTAGGCTTCCAGGTCAGGCAGCAAGGCGATGAGGATCAACCCGCCGTTGCCGGTGACGTGGTAGCACTGCTGGATCTCGGGCACGGCCAGGAAAGCGTCCTTGACGGTGCGCACCACGCTGGACTGGTCGCTGACCAGGTGCACCTCTACCACGACGGTAACCAATGCTCCGACGGCCCGCGGGTCAACCACCGCGATGTTCCTCTCGATCACGCCGGACTTCATCAGCGCCGAGACCCTGCGCTGTACCGCAGCGGGCGACAGGTTCACCCGCTCCGCAATCACGCGCTGTGGCGTCAGGTTGTCCTGCTGCAGAATCTGAAGAATGGCGAGGTCGAACTTGTCCACGTCGCACGCTCGTGTAGTGGATCTGGCAGAGTAATTTACTCGCGCGGCCGGGCGAAATGTGCGAAACCACCCGCGGGCGCGCGGCTAGCATGGCTTCCCATGAAGAACGACCTTGCCCAGGCAGCGGCGGCAGCCGGAATCGGCGCCATCGCACGGAGGCGTCCGTGAGGATGCCCGGCACCCCAACGGCGTTGGCGGTCAGCGCCTTGCTGAAGGAAGTCCTGGATGAGCTCGCCCGTCGGGGCATCGATGACGCCGTAACGCCGGAAGACCGGCGGCTTTGCGCGGTGGCGCTTGATCTGATTCTGGCTGCGCCGGTGATGGCCAGTTTTCTGCCGCTGGCCCGCGGTGAGGTGCTGAAGCGGATCCTGAGGTACGCCGAGGCTCGCCTTCAGGAATCTCCTTCTGCACTTGAGGTCGCACAGCACCACCATATCAGTGTCCGATCGCTCGAACGCTTGGCCAAGCGGGAGTTGGGCATGGGGTTCGGAGAGTGGCGCAATCGACTTCGCCTTCTAAAGGCAATCGATGCCTTGGGATCGGAACGGTCGATTACGCAGATTGCAGAAGAGCTGGGGTACGCAAATTCAACGTCGTTCAGTGAGATGTTCAAGCGGCATGCTGGGAGGACGCCTGATCAGTACCGAAGGGGCGCCGCGCTACAACGGGTATAGCGCGACGCAAGCTGTGGGTTCGCTATTGTTTGCTGCAGAGGGGAAGTTCGCATGAAGCTTTTTCGGATCTTGCTGATACTCGTCCCAGCACTCTTCGTGCCCGGCTGCATGGAAGTGGTGAGCGTTGAATACTCCGACCGCGATGCGGCCATGAACAGAAACGCCATCGGCGAAGCGAAGTGGCTTCCCACGTGGTTGCCTGCAGATGCGGTCAACATCCGCGAGACCCACGTCATCGACACGAATGCGTCATGGCTGGTCTTTCGCCTGCGATCTGGCGCACTTGTGTTGCCCGAGAATTGCAGAATAACGGCGCGGCCAGAAATGCCCAGCAAGCGCGTAATGCGCCGGTTCCCAATGTTCGCCCGCGATGCCTGGTCGCGCGCATCGGCTTCCAACGGCACGTTCTACCTGTGCAACGAAGGCGCGACGACCCATTGGGTCACGCACGACAGGGAAATGGATGTTGTCTACAGCGCAACAGTGTTCTGACAGGTCCGCCTGCTACACACCCATTGCCCCTGTCTCACTGCTCCCGACAGCGAAGCCATTCGCCCTTGGCAGTGCGTAGCTGCTCCCAGCCATTGCTCAGGCGGCGCATGGCCGTGCCACCCAAGCAGGCTGCCCCTACCCGCTTGGATTCAGCCGTTCCATAGGCCGGCAGGCGCACGACTTCACTGGATGGCGTAGGCAAGCCTTGGCGCCGGGCCTCGCCCTGTACGTAGCCGCGCTCAATGTCTGCGCAGTACAGCCGCATGCGCGGGTCGATGAACTGATCGCATTTCATCGGCTCGGCACCGGGGTTGTGTGCCTTCGGAACGGATGGCGTGTGCTTCGGCGCGGGCTGGGGCCCGGTGGCGGAGCGCATCTGCTGGGCGTGTGCCGACGGCGCCAGCGTTATCAGCGCGATGAGGAAACCAATTCTTGCGTCCATGCCAGCCCCCTGGTGTCTGGGGGGGATGGTAGCTGAGATTGTTGTCGCGTTTGGCAACAGCGGTAGATGATGTCCCTTTCGCGCTGCCATGCGAACTGCCCTGTCTGCTACTCAGCCCTTTAGTGAGCCCCACTGCGGATGACCTGGCCCGTGCCGAGCGGCACCCTAGCACCAACGAGAGCGGGGGCGGCCCTGACGACGATACAAGCAGATGTCAACCGACGAAAGTTGTCGACCCGCCGAGCGCTTTGGAGCGGACACTGCACCGATCCACATCTAAAGAATTCAAGGCTCACGCCGCTACGGTCGGTGTTGGCACTTGGCATTATGGAAATGGAGACCAAATGGCTAGGATGACGAGCAGCTTCACAGGCAACGCGGGGTACGTTTACTTTCTGCAGGATCCGCTGCATATCAACAGAATCAAGATAGGAAGAACGCTGAACCCAAATCGCAGAATTGAGGAGCTTCATGGCACTTCGTCGGCAGCTAAGCCAATTTTGCGTGCGCTTTGGGTGGCTCAAGATTGCGCGCATCTGGAGCTCTCAATCCAGAACATGTTTGAGCACAATCGAATAGCCGCGAACAGGGAGTGGTTCCTGATTGCCAGCGAGCACCACTTCTCGGCGGAGGAGCGGGAGCACCCCAGTGTCATGGATGTCTTCCTCCACGTATGGATAGATCAAGTAAACGAGGCGATAGAGACTGTTGGCGTGGACGCACAGCAGGTAGCGACCGACTATTACTATGAAATGCTTGCCGATAGCGTGAGAGCGTACCCAAACGGGCCGGCAGGATTCTAACGCAATGCGCCGAGGCATCGGCATCGATGTGGCAGATCAATGAGGCGATTACATGGACAGTATTGCAGCACTTTGTGCTGACTCGCAGTGGGCGGAGCTTGTTGAGCGTGCGCGCAGCACGACTGATATCTTCGACATCATTTCAATCCGGGAGACGCAGCATTCAGACATGCTCGCGTGGATGTTCAACGCCCGCGAGGGGCACGGACAGAACGATGCAATCTTCCGCGACTTCCTTCTGGCTGTGTATGAAGCGGGGAGCCTGGAGGCTCCCGCAGACAGAATCAAGGGCAAGGGCTTGACCGTGGACTTCGTCCGCGGCTGGACGCCCACCCGCATCATGACCACCAGTTTCGCCTCGGCGATGTTCTTCCGTGAGTACCGACTGCCCGGGACGAAGGAGGATGAAGGAACCTGCATCCTTGATCTTCTGGTTGTTGATCCCGAGAACAAATTTATCATTGCTATTGAGAACAAGGCGGGAGCACGGTTGACCAGAGACCAGCTCGGAAAGTACGTGACCCGCCTAAGCGCGTCACGCCTCAGTCGCGGCGCGTTCTCGGCCTTTGACATGGCTTTTGTTGCTCTGGACCGTGATTTCAACGACGACCCTGAGGCCGTCGGCTGTGACCCTCGCTGGGCGTGGCTGAGTTACGCTTGGCTTGAACGTGCGGCAAGACGTGCGGAGCTGGCAGAGCAGCGAGGCAATGGAGATGCGTCCATTGTTCTATCCTACGCACGCCAGCAGTTCGACTACCGGTCACCCAACATCCGTGAGATTGACCGACTGGCGCGCGCACTCGCGAACCGTCACCCAGGCGCCGTGTCTGAGCTGCGGAAGGAGGATGCATTCCTCCGCGACCCCATTGATTGGACGGCAGCGAAACTGGCCGCTACCGGCAGTAAAGGGCAGCTGCTTCGACTCTTTCACCAGCACCGCGATGCGTGCGAGGAATTGCTGGGCCTGACCAGACTTGACATGTTGCACGGTGCCATCCTGGATGCAGAGCAGAGCGACGAACTCGACGACTTGGATCGTGTTGACATGAGGCGCTCGCATGTGTCCTACCGGCCATTGCACTCGATACCGTCCACAAGCGACTTCTGGCCCCTGTTTGTCCGGGCGGCATTGAAGGCAAATGAGATCCACGTCTTCATACGGTGGCGGCCAAGGCTGGTTGTGCTTGAGCATCGCGGCAAATATGCAGCGTTGCTGGAAAGCAAGTTCAGAAGAAAGAAGCTTTCATTGAATGGTGGGTCGCTGTTGACCGAGAAGTTCACAGACATTGATCAAGCTTGTGACGCCGTTCTCAGGATGCTCCGTGTTTGCGATGCTTTGTGTGCAGAGCTGGCGGAACTGTAGCCACGCCCAACAAGCGCAAGAACGGGCTAGAGTCACGCTTAACGTTATGACTACTTTTCCGGCCTAAGTATGGGTCGCGGCCACGACTTCCCGGAACAACCCAGCGGCGCCCTCGACCGGGCGCCGCTGCACCCCTAGAAGGCCGCCGGAGCGGTTCAGTCGAGCAAGCTCGACTGTACGAGTTCGTAACTCCGGGGAGAGGGGCTGGCTCCTGCTGCCCCCCCCCTCCCCCTTGCCCCCACCGCCCCTTGGCCCCATGCTGGGGCCAGCCCAAGACGCCATGTCGTACAGGGGGCCGTACTTGAGCCTGATTCGAGCAACCGCCCGCCGCCGCGCTGTTACCGAGGCCATCGTGATCGCCGCGCTGGCCGCCGCCGCCCTGCTGGCCGGGGCGCAGGCCGTGCTCTATTCAGAAGACAATGCCACGTCCGAGCGGATCGCCCAGGCCGTCCTGGGCCGCTCGGAGACCATCACCCGCGTGCGCCGCGATGTGATGGATGAGGCGCTGCGCGTACCGGGCACGCCCTGCTCAGCCGAGGAGCTGGAGCGTTTCAAGGCCCTCACCTTCCACTCCAGTTTCATTGCCGATCTTGGGCGGCTTGATGAGGGGCGTTTGACCTGCTCGGCCACCTGGGGCGATCTGGCTGCACGGCCGCTGCCACCGCCTACGTTCCACCTGGGAAACTCGCGGGTCTGGCTGAGTGAGGACCTGGCCGGAACCCAGTATGAGGGCACGACGCTGATTGCCCGCGACGGCATTTTCAGTGTCTCGTCCACCTCGGCATTCGACGGCATAGACGGGTTGGCCACCAGTACCAGCACGCTCAGCATCGTTGCGGGTAATCGCAGCTACACCATCAGAAAGCTGCAACCGGGCACAGCTGCCGCCGCGCAGGCCACTACCGTGCACAGCCGCACCTGCAGCACGCAGAACACCGTCTGCGTGGTGGTGGAGACGCCGCGCCGCTCCGTTGCCGGGCTGCCTGGCTGGGTGCTGGCGCTGATGCTGTGCCTGAGTGCGATCGCCGGTGCTGTTGGCGCCTGCGTTCTGGCGCGCCGGCGAAACGCACAGCATGGCTCGATCCACGCGCGGCTGGACCAGGCCATCAAACAGGGCGAGATAAAGCTGGTGTATCAGCCGCTCTGCCGTATACGCGATCAGCAACTGGTCGGATTCGAAGCCCTGAGCCGCTGGCATCCGGACGCCGGCGAGGACATTCCTCCTTCGGTGTTCGTGCCCATTGCACGGCAGTTCAACCTGACGCCGCTGCTGTTCCGCCACGTGCTGGCGCGGGCGCTGCAGGAACTCGGGCCTTCGCTGCGCCGCCACCCGAAGATGTATGTGAGTGTGAACGCAGAACCCCATGATCTGGCCCAGCCGAATGTGGTGCGCTATCTCGATGCGTTATTGCGCGAAGCCGGCTTGGGCCCATCGCAGATACGCATTGAGGTGACCGAACGGGAGCAACTGTGCGCGGTCGGCAAGGCGAACATCGGCGAGCTGGAGGCCATGGGTTACAAGTTGCTGATCGATGACTTCGGCACCGGCAGCGCGAACTTCTCGCACCTTGCCGAATCGCCGTTCCAGGGCGTGAAGATCGACCGGATGTTCGTGACCGCCATTACCGAAGATTCACCGCTGCGCTCGGTGCTGCCGGGGATGTACCAGATTGCCCGCAACCTGGGGATGGATGTGATCATCGAGGGCATTGAAACGCCACAGCAGGCCAGTCTGCTGCGTGAACTGGCCGCCGATGCCGTAGGCCAGGGTTGGCACTACGGTTATCCCTTGCCGACGGCCGACGCTGTGGAAATGCTTGAGTGATGGTGCTCACTTCGTGATGGGCGTCTGACACGCCCGCTGCAGCCACGAACTAAGATGGGATTTCCAAAAGGAGAATCCCCCCGCATGATGCAACTGGGCATTCGCAGCATCGCATTTTCATTCGCCGCGGCGGCTGCAACGCTGGCACTGTCGGCCTGCAGCGCAGGCGATGGATCGGCGGCGCTGGCTGAAGATCTGCGCGATCAGCTGGACGGATCGAAGGTCTGCGCGATGCTGATTGCCCCGCAATGGCCCATCGAACAAAGCGCGGAACTGCTGGCGCGCCCGGAGGTTGACGCCTTGATCGCCGCCGATCTGGTGCACCGCGAGGCGATTGAGGATCGCGCCAACCCGACCCCTCGCGCGCGGGTTTCCGTTACTGAAGCGGGCAAGCCGTTTCTTCGGCTGGATGGCATGGGAAACAGCAGCTCGGTCGTACCGTATCTCTGTTTTGGCGAGCGGCAGGTCACCGCCATTGACCGCGGCGAAGATGGCGTGGTGCGCTATCGTTACCGCATCGTGGATGCCCCGGTCTGGACCGAGCGACCTGACATGCGCGCGGCGTTCCCCTTCCTTGCACGCCTGATTGACCAGGAGCAGCAGGCCGAAGTTGGCGCCGTGCTGGAGAATGGCCACTGGCGGGTTGCACTTGGCGTGGCGCAGGCAACGGCTGCCGAACTGGGCAACACGGGCTTCTTCCCGTGCCCATACCCCGATGCCTCCCCTGACCAGGATCCCTGCCGCTGAATGTCCAAAGGAGTTGTGACATGAAACCTGCGCTTATCATCGCCCTGCTGGGGCTGGCCTTCACCGCGAGCGCCGCCAACCCCGGCGCTCCGGAAGCCGGTTGGTCAAAGGACCCGGCAAGCGGCTGCCAGTTCCTGCCGCCTCGTTCCCTTCCCTCGGGCCCCACCTACTGGATCGGCGTCTGCCCTGACGGCAAGGCCGACGGCCTGGGCGTGCTGCGCCGCCGCGATGGTGCGGAGGCTGGCGAGGTTTTCTATGGTGAATTGAAGGACGGCGTGCCGGTGATCGGAGTGATCGACACCGCCCGCGGCAATCAAGGCGGGCTGATCGCCGGGCGCTGGAAGGACGGTGACCTGGCGACCCGCGAGGACAGCGCCTGGCAGGACAACGCGGACGCCTTCACCGCAGCCAGTAAGGCAGCGCAGGCCGCGAGCGCGGTGTTCAAGGCGCAGAAGAATGAGGCATCGGCCCGCTACTACGCGCAGCAGGCGAAGATGCTGGACGAGCAGATGGACCGTTGAACCGCCCGGACATGGAACAGACCGCAATGGAATGGAAATTCGACCAGGCGCCAAACGTGGCGTGCATTACCAGCCAGGCCGTGCTGGATGGCAGCCCGGTACTGGTGGTGACCCACTACGGTGATGACCACTCATGGGCCTTCCTGGACGGCGCGGGGGCTGACCCCGCGCAGGCACGCGTGGTTTCGATGGGATCCATCGTGCGGCTGCACCCGGACGTGGAAGCTGTTGCGGACCTGCTGCCGGGGATGAACGCGGTACGCTCTGCAGCAGGCGCCGCATGGCACAGGGAAGCACACGCGTAATACAAGGGATACGGATATGGCCGAGAAGAACTACTGGTTTACCCCGAAGCGCTATGGCTGGGGCTGGGGCTGGCCCTGCGCGTGGCAAGGCTGGGTGGTCTACGGCGCGGCCTTCGTACTGCTGGTGGCGGGTCCGTTCCTGTTTTCGCCCTTCAGTCGACCCCTGGCATTCATGCTGTACACGTGGGCCGTCTCGCTGGTACTGGTGCTGGTGTGCTGGCTGAAAGGTGCGCCGCCTGGATGGCGGTGGGGGAAGTAGGCATCGCACACATGACTGCTCTCTGGTCGCGCCGCCGCGTAGTTATGCTGCTGCTCGTAGCCCTGCCCTGCTGCGGCGCGCCTATTGGTTTGGCGGCCGAGCCGGCCCTGTCCGCTGGGCCTATTACCCACCCCATCAACGGCGACCCAGATGCGCCGTTGGTCAGCCTCGGCCGCAACGGGGTACTGCGCTATGCCCTGTACGCCGAACGTGGTGCGAAGCAGCCTCGCAACATCGTGCCGGACTTCTCCCGCGCAGGTTATCAAGGTGGCGGCGTGGCCCTGCCCGAGCGCGGCAGTATTCCCGTGCTGCAGACGCTCGAGCCCGCAGCGGAGGGCGATGACTATCCGCGCATCCAGGCGGCCATTGATGCAGTCGCCACGCAAGCCGCAGACAACCGCGGCCTCCGCGGTGCGGTGCTGCTGCGGCGCGGACACTACCGCCTCAGTCGGACGTTGACCCTTCGCACCAGCGGCGTGGTGCTGCGCGGGGAAGGCCGGGGCGCCGACGGCACGGTCCTGCGCTCTGACGTTCGAGAGCGGCAAGGAAAGATCATCGACGTGGGTGACAGCGAGCCCAAGGTCCCCCGCCCTGCCCAGGATGAACGCCGCACAGCGATCACCATGGATTATGTACCTGTTGGGGCGATGCGTATCACGGTGAAATCCACGGCCGGCTATCGCGTGGGAGACACCGTGGCCATCGCCCGTGAGCCCAACGAGCGTTGGCTGGGCCCTGAAGGCATCGACACCGCCCGCTACCGATGGACGGCCAGTGACTACAGCGTGTACAGCGAACGGGTTGTCACCGCTCTGGACCACGACACAATCACCCTGGATGCCCCGATCGTGGATGCCATCGAGGCGCGCTTCGGGGGTGGCCACGTCTATCGCACGCACCCCGACCGCATCGCCCAGGTCGGTATCGAAGACCTGCGACTGGAAGGCAACCCGGCAACCGATACAGAGAACGGCACGCCAGACATCGGCCCATTTACCGCTGTGCGCTTGGGCGGAGTGCACGATTCATGGGTTCGCGATGTGACCGTGCGCTATGTCTCGCACGGCTTCGTTACACGCAACGGTGCACATTTCAACACGCTGCAGGACATCGCCTACCTGGATCCCCGCTTCGGTGAAACCCAGGGTGCACGCCGCTATGTTTTTCTGTACGAAGGCAACGCGGCATTCAACCTGACCCAGCGTTGCTACAACCGCGGCGGCCGGCATACATTCGTCATCGGCGCACGCACATCGGGCCCCAACGTGTTTCTGGATTGCCTGGCCACCGATGACAGCAATGACAGCGGTCCGCACCATCGTTGGTCTACCGGCGTGCTGTACGACAACACCAAGGGCTACATGCTGCGCGCGCAGAATCGCCGATACAGCGGCAGCGGGCATGGCTGGGCGGGCGCACAGCAGATGTTCTGGAACACCGAGCACGATATCTACGTGGTACAGGCACCGCCGTTCGCAATGAACTGGAGCGTGGCACAGATGGGTGCGATCGCGCCCGGCAAGTTCCCGCCCGAAGAACCTGCGGGCATCGTGCAGTCCATGGGACAGGTGGTGGCGCCGCGCAGCCTGTACCTGCAGCAGTTGCGTGACCGGTTGGGTGTGCAGGCGGTGATCAATGTGACTACGGCGCAGCAGCGTGCCGGGCGCATCTGGGACCGTCTTGCGGCGCGGGGTGGCGAGTGACCCTTGTCGACCTGTTGACCTCTGAGGACTACCGCGACTATGTACGAGCTCTGGCTGCGAATCTGCCGAGCCAACCTTTCGATCTCGATGCGCCTGCAGAACCTGTCATTGTCAGCCTGCATGAAACGTGGCTCGGGCACGCCGGTACCACAGCCACTGCGTTGCGGGATCTGATGGGTGCCGAGCGCTTGCAGACGTTCCAGTACATCGGGCAGAAACTCGCGGCATTCACTGAGCCCGATGGCGGCCCGGACAATATCGTCAACGAGCCGGCCAATCTGCATACGCCGATCGGTCACCTGATCGAGTATCTAATCCATCGTCGCAACGCTGCCGACCTGCCTGGCTACCTGAAGAAGATCAGGGTGCCGCAGGCGCGGGCCTACGCAGCAACGAGGGCGCGGATGTTCCGAGCCGCAAGCGATTCCGGCGCCTGATCCTACCTACCGTTTGTGAAGTTGGCCCAGGTCGATGTCCCTGGCGTCGGATCGCCGGCTACTGATCTGTACCGACTTCGATTCGAACATTGTTCCGTCCGGGCATTGGACGGTGAAGTGGTACTGCTTGGGCTCCGGCCCGGCAACAACCATCATGGGAACCGAGAAGCGACTGCTGACCGGTTTCGATGCAATGGCTACGTCAGATGCGCCCAGTATGGTCAATTCGCATGGTCGGCCGTCGTCCGCTGCATGAGCCGCTGGCAGATGCCCAGAAACGCGCACGATCAGATCGCCTCCGAATGTTGCGCATCCGGACTGCGATAATAGGAACACACATACGGCCAGGGTACGCATCGCGGTTGCCATGGCGTCAGTCGAGCAAGCTCGACGCTACGGGTTCATGGTGCAACGAGGCTTCCAGCAGGTTCACGTAGGTGTCCAGGCGGGCGCGCTGGATGATCAGCATCCAGCCGATGATGTACAGCAGCACCATGGTGAAGATCAGGATGCCGCCTGGCCAGCCCACGTCGAACACGCCTTGCCAGCCATTAGCCTTCCAGCTCCGGTACTGTACGTAGAGCGCAATCAGCAGCGGAAACGGGCCCAGCCTCTGCAGGCCGCCATAGAGCAGGCCCATGCGCTCGCCCATGCTGGCGCGGAGCACGCTGACGAAACGCAGGCGTTGTTCGCGCTCATGCCGCGGAAAGCGCTGGAGCTCGGCGACAGCGGCCTGCCAATGCCCGAACTCATTATCCATTTCCTTGGCGTGCGAGAGTCTGGGCTGGATGTACTGCCGGTATTCCCTGCGCGCCATCAGTACACCGCTGATGACAAAGCCACCGACCTCCACCGCCAGGCACGCCAGCAGCAACGGCAGCAGTACGTTGGCAGGCACCCAGCGGTCCAGCAGCAGCCCGGTGGTCAGCCCCAACAGTGCGGCACCCGCACCCACCCTCACCGACCAGCGCTCAACAGCGCCCGGCTTGGGGTAGATGCTCTGACCCGTCAGCCCCTGCACGCGGCGGTAGAGTGCGTGGAAGGTCAGGCCTTCATCGGGCGCGTGCGCAGGAGCTGGTGTGGCGTCCAGATACTGGGTGTCCATTGCATCGCCCATGCTGTGCTCCTTGCTTGAAGCTGCATGCTAGCGCAGGTGGGCGTGCGGGTGGTTCCGTCGAGCAAGCTCGACGCTACAGACGATGCACGGCCTCGAACACCGGGGTCTGGCCTTCGGTCAGCTCAATGATGCGCCGGCTGACCTGCGGCTGCTCCACCAGCGCAAGCAGCGCGGCGGCCACGTCCTCACGCGGGATATCGCCATAGGCAATGGCCAACCCCGCATGCACCCGTCCCGTGCCGGGTGCATCAGTGAGCGTGCCGGGGCGCAGGATCACCCAGTCCAAACTGCTGCTGGCCAGGTGCACATCCGCCGCCTTCTTCACCGCCATGTAGTTTTCGAACGTATCCGACAGGTGCTTGCCGCGACCGGCTTCGGGGAACGCCGACACCAGCAGGAAGCGCGGGACCTGTGCCAGGGTTGCGGCGGCCACGGCCAGTTCCAGGCCGCGCCCGTCGATGGCATCGGTCATGGCCGTGCCGCCCTTGCCGCCTGCGCCGGCGGTGAACACCACCACGTCACTGCCCTGCATCAATGTGGCCAGCGCATCGGCCCGCAGCTGCAGCAGGTCGCCTTGCACGGGCTGTGCGCCCAAGGCAGACAGCTCGGGCGTCTGTTCGGCGGAACGATGCATGGCCACCACGCGGTGCCCGCGCGCCGCCGCCTGCTGCAACAGTGCACGGCCGACTTTTCCGGCCGCGCCAATCACGAATATCCGGCTCATTGAAGGATCTCTGCGAAGGAAACGCCACGTAGTGTGCAATGCCAGAATGAAACCAGGCGTGATCGCCGCTATGCTGGGCTTTGCCCCATCCATCACCGACAAGGAAGCGCGAGTGAAAAAGTACCATCGCCATATGCCGCTGTTTGCATTGATGATTGCTGGTCTGTTGCCGGCCGCAGCGCAGGCATCCGCCCGCTGCGAAGTGATTGCCGATTCCATGGCTCGCCATCCTGCAGCGGTGGCCGAACTGAAATATCCCGCTACTAGCCTTGCACCCGCCCACGAGGCGAAGCTGCGCGTGCAGGTGGCCGCCGATGGCACTGCCAGGGACGTGGAAGTGGAAAGCCCGCACGATGCGGAGCCGGTACGCCGTAGCGCACAACAGTGGCGGTACCGCTGCGAAGGCAACCAGGGCGGCACCGCCGAATGGGTGGTTCCCTATGCGGCCCAGCACTGCAAGGTGGACCTGACCAGCAAGGCGCACAATCCTCCCCGCTACCCGCCCGCCGCATTCCGCGACAACGTGCAGGGCACCGTGCTGTTGGCGCTGCAACCGCAGGGCGATGGCAAGACCGCGCGCCTCGCCTACGTGACCCAGAGCAGCGGCTCGCCGCTGTTGGACGACGCTGCGTTGGCCGCTGGCAAGCGCTGGCAGTTTGCCTGCGGCGCAGGATTCGATGCCTCCGAGCCAGCACAGGAAGTACCGATCCGCTTCGTGCTGAACTGACGGCAGGTTCGCAGCATGGCAGGGCCGAGTACATGCTCGGCCCTGCCCGATTGGCTCAGTACTTCTTTTCCAGGTTCAGCTGCACGCCGTGGTCGGTGTCGCTGCTGCTGCCGAACAGGCCGCGGTATTCCAGCCGCAGGCTGAACTCACGCTCGGTCTGCAGCACCGCGCCCAGGCCAAACACGAAACGGTTGGTCTTCAGGCCATCGATCACGCTGCGATAGAACGGCCCGCCCGGCAGATCGGCGTAGTTCATGATCACCGTACTGTCGTCCTGGAAGTCATGCTGGTATTCCAGCCGCAGCTGCGGCGTGAACGTGCCGACGCTGACCGGTACGCGGTAGTCCATGCGCAGGCCCAGGCTGGCGGTGGTGGTATCCACGTCCTGGTCCTGGTAGTGCAGCGCATGGATCGCATCACCCTGTTCGGTGTACGCATCCAGCGTGGCCCGGGCCAGGTCCAGCCGCGCATACGGGGTCAGCGAGAGGCGGTCGCGCTGGTAGTCACCGCCCACCGAAAGCGACGCCAGCCACTGGCTGCCATCCCGCTTGCCCTGCACCATCGCGCCGTTGGCCGTCACGTAACGGCGCGAGTCGAACGACAGCAACTGGTAGCCCAGCAGGGTGTCCACGAAGAAGTGGTCGCCCGGGTGGTAGCTGCTGTACACGGCCAGGGTGTAGCTCTCGCCCTTGCTGCGGGTGTCGTTGTGGCCGACATCGGTGGTATCGCGGCCATAGCCGACGCCTGCACCGATGGCGAAATCGCTGCTCAGGCGGGTGTCGGCACCGGCGCTGACGCCGCTGGTCTGGAAGTCGAAGCCGGCACTTCCAGAACGACCATCGCGGTCACCGTTGTTGATCGAACCGCCCGTCCACAGCGTCAGACTGCCGCCTTCGCCGCCACGGCTGCGCGGCGCCGCTGCGTTGCCTGCAGTTGCGCCTGTACCTGCTGCGGTGTCATCGGGCATGCCGAGCGGACGGCAGTCGCTGCCCGGCGTACGCCATCCGTCTTCCTGGCAGCGGCGGTCCACGCCAAAGCTCAGGCCGTTCTCGAAACGTGCACCCTCCCCGCCCTGATGCAGCCCTTCCATGCGGCGCTGGAAGTTGCCGATCTGGGTGGTGGCGAAGCGACGCGCAGTGGCCGTCTGCGCGCCCAACAGGCCCATCACTTCGGCATCCTGGGTCGGGTCGGGCCGGCTGATCACATCGAAGGTGACAGTGGCCGGGGCCGAGGTGGTGAAGGCATTGGCCAGGGTGAAGGTGGCCGTGGCCGTGCCCGAGAACGCCGCAGCCGGGGTGAACGTCAGGCGGTAGCCCGCATTGGCGCCGTTGCCCGAGGCCGCGATGGTGGCAGTACCGGCATTGGCCGGCGACAGCGAGACCAGTGTTGCTGCGGTGAACGGGCCACCGGTCGCGCCGGTGGTCAGTTCGACCACGACCGGCACGCCCGCATTGGCGGTGAGCCGCTGCGAAGCTGCTACCGGCACCGCGTTCACCGTCACCGTGGTGGTGATGGGCGCCGATGCACCGAAGCTGTTGTTCAAGGTGTAGACGATGTTCTGCGGGCCAGACGTGGTGGCCAGCGGTGTGTAGGTGATGATCGTGCCGTCTACCGTGGTGGTGCCGGTGGCCGGTGCGGACACCAGGGTGACCCCGGTGAACGGCCCGCCGCTGGCGCCCACGGCTGCATCGATCAGCACGGCCTGGCCGGCCAGTGTGACCACGCCTGCGCGCGGCTGACCCACCGGCACCGGCAGTGCATTGACCGTAATGGCCACGGTCGCGGCGGCCGAACTGCCACCTGGCCCGCTGGCGATGTAGGTGAAACTGTCGGCACCGAAGTAGTTGGCTGCTGGCGTGTAGACCACATTCAGACCGCTGACGACGGCCGTGCCGTGCGCCGGCGCGCTGGCCACGGCAATCGCGGTGATCACGCCCGTGTCATTGCCTGTGACAGGAATGGTGACCGCCTGCTGGGCCAGGGTGGTGGCCGTATCGTCGGTGGCGACCGGCAACGCCTCGCTGATGACCAGGGTGTAGCTCTGGCTGGCGTTGTAGCCGACATCGTCGGTGGAGCGAAGTACGAACGTGTAGCTACCGGCGGTGGTGGGGGTGCCCCTGAGTACGCCTGCCGAACTGAAGGCGAGACCGGGGGGCAGCGCGCCGGAAACCACTGCGTAGGTGTACGGCGCAATGCCGCCGCTGCTGGTCAGACTCTGCGAGTAAGCCGTGGCGACCACGCCGCCCGGCAGCGTGGCCGGGGCGATGACCACGGTGGCCGGGTCAACGGAGAAGGTGTAGACGCGGTCAGCGGTCTGCCCGTTGCCATCGGTCACACGAACAGTGATGCTGAAGTTGCCATCCGAACGCGGAATGCCGGTCATGGCCCCCGAGGAACTGAGGGACAGCCCCTGTGGCAGCCCGCCTGCCAGCAGCGCATAGGTGTACGGTGCGGCGCCACCGCTGGCAGTGAACTGCGCGCTGTAGGCAAGCGCAGCAGTGCCGTTGGGCAGGGTGGCCGGATCAATGCTGATCGTCGGTACGCCCACCACGATGGTGTAGTTCTGCTGCACGTTGAACGGCGCACCGGTGCCGACGGTGGAGTCCGCCGAACGGATCGTGACGTTGTAACTACCCGGCATCGTCGGGGTACCGGAAAGAACGCCTGCCGAACTGAAACTGACGCCCACCGGCAGTGAACCCGTAACCACTGAATAGCTGTAAGGCGCGGTTCCGCCACTCGTGCCGAAGTTGATGGTGCTGGCGGTGCCGTAAGGCATGGGCAGGTTGCCCCCCGCGGGCGTCATGCTGAGCGTGGGTGCCGCCACCGTGAGCGAGAACGTCTGGCCAACAGTGAACGGCCCGTTGCCAGTGCTGCTGTCGGTGGCGCTGGCATTGAGCGTAAAGGGTCCCGCCGCAGCAGGCGTGCCGCTGACCGTAACGCTGTTTGCCGTCGTTCCGGTGATGCTCAGCCCGGCCGGCAGGCCCGTGACCGTGTAGTTGCTGTAGGGCGCCGCGCCCCCATTCCAGGTGAATGTCTGGCTGTAGCTAGCGCCGACCGTGGCGCTGAACGGACTATTGGCCGAGACGGTAATGGTCGGGTTGCCCACGGTGATCGTCACTGTAGCCGGTGCAGACGTTCCGGCACTGTTGGTGGCGGTATAGGTGAAGCTGTCCGGGCCGGCGTAGCCGGCGTTGGGTTGGTAGGTCACTGTCGTTCCGCTGGCAATGGCCGTGCCGTGTGCGGGCGCGGTGCCGATTGCCACCGAAGTGGCGGCGCCGCCGGTGAGGTTCAGCGTGATCGGGTTGGCGCCACTGTTGTACGCCACGGCTGCCGAAACAGGATTGGTCACCGGCGGGCTGCTGATGACCTGCAGCACGTAGCCGCGCGGTGCAGAGTTGTACGGTCCGCTGCCGGTGGAGCTGTCCGTTGCGATTACCGCGAAGTTGAAGGTGCCTGCCGCGGTAGGCGAGCCGGAAAGCTGGCCGCCCGCCGAAAGCGTGACACCTGCAGGCAACGCGCCAGCGGAGATTGAATAGGTGTAGGGCGCCACACCACCGCTGGCGGGGTTGAGTGATGCACTGTACGCCGAGTTCTGGGTCGCATCGGCCAGGCTGGTGGCCGGAAGGTTGACGGTGGGCGGCGCAATGGTCAGCGAATAGGGACGGGAGCCGGTGTACGGACCGGTACCGCCGGAGCTGTCGGTGGCGGTGAGGGTGAAATTGAACGTGCCGCCGGCCGTTGGGGTGCCCGACATTGTGCCGCTGGAGCCCAGGCTGAGTCCGGTAGGGAGGGAGCCAGAGGTAACCGCGTAGCTGTACGTGGGCGTTCCCCCTGTCGCCGTGATGACCTGGCTGTAACTGGCGCCAACCGTACCGTTGGGCAGCGTGCTGGGGTCGACGGCAATCGTCGGCACGTTCACGGTGAGCGTGTACGCACGCGTGCCCTGGAAGCCGCTGGCATCGGTGGCACGTGCGGTGAAGTTGAAGGTGCCTCCCGACGTTGGCGTGCCGCTCACCGCGCCGGTCGTGGTGTTGAGGGTCAGCCCGGGCGGCAAGGTGCCAGCACTGAGGTCAAAGGTATACGGCGCGGTACCGCCACTGCCGGTGAGCGTCTGGTTGTACGCCACCCCGATGGCGGCAACGGTCAACGAGGCCGGGTTGACCACAATGGTGGGCGGCGCCGCCACCACCAACGTGACCGTCTCCACCTCGGCATAGAAGCCGGGGCCGCTACTGCTGTCGGTCACGCGGATGCCGAAGGTGTAAGTGCCTTGTGCCGTGGGCGTGCCACTGAGCGTATTGCCACTCAGTGACAGACCCGGGGGCAGTACGCCGCTGGCGGCCTCATGGGCCAGGGTGTAGGGCGCCACACCACCACTGGGGGTGAAGCTGACCGAATAGGCCACGCCCTGCCCGGCCGGTGGCGGCGAGGCGGGTGCAAGGCTCAGCACCGGGTTGGCGGTGGTGCCGCTGAACGCACGCGTGCCACTGACCGCGACATTGTCTGTTGCGCGCAGGGTGAAGGAATACGCGCCGCGCTGGGTGGGGGTGCCGCTGAGCGTATTGCCCCCCAGGGTCACGCCGGGGGGCAGCGCACCGGCGTCGAGGGTAAAGGTGTACGGCGCTGTGCCACCGCTGGCGCTGAGGGTGCTGCTGAACGCGGTACCCGCCTGCAGGCTCACGGCCGGGCTGGCGTCCAGGGTAATGGCCGCCGCCGGGCCGATGGTGACGGTAACGGTGATGTCGCCCCCCGAGTCATCCTGGATGACGAAGGTATCGCTGGTGCCGTTGTCGCCGTTATGGGTGTACGTGAGCGGCTGCGCATTGACCGTCTGCTGGCCAACGGTGCGGGTGCCATGAGTAGTGGTTGCTGTACCTGCAGAAACACCAAAACCGCCGTGGCAATGGTCGATGTCGATGGTCTGCGAGCCGCTATGGGCCACAGACATGCTCAGCGTTGGGCAGAACGTGGACGGCGCGGCGGCGGCCACCTGCGGCCACAGACTGCAGATGCACAGCAGTGCAATCGCCAGCCAGGAACCGAACCATGAAACCAGGGCATGCGGACGCGCACGCGACGCCCCCACGCTGTGCGCTGACGAAAGTTGCATGTTCTGCCCCTGTTGGCACTGCACAGGCGCGAACACTCCCAGGCGTCCGTGCCGGTACAGCGAGACCCTACCCCTGTCCGCGGACGCCAGGTCGATAACCCGGGCCGCACCCCTTTAGAACGGCTGCGCCATATTCAAACAGTATTCCGGGGGTAAAGGGAAGTGCCCCCCTTGCCCGGCTTTCGATATTGCTGCGCATGCACAAAAATTTCACTTGAACCGCCCATGCTGACTGAGCGAGAGTAAATGCGGCCCGGACATGACGTCCGGCCATCACGCTATCGGGGGAATCAAGGCATGACCGAAGTCTTCCTCGGGCAGATAATGCTCACGGGGTTCGCGTTTGCACCCAAAGATTTTGCTCTCTGCAACGGCCAGTTGCTTTCGATTGCACAGAACCAGGCCCTGTTTTCGCTGCTGGGCACGCAGTACGGCGGGAACGGCACGACAAACTTCGCGTTGCCCAACATGCAATCGCGGACGCCGGTCGGCGCCGGACCGTCGGCCGATCCGGGCTGGAATCCACCGCAGTATCAGCAAGGCCTCGTGGCTGGCGTGGAAAACGTGACACTGATCAGCAACGAAGTGCCCGCGCACACCGCGCAGGCCTACGGCACCACCGCGGCGGGTGCGGTACGCAACCCCACCAACGGTCTGTACGGCAACGACAGCGGACTTCTGTTCGGCCCGGACAACGGCACGTTGGTTCCCCTGCAAGGCGTTGGCACAGGGGGAGGCAGCCAGCCCCACCCGAACCTGCAGCCCTATACGGCGATCAATTTCGTTATCGCAATTCAGGGCATTTACCCCTCGCGCAGCTGACCGCGCCGACGACTGCTCAAGGAGCTTCACATGAGTACCCCTTACGTCGGAGAAATCCGCATGTTCGGCTTTCAGCGCGTGCCCAACGGTTGGTTCACATGCGATGGGTCACTGAAGTCGATCGCCGAATATGAAGTGCTGTACACGCTGCTGGGCACCACCTACGGTGGCGATGGCATTACCACCTTCGGCGTGCCCGATCTGCGCGGCCGGGTACCGATCCACCAGGGACAAGGCCCAGGACTGAGCCGCTACGTGGTGGGCCAGATGGCAGGCACTGAGCAGGTCACGGTGCTTCCCGTGCAGATGCCTGCGCATGCGCCGCCACTGATGGCCACCACCGCCCTTGCTACTACCGGCACGGTAGGAAACGGCGTGCTGCCGGCAACGGTGGCGGGCGACAGCGTCTTCGTGAAAGACATCACCGGCGCCAACGCGGCCGTACTGGCCCCCAATGTGATTGTCAGCCAGGGTGGCAATCAACCGCACGAGAACCAGATGCCCACGCTGACGGTGCAGTTCTGCATTGCCTGGGCGGGCGTTTTCCCGACGCAGGGCTGAACCCCTCTTTGCATCCGACAAGGAATTCACCATGACCGAACCCTTCTTCGGCGAGATCCAGCTGTTCGGCTTCAACTTCGCCCCGCGGAACTGGGCCACCTGCAATGGCACGACGTTGCCCATCCGACAGAACACTGCTCTGTTTTCACTGCTGGGGACGAGCTACGGCGGCGATGGCGTAAACACATTCAAGTTGCCCAACTTCGTCAATCGCGCGGCTACCAGCCAGGGCCAGGGCCCGGGCCTGACACAGCACAGCATCGGCGAGGCCTTCGGCACCAATGCTGTGGCCCTGACCCAACAGACAGTTCCGGCGCACAGCCATTCGCTGACGCTCTACAACCAGCGCGATAGCAGCAAACGCAATGCGACGCCCGAGGCGGGCAATTACCTCGGCGTGCCTGCTACAGGCATGCCCTTTGTGACCAACGCCACGGCCAATGCGCAGTTCAGCCCGAGAATGGTCGGCGCCTCCGGTGGCGGGCAGCCCCATGAGAACCGGCAGCCCTATCTGGCGACCAACTTCTGCATCGCCTTGCAGGGCGTGTTCCCCAGCTTCAGCTGAGCCGATGGCCGCGCCCGCACCGCTCGCCCCGTTTCCGCCAAGCCGCGATGCTTGCCCCACCCTGCCCGCGCTGTTGCTGCAGCGCGGGTATGGCCTGCGGCCGCTGGTTGCGGATGATCTGCCGTGGCTGCGCGAGTTGTATGCCAGCACCCGCGCCGAGGAACTGGCACCGGTGCCTTGGCCGGAAGCGGCCAAGCGGATGTTCCTGGACAGCCAGTTCGCGCTGCAGCACCAGCACTATCTGGCCCACTTCGGCGACTCGCACTTTCTGGCCATCGAGCACGATGGTGCCGCCGTGGGGCGCTACTACCTGCAATGCGGGGCGTCGCACGACCTGATCGTGGATATCAGCCTGTTCCCCGCTGAGCGCCGTCGCGGTGTTGCCACGGCGTTGATCGCGCACAGCCAGCACGAAGCCGGCCTGCGCGGCAGCGACATGCAACTGCACGTGGACGGTGCCAATCCAGCCGCGCTGCGCCTCTACCAGCGTCTTGGTTTCGTGGGGGTCGAGCAGCAAGGCACGCATCTGCTGATGCGCTGGCAGCGCGCCCGCGCGTAGCAGACCGGCAAGATCAGTTGAATACAGCCTGATAAAGGAACCCGGCCTGTTCACGGGCGATGGGCACCAGGAAGATACCGACCTCGCCTACTTCCGGGTGGCGCATGGGGTAGATCTGCTGCGGAAACAGGAACGCCGACGCGTTACGGAACAACAGCGAGAATGGCGCACGTGCGGCGCCCGGCATCGCCCGCGATGCATCCAGGGCGCGGGCTTCCACCAGCACGAACGGCACTTCGCCGTCATTGATGACGGCCGAGAAGGTCTGATCGACGTGGCGGGCGAAATGATCGAGCGTCAGCAGTTCCATTGCAGGGTTCCCCAAGGCCGACCTGCATGGTGGTCTGCGCCAGCGTCGGATGCAAGCGCGCCGCGCGCCGCGCCCGCCAACCGGATTACCTGTCGGCTTACTTGGCGCCGGCGTGGCGTTCGCCTTCGCCGTTCTGCGCTGCGCTTTCGCGGCTCTGCGCGAACTCGGGGAAAGTTTCGGCAATGGATGCCTTGTCCGGCAACACGTAGAACACGCCGCCCTTTTCGAAGGTGGACTTCACCACCTCGTCGTAGAACACCGGTGAGACATTGATGCAGCCGTGGGTCACGCGGTTGTCGTCCGGGGTGGCCGAGGCCAGGCGCTCCGCACGCTTCTCCTTCGACGTGCCCTTCGGCATGGGATGGATGGACACCGCAGATTCGTAATCGACCCACAGCACGCGGCCGGCATCGATGGACGGCCCGAAGCCGCCGATGAAACGGCCCGCCGGCGTGGTGCGGTCGCGGCCGGGAATCTCGCGCAGGGCCAGGCCCGCTACGCCGGGGGCGATGTGGTCACCCTTGGCCGAGCCGAACAATGCCGGCGCTGCGCCGCGCAGCTTGCCGTCGCCGCCAAACACCAGGATCTGTGCGGCCGCCTTGTCCATGATGGCAAACGGATAGCCTTGGCTGTCCTTGCTGGCCACCACCCAGCCAGCCAGTTCAATCACCGTGTCGGACACGCTCTGCCCTTCGGGCAGTTCATCAACCGCCGAAGACGGTGCCGGCGGCGTGCCGTTCTTCGCACTTGCCACACCGGTGCCGGCAAGGGTCAACGCCAGGGCCATGGCCAGCGCAGCGCGCAGCGGCCGGTTTGCAGGGGTGGGGAACATAGGGATGGCACGACTCCTTGCTACGTGTACTACGGGTACTACGGGGTGGGCACCGGTGGCCCGCGAAGGCCACCGGTGTCCGGGTCAAACAGTACGGGTACTGCGTGGGGGAGCGATCACCCGCGCGGGGTACGGCGCGGTGCCGATTCAAGCTGCTGTACGCGGCCTTCGATCTGGTCCAGGCGCTGGTTGGCCTGCTGTGCCGACTGGTTGGCCGACTCGGCGCTCTGGGCTGCGCCCTGCACCTTCACATCAAGCGCGTCGAGACGCGAATTGATGGTTGCGAATTCGTCCTTGTAGGTGGCGCAACCACTGAGAGCGGCGGCGGCGAGGATGGCTACACCGAGCGTGCGGGCCAGGGTCTTGTGTTGCTGGTTCAGGAACATTGCACTCCCTCCTTCGTCTGGGGAAGCCCGAATATAGCGACCTTTTCGGCAGTTGACCGAGCGCCTTTCAGCTACGGTTGGACGAGGTGGAGGGGGTGTGAAGAAATGTGAAATGGCGTGTAAATGTTCATGGTCCAGAGGCTGTTCAAACGCCGGCTGTAATGGCCGCTATTGCTGCGGCCAGCGTTCCTTGTAGCCAAAGCGCACACGGCTTTCTTCTGCCTTCATGCACGTTGGGGCGAGGTCTGCCCTATTCAGCCGTCATGTCGGTCATCGGCACCATGCGCGCGGCGCAGTTCAATTGCCGCCAGCGCGTACCACGCGAACGCGGGCAGTGCCGCCAGCCGCTGGGTCAGCCCACGGTAGGCGGCCGGGTCGAACCCGCACACCATCATCCATAGGTACAGCACGCCGATAAGAGAAACGGCCCTCGAGGC
This sequence comes from Stenotrophomonas sp. B1-1, assembly GCF_010894375.1. Classification (NCBI taxonomy): domain Bacteria; kingdom Pseudomonadati; phylum Pseudomonadota; class Gammaproteobacteria; order Lysobacterales; family Lysobacteraceae; genus Stenotrophomonas; species Stenotrophomonas sp. B1-1. Next base: position 286,150 of record NZ_JAAIUZ010000012.1, on the reverse strand, counting down.
AACGCGCAGCCACGCCGAACCCGCCTGCCCGTACTCGCTGATGAACAACAGTGGTGTTAGCACCGAGAACATGCCGATGCCATAGAGCCCGTGCAGTGGGCTGCCCGTAGTGAAAACGCCGTTGCTGATCATGCAGGCAGCAAACAGTAACGAGGTAAGCGCGGAGCAGGCGAAGCGGCTGCCATGGGCCAACAACGCCACGCTGAAGACCAGGATCGCGGCGCCGCTGATGACGGCGGCCGACCGTTCCACCCACCTCGGCCACCCCTGCAGCAGCCCCAGTTCGCTCATGTGCTGGCTGAGGATGCTGTAACCCGGTACCAGCAGCCCAGCCAGAGCCAGCACCCCCATGGCAAGAAGGGGGGCGAGGGACAGGTGCCGCAGGGTAACGGTGCGCATGGACCAGATATCTGCCGGTTGAGGTCTGATGAGCTTGGGTGCAACGGGCCTGCCGATGGTTTAAAGCGTCGCACCGTTGACGCCCAGCATCCCCGGTCGCGCGCATACTGCTGCCCCACCCCACTGCGGAGCGTTACATGAAGGTCCTGATGGTTCTGACGTCGCATGATCAACTGGGCGACACCGGCAAGAAGACCGGCTTCTGGCTGGAGGAATTCGCTGCGCCGTACTACGTGTTCAGCGATGCTGGTGCGCAGATCACCCTGGCCTCCCCCGCCGGTGGCCAGCCCCCGCTGGACCCGAAGAGCGATCTGCCCGACTTCCAGACCGCGCTGACCGAACGCTTCAAGGGCGATGCGAAGGCGCAGCAGGCGCTGGCCAGCACCGTGAAGCTGGACAGTGTGAAGCAGGAGGATTTCGACCTGGTGTTCTACCCCGGCGGCCATGGGCCGTTGTGGGATCTGGCCGAATCCAAGGCATCCATCGCGCTGATCGAAGCCTTCGAGCGTGCGGGTAAGCCGGTCGGGTTCGTCTGCCATGCGCCGGGCGTGCTGCGCCATGTGAAGGCGGCCGACGGTTCGCCCCTGGTGAAGGGTCGCAAGGTGACGGGCTTCACCAACAGCGAGGAAGCGGCGGTCGAGTTGACCGATATCGTGCCGTTCCTGGTGGAAGACGAGCTGATCGCGCTGGGTGCTGCCTATGAAAAGGGCGCGGATTGGGCACCGCATGGCGTGACCGACGGCCTGCTGGTGACGGGGCAGAACCCGGCCAGTTCCGAATGGGTGGCCAAGGAACTGCTGCGCCTGGGCAAAGCCCGGTAGAGTCGAGCTTGCTCGACTGCAACGCGTGACGGTCAGGAAGCATCCACGCATGGCGTGGATGCCTTCCCTCCATGGGGTCAGAGCCCTTTCCTGGCGGAAAGGGATCTGACCCCTGCCCGGCTTACAGGAAGTCGTAGCTGAGGGTGAAGCGCACGTTACGGCCCGGCTGCGACCAGCGGCCGATACCTTCGTAGCTGGTGGCGCCCTGGAAGATGGCGGTGCCGCCACCGGCGGTGCGCACGCGGTTCCACAGGTAGTATTCCTTGTTGAACACGTTGTACACGCCGGCGGTCAGGTGGATGCGCGGGGTGATGCTGTAACTGCCGAACACATCCAGCAGGGTGTATTCACGCGCCTTGTAGGCATACACCGGCAGCACTTCGGCGCCGTAGCTGGCGTTGGTCACGCTCAGGCCGTAATCGGACGGGTCCTTGCGGTCCTGGTGGGTGACATTGGCAGTCACGCTCCAGCGCCGCGACGGGGCGTTGTAGGTCAGCCCGGCCACGGCCTTGGCCGGAATGATGCTGGCCAGCGGACGGCCGTCATTGTCGGTGCCTTCATTGTACGAATAGGCCACGCGCGCCAGCCAGTCGTCGGCCAGCAACCACAGGCCCTCGGCCTCCACACCCTTCACAACCACTTCGCCGCGGTTGATCGGCATGGTGTAGGTGTAGCCATTGGTGACCGTGGTGACACCGCGCACGGTGGTGCTGTACTGGGTGCCGGCATCGCCGACGAACTGGGCGGTGTCGATGAAGTTGCTGTACTTGTCACGGAACAGCGACACGCCCAGGCGCAGGCGATCACTCTGGTAGCGCCAGCCCAGTTCCAGGTTCAGGCTGCGCTCGGCGTCCAGGTCCGGGTTGCTCTTGCCGTCGGGCACGGTGACCGTGGCGCCGTCGGAAAGACGCGTGACTTCAGTCGTGGACGATGTGCCGTACATGTCGTTCACGCCGGGCGCGCGGAAGCCACGGCCCACCTGGGTCCACAGCGACTGGGTATCGGTGAACTTGAATTCGGCGCCCAGGTTCCAGGTCGGCGCGGCGAACTTCGAGGTGCCCACGCTGCCGCCGTCATCGACATAACCGGAGTCACCATTGCCACCGGCCGAGGTTTCCGGGGTGTACTTGTAGCTGTCGTAGCGCAGGCCACCGGTCAGGCTCAGGCGATCGTCCAGCAGGCGCACGCGGTCACGCACGTAGGCGGTCAGGTCGGTTTCCTTGGTGTCCGGCCACAGCGACGGGTCGGTATCGCGGGTGAACAGCGATCCATCGTTGCCCCAGCGCGTATCCACCGAGTTCCAGTGGATCTTGGCCTGCTGCCACGCTGCGCCATACACCAGGTCATGGCGCACGCCACCGGCTTCGATGCTCTTGTCGAAATCCAGCGCCACGCGGTTGCGCTTCTGGGTATCCCAGCGGTCTTCCTGGCGCGCACAGGGTGCCGCCACCGAACAGCGCGTGCCATAGGTGGCCGCCGTGCCATTGGCCACCAGCACGTTGGTCTGGCCCTGGATGTAGTTCTTCTGGTGGTCGGCGGTGGCTTCCAGGCTGTCGAACAGCGCGTTGTTGGCGCGCCAGGTGTACTTCAGGCCGTATCGGTCGCGGTCGCTGCGGTCTTCGGCGCTGCGGAAGTAATACGAACCCACGCCATCGCTGCGGGTCCAGTTGTCTACGTCATTGGTAGCGCGGGCGCGCTCGTAGACGATGCCCAGCGTCTGCGTGTCGGTGGCCAGGAAGTTGACCTTGGCCAGCAGGTTGTCGCTCTCGCGGTCGACCGGGTCCGGCGTGCGGCGGTCCGGGCCCAGCTGGGCGCGGGTGGTGTCGTACCACGATTCGGTTTCGTGGCCATCGCGCTTGGTGTACACCAGCAGCGATTCGAAACGGCCGGTGCGGTTGGCAAAGGTCAGCGAACCCATGTTCTCGTCGCTGGAACCGGTGTAGCCGTACTTCACCGAACCAAAGCTGTCGTTGCCGCTGGCCTTCAGGTAATCGGACGGGTCCTTGGTGGTGAACATGACTGCACCGCTGAGCGCGCCGCTGCCGGCGGTGATCGCATCGGCACCCTTGATGATTTCAACGCTCTTCACCGCTTCCAGGTCGACGCTGCCGCGACCGGAACGGAAGAACTCATAAGGCTGGTAGGTGCCCGGGTCCATGCTCTGCGGGAAGCTGAGGCCGTCCAGGGTGATGGCCACGCGATCCGATTCCAGGCCACGGATGTTGAAGCCATTGAAGCCGGCACGGCCCAGGTCGACCATCTCCACGCCGGGCACGTAGCGGATGGCGTCTTCCAAGCTCTGCGCACCCTGCTGCTGCAGGGTCTTGGCCGAAAGCGTGGTGACGTTCTGGTTGTCGGATTTCTTGCGGGTTTCAGTGACCTGGATGGTATCCAGGGTGCTGTCCGCATCGGCAGCAGCCGCACGGGAAACAACGGGAAGTGAGAGGCTGGTGGCTACCGCCAGCGCAAGCAGGGAGGGTGAAAGGTGCATGGATGACTCCGCAGAGGGGTGGAAAGGGGCGTTCCGTCGCTCCGATTGGAGCGGCGGTGGTTTCCTGGCTGCGGGGCGCCATCGCGATGGCGTTGCGTGCGTTGCTGGGAAGGGGTACTGAGAGTTCGGGGTGAAGCAGGACCGGCGCTAGCGCCCGGTCAGATGCAGACAGAGCGTGCCGATTTCGCTCTGGCCACGGTGCTGGCTGTCCACCGCCCTGCCCTGTTTCAGCGTGAACGGCAATGACAGAAACTCATGCCCACCGGCCTGGCGCGCGGCCTCGACCTGCAGCAGATACTCACCATCGGCGACGGTCTGGCCACGGTCGTCGCGCCCATCCCAGGCCAGCGAATACTCGCCGGGCAATCGCGTGGGCCGCGCGATGCCCTGGATGGCGGGCAGATCGTCGCCGCCATAGCGCCGCCACCACTGTGGCAGCGACTGCAGGTAACGAGAGCGCGTGCCCAGCACCAGCAACTGGCGCACCAGCGTGCCGTCGGCCGTGGTCACCCAGAGCGCCAGATAGGGCGCGAAGTAGCGCTCGGCTGCGAGCTGTGGAATCTGGTAGTCCACCACCAGCCGCTCCAGGTTCTCCGCGCGCGGTGGGGCGTCGGCAAGCAGCGCCGGCCAGCGCTGCGACACGAAGGAAACCCCGGTGTCGCTGAGCACAAACGCGGCGACGTCCGGCAATGCATCGGCCAGGGCCAGCCCATCGCGGATCGGCATGACCGACAGCGCGGTGGCCAGCACATCGGCACTGGCCGCATCGGGCGCCACCACGGTTGCGGCGGGCGCGAACTGCATGGGCCAGCCCGAGAATGGATCCAGGATATGGCTGTAGTGGCGGCGGCCCACCGTGTAGCCGCGCGTGGCATGGCCACTGCCGGCAATGGCGCCGTCACGCAGGGCCAGCGTGGCCAGCGGGGTGCCGTTATCCCGCGGGCGGCGCGCATCGGCCACCCCGACCTGCCACGGCGCGGTTTGACCGGCGGCCTGCCAGTAGCGCGCATCGCCACCGATATCGATCTTGATGGCACGCGCTGCCGGCGCGGCCTTGCGCGCCACATCCAGCGCCCGGTCCAGGATGTAGCCCTTGGCCACGCCGTCCACATCGAACACCACCGCCTCGGGGCGGGTCAGCGCGCCGCTGCGCGCCGGCTCGAACTCGGCCTGTGCCGCGGCCGACGCCAATGCACGCAGTTCATCGCGCGGCGGCAGCACGCCGCTGGATGCGGCCTGGCGCCAGCGCTCGGCCGCCCGGCCCAGCCGGCAACTGAAGATGCCCTCGCTGCGCTGCCGCCAGTGCTCGCACAACTGCAGCACCGCACGCAGATCGGGCGACACCGTCTGCGGACCGCTGTGCGTGTTGAAACGGGTCAACTCGCTGTCATCACGCCAGCGGCTGAGCACGCCGTCCAGGCGCGCGGTCTCGGCCAGCACGGCCTGCAACGCGGCCTGCGCAGGCGCCTCGCTGGCGTCCACGCTGATATCCAGCGAGGTGCCCAGCACATCGTCGCGATGGAAGATCTGCGGTGCGGCCACGGCCGCGGGCACGGCAAGCCAGCTCGCGGCCAGGGCCAGCAGCAGGCGGAAGGTACGACGGAACATGGGAAGCAACTCGGGAGTGCGCGGAAATCCGCAACAACGGGGCCCGCCGCAACGGGCCCCGCACAGGGTTCAGCGGCGCGGCGCAGCCGGCGGCGGCAGTGCCGCATCGGTCGCATCGACCACGCCATCCTTGTTGCGATCGGCGGTGTCGAACAGCCGCTTGCCCGACACCTGGTACTCGGCGAAGGTCATTTCGCCGCTCTTGTCCGCATCGAGCACACCGAAGCGCACGTGCACCTGGCGATCATCGCCCTGGGTAAGCGAGGCGGCGCGGCGGTCCAGGCGCTCTTCGAACTCGCCCAGGTATTCATCCAGCGAAAGCTGGCCGTCGCCATTGCGATCGGTGCGCGCGAACTGCTCATCGCGGGCCTTGTCGAACTCGGCCTTGTCCACCTTGCCATCGCCATTGCCGTCGTACAGCTCCAAGAAGCCTTCGGCGGTGTGGCTGGTGGGCATGTTCAAGCGGCTGCGGCGGTTGTCGAAGCGCTGCGCACCGGCCGCCGTGCGGGCTTCGGTGCCACCAGCGGCCGGCGCGGCCTTGTCCTTGCCACGGCTGGCCAGCGCCTTCTGCCCACCCTGCCAGGTCTTTTCACCGGCGGCGTCGAACTCGGCGCGCGACACGCTGCCGTCCTTGTCGGTGTCCAGTGCGGCGAAGCGGGCACGGGTCTGTTCCACCTGACCGGCACGTTCGCGTTCGATCTCGGCAGTCATGCGCTGGTCGAACTCGGCCACGTACTCGTCTTCATCCACCGTGCCGTTCTTGTTGCTGTCGGTGGCATCGAAACGGGCGCGGCGGAACGCCTCGAACTCGGCCCAGGTGACCTTGCCGTCGGCGTTGTCATCATGTTCGGCGATGAACGCGGTGACATTGTTGCCGTGGCCGCCCACCAGCGGGCGCGGTGCGGTCTGGGCGTGGACAGCGGACGACAGCAGCAGCGTGCAGGCGCACGCACTGGCAAGCAGGGTGATCTTCATGGTGACCTCAGGAACGAACGATGGAAGGGATCAGGGGTTCAGCACGCGGAAGCTGAGCGTGTAGCTGTTGCTGTACTCGGCCACCGCGGCCCCGGCCGGCGCGGCCGTGCGGTGGCGGGTCAGCGCAATCCATGTGCCGGCGGATGTCAGCGGGAACCTTCCATGGCCCTTGGTGTCGGTGGTGACGGTCACCACCTGCGGTGTGCGGTCACTGCTCCAGACCGCCTCGGTGATCTCGATCTTCTGGTTGGCCAGCGGCGCGCCGTCGTACTGGGCGATGAACTCGAACGCCTCGCCCACGTACAGATCGTTGGGATGGGTGACCGGCACCAGCTCGATGCCCTGGTTGTGCGGCGCCAGCGCCGCGCGGTCGGGGTTGCCGGCCGTCACATACGTCTCGGCAAGCGTGCGCGACTGGAAATCGGAAATCACCTTGGCCCCGGCCGGAATCTTCACCGCCGGATCGCGCGAGCTTTCGCGCTTGCCATTGATTTCCCACGTGCGGAACAGTGCGCCCAGGCGTTGGCCGGTGCTCAGGCGGTAGGTGCCCGTGCCGGCCGGCAGCGTGTACTCGGCCACGGTGCGGGTCTTCATCACCTGCGCAGGCAGCGCGGCGGTCCTGCCGTCCGGGCCGGTTACGCTGAACTGGCTATCGTCGAACGCGGTTTCGGGCACGAAGAAGACTTCGGCGAACGAAGCGTCCAGCGCCACCGTCTGCCCCGCACGCGGCGCATAGGTGCTGGGCGACAGGTACGGCGTGTGGGCAAGAACGGGCTGGATAAACGCCAGTCCAAACGCCGCGAACGCGGCGAGGGAACGCATCTTCATGGGAACTGTCTCGTCAGTGAGCGTGGGCTGTTGGGGGACAGAGAGTATGAGAAATATGGGATAGGCCGGAATTGGCCGAAATAGCGCGGCAAATCCATTGCCGCGCAAGGGGTTCGCCAACCTTAAGACAACTGCCCGCGATTGTCAGAGGTTTGCGAAATTGGCGCCCAAGCGGACGCGCTGGACATATGATCTGCGAAACGGTGATTCGATCAGGCTGCCCTTTGAACAGCGTTAGACGCGCGCTATCTGGCCGGCAGATCGTCCGTCAAGTCGCACGCCGTCATCGCGCAATCGATCAAGCTCTTGAGCTCATCGGACAGGGCCGCTAGCTGGGCCGTTTCAAGATGCCGCAGTGCAGGAGCACGCGCCCTATCGAGCGCTTCCTCAACGACCGAGCACCATCCGTAGCGCATTGAAATTCTTAGAATTTCCCGCATCATCCGCGCGCGCTCGCCTTGATCAAGCCAAGGGCCAGCAGGCTCCCCCTGGGCGCTGGTCGCACCTCGGGGAACATCTGGCGCTGCTTCGACCATGATCTGTGTCAGCCTACCGACGAGCTGCCGCTGCACCTCTAACATCATCAACCGGGCCTCCTTGAGCCAATCCAACGGCACGCCGGGCAATCGGGATGACCTCAGCCTCGGCCAAACCCGTTCCCAGCAGTTCATACACAAGCATTACGGCTTCGGCTCTCTTTGAAGTGGGCAGCGTAGCCCGCCTCGCCGTCAGCGCGTCCTCGACTGCTTGAAGGGCCAGCGTAAGCCGCTCCTGACTCAGGACCTGAGACGCAGATGGGGTAGCGCTGTCGTCATTGGCCCGAAATGCCTCTAAACGCTCCGGTCCTTCCCCGGTAAGAAGCCAATGACCGTTCCAGCCAGCTTCCGCCAACGGGCCCAGCATGAGGGCATCTGGAACCCGCTCGTTGCGCTCATAGCTTGCGTATGTGCGTTTCGCGACTCCCATGATTTCAGCCATGTCTTGCTGGGTTCTAGAGGCACGAATTTGCCTCAGGCGTGATCCGAGGTCATTTCGCACTTCCACCTCCCAAAGCGCGAAGCGAAGCGCGAAAGCCTAATGCCCCCTTCGCACTTCGCCCAAGTCTCTGTTCCATAAGGGATTCCTCAGTAAGTAGCGCAAATGTTCCTTGATCACGGAAGTGCGAAGCAATTTCGCGCTTGACGAAGGGAGCGTTTGTGCCTCATATTTGCCTCATAGACACCGCCAACGGACACCAAGCAACGTGACGGCACTACAGGCACTTAAAAAAGCCAGTCTCCAGGACTGGCACCCGGCCCAAGTCAATGCTGCGCTGCGTATGAGGGGCTATTCCCTGCGCCAGCTCAGCCTGCTCAACGGCTACAGCAATCCAAACAGCCTCGCCAAGGCATTGCACCGGCCATACCCCTTGGCTGAAGCCATCATTGCCGAGGCGCTGGGGATCAGCGCTCCGGAAATCTGGCCCAGCCGCTACGGGGCGGACGGCAAATCCAACCGCAAACGCGGCCAGAAAGCTCTTCTTCCTGCTGGGGCAAAGCCTAGCAGGCTCCGCCCGATTCGCAATTCCCAACAGGCGGGCGGCGAATGAATAGCCAACGTATCTATGAGCCAGCTCAGGCTGGCAGGGGATCAGCCGGCCAGTGCCCCGCGACGCCACGCGCAAAAACCCCGGCAGCGCGGGAGTGGGTATGCCGCCTTGCGGACGCCGAGCTCTGTTCGGCGCACTCCCCCCATGCGACCGCGCCAGAGGCCGGTGAGGGCGACCCGGCATGAAGATCAAGGCTCGCCAGGACGCCCTCACCGGGGACCTGTTTGCCATTCCGCGCCCTGTTGCCCCCGTGGATGGGGCGATGAACTACCGCAAGACCGTCAGTGCGTTGGTCGGCGACATGCTCAACGGCGCTCGGGTCGCAGGGCTGGATCGGTATGAAGTGGCGGCCAAGGCCAGCCGACTGGCCGGGCGCGATGTATCCAAGGCCATGCTGGACGGCTACACCGCCGAGTCAAGAGACGAATTCAATGTGCCGCTGTGGCTGGCGCCGGTATTGGAAGTGGTCTGTGACAGCACCCAGCTGACGGAATGGCTCGCCGACGTACGTGGCGGCCGGTTCCTGGTGGGAGCGGCCACGTTGGATGCTGAAATCGGGCGCCGCAGCCGGGAGATGGATATTGCGGCGGCCGAGCTGAAACAGCTTCGCGAGCTGCGCAGGAGGGTCCGCTAGTGAAAAGACCTCAGCTCAATGCCGCCCAATCCATGGCGGAACACGGACCGGCCGCACCGTTGCATGGAGCATCTGATGCTCAAGCAACATCGGTATCCGCAGACAGTACACCGAGGGCACAAGCCAAGTCTGCTCGCGAGGAAATTGACGAAGCGTCCTCAACGCATATTCGGTCAATCCCAAAAGCAACGTTTGCTTCCCCTCAGGAAGCTGTCGCACATGCGCGAGCTCTTCGGCAGTACCGGGTGCAACGGGGGGCAGGGCTCGTCGTAGATCCTCAGTCGCTTCCCCGATCGCCGACCAGTGTTGCGGAAATTTCAGCCAAAGGCTTGCGCCATCGCTGCGCCGCAGTACTGCGCGCAGTAGCGCGAGTTCTCGACGAAGAGAAGTAGACGACATGAGCGTCATTGCCATGCCTTCAAAGAGGTCCCAAATGTCTTCAGCGGTAAATTCGTCGGCCATAGGCGACAAGTCTACCCACGCCGCGCCACTTTTCTGCGACCTGGCAGAAATTGCTGCAGCGATGGGGGTGACGAAGCGCGCGATGGAGATGCGCGCGAACAAGGAAAATTGGCCATTTGAGACCCGTGTCACTCGGGGCGGAAAGAAGCGCCACTTTTCCGTCGCATGCTTGCCTGCAGACATCCAGACCGCCTTGCTCCTGCGGCGCTCGCCAGTTATCACTTGTCGTCCCCCGGCGGCATGGACCGACGAACGCATTGCATCGGCGTGGCGCCGCTATGAGGCCGTACCCCAGGCACTGAAAGACGAAGCCGCACGCCGCCTGCGCGCACTTCAGGCCGTTGAATGCCTGGTTGCAGAAGGCCATCCCCTGATGGCCGCCCGGTCACATGTAGCCGCACAGCTGCAACGTGAGCAGGCGCGCGGAGTTAGCACCGCCAGCCTCGGTCGGTGGGCCGCTCTGGTCAGCCAGGTCGAAAAGCAGCACCGCCTCGCCCTGCTGGTGCCCGCCTATACCGCGACCAAGGCCAAAGCGGACATTCCCTCAGAGGCGTGGGACCTGTTCAAGGCGGACTACCTGCGCGTGGAGGCACCCAGCGCGCAGAGCTGCTACGACCGTCTTCAGCGTATCGCCGTCACCAAAGACTGGCCCACATTGCCCTGTGCAAAGACGTTCATGCGTCGAATCGAAGCGGAACTACCCCGCGCCGTGCTGGTGCTGGCCCGTGAGGGCCAGGAGCGATTCAATCAAACGTTCCCGGCACAGGAGCGCGACCGCAGCGTGTTCCATGCCTTGGAGGCCGTGAACAGCGACGGTCACAAGTTCGACGTGTTCGCTCGCTGGCCGGACGGCACGGTTGCGCGTCCCATCATGGTTGGCGTCCAGGATCTCTACAGCGGCAAGCTGCTGGGCTATCGCATCGCCGAGACCGAGTCCTCTGACCTTGCACGCTTCGCGTTCCGTGACGTGATCGAGCGCTACGGCATTCCAGGCAAGGTCTGGCTGGATAACGGCCGAGGCTTCGCATCCAAGATGCTGACCGGTGGCACCGCGAACCGCTTCCGCTTCAAGGTGAAAGAGGATGATCCGACCGGTCTGCTGACGGCGATGGGGTGCGAGATTCACTGGGCGACTCCGTATCACGGCCAGGCTAAGCCCATCGAGCGCGCATGGCGCGATCTGTGCGACCGGATTGCTAAGCATCCGGCATTTGCCGGCGCCTATACCGGTAACAAGCCCGACGCGAAGCCGGAGAACTACGGCAGCAAGGCCATTGCGCTGGATGAGTTCGTACGCGTCCTCAACGAGGAAATCGCGGCTCACAACGCCCGTGAAGGTCGCCGCACACGTACGGCGGCAGGTCGCAGCTTCGATGCCGCTTTCGAGACCAGTTATGCCCAGGCTACGATCCGCAAGGCGTCGCCCGAACAGCTGCGGGAAATGCTCCTGTCCACGGACGTGGTTACTTGCGACCGGCGAGATAGCAGCGTGCGCCTGGCTGGCAACCGCTACTGGAGCGACGCCATTGCACCGTTTGCGGGCCAGAAGGTCATGCTCCGCTTTGATCCCGAGCATCTGCACCAAGCCGTGCATGCGTACACCCTGGCCAACGTCTACATCGGCCAGCTGGACTGCATTGCCGCTGTTGGCTTCGCTGACACGGGTGCAGCTCGGGAACACGCCAGGGCCAAAAAGCAGTACCGCCAAGCGACCCGCAAGCAGCTGGACGCGGAGCGCCGGATGGAAGCGGCCAGCGTTGCCAACCAGCTCCCCGCGCCGATGCCCGAGTCGCTGCCGCCTGCAGGCGTGGTTGCGCCGCTGTTCGGTCGCCGCCAGTCGCCACGCGTGCAGGAAGCCGAGCCCGCCGAACGACTGCGCACAGGCACCGACGACAACGAAAGCGCATTCGTGTCGCTGATGGATCGCATGCAGGCCCAGCAGCGCCGGAACAGCCTGTGGACCACACCAGATGGGGAAGTCTGATGCAGAGCAACCCCGCAACAGGCTATCAGCGCAGGCAGGCCTACCTCCAACGCATCCGCAATGAAGGCTCGCATCCACTCCGTCACCAAGCCCAGGCCCGCTTCCGATCCGGCATAGACACCCGGACCAACCCCAAAGCAACGACCGCAGGCGGCGGCATTGCCCGCCTCAGATCGAAACTCGCCGCCCTGAAACGTCCGCCCCTTCCACCCGTTGCCCCGCTGCACCCGCACCAATCCGAGGAATCCCAAACGATGAATCTGGCCGTGACTCCGATCACCCCCGAAGAACTGTCGCCGGAGCAGCTCGCCGATCTGCGCGAGCGTCTCCGCATCACGCTGGAAGAAGACAAGAACCTGAGCCAGGCCCGGCTGGCTCGCGAAGCCGATATCAGCAGCGCCACGCTGTCGCAGTTCTTGGGCGGCACTTACGCGGGCAACCTCCAGAACGTCGCTCGCAAGCTCATCGGCTGGCTCAACGTACGGGACGAGCGCATCAGCAGCGGCAAGCTGCCCGAAGGTCCTGAGTTCATCGCCACGCCGACCAGCGAGAAGCTGCGCGCCGTGCTGCAGTACGCTCACATGGCAGGCGACATCGCGGTGATAGCTGGTGGCGCGGGGCTGGGCAAGACCGTCACGAACAAGCGCTATGCAGCTGTGAGCCCCAACGTCTGGCACGTCGAGCTGACCCCGGCCACGGGCGGCGTACTGACCTGCCTGCAGGAAATTGCCGCCGTCATGGGTCTGCGTGACCTAGTCAACACCGCCGCCTACATCCAGCGCGCCATCTTCCAGAAGGTGCGCAACACCAGCGGCCTGCTGATCCTGGATGAAGCACAGCACCTGACTGTGCAGGCGCTGGACATGGTCCGCGCCATCAACGATCAAACCAGCATTGGCCTTGTGTTGTGCGGCAATGATCGCGTTATCACGCAGATGACGGGCGGCAATCGCGCCCCGTTCCTCGACCGCCTGTATAGCCGGGTTGGCAAGCGCCTGGTCATTCACAAGGTGGTCAAGGGTGACGCAGACGCAATTATCGATGCCTGGAACATTGCCGACGCTGGTTGCCGCGACCAAATCCGCCAGATCGCCGACCTGCCGGGCGCGCTGCGCGTGCTGAACAAGGTGCTGCGCCTTGCTTCGATTTACTCCCAAGCCAAGAACGAGCGGATCTGCTGCGAGTCCATCCGCTACGCCGCCAAGGAACTGGGAGTCATGGTGTGACCAGGTCCATCTTCCACATCACAGCCGACCTGGTGTCAGCCGTCGGCGGCATAGCCAGGCTCGCATCGCCCGAGGCATTGCCGGCACGCTGCCTGATCGTCCAGCGCTGCTACGCGCTGGCCACCCCATTCGATTCGCTGACCATCGGCCAGTTGCTGCAGTGGAGCAATGAAGCCATCGCAAGCGCCGCTCAAACGGCTCATACGGACAACCAGGAGCGTATCCCGTGAACGCCATCGCCAAGAACTGCACCACCATCCAGCACCAGCTGGCCACCGCGCTGGAGGCTATCAATGCGCTGGCCGACAAGGGCCTCACAGCGCGATCAGTCTCGATCACGGGCGCCCGACCCGTGATCGTCATTGACCGCCCACGCGGCGACTCCCTGGTGGGCGCCCAGCACATCCGCGAGCGCAAGGGCGAACTGGTGACCCGCACGAAGATGGCAACGCCCTTCCATGGCTGCCAGGTGGAGTGGGATGTCTGCCAGTCCACTCTCTCGTCCGAGCTGCATTGAGGTTGGCCCCATGAACGATACGCCGCTGCCTGATCCTCTCGACGCCGATGAGCTTCCGCCATGGCTGGGCGAACGCTACCGAGACCGGCTGTGGGAACGGTTTGCACAGGAGACAGGGCCGCTGGAATAGCGCTACGCCGGCCAATTGATCACGTAATGGAGACCGACATGACAAGCACCACTCTACCCGCCGGCTACCGGCAGGACGCCAAGGGGAATCTGATCCCCGAGAAGAACATCCGCCCCATTGACCAGGCCCGCGACGAACTGGTGCAAGAGCTTGCCACCGAGGCCAAGCGCCTGCATGCGTTGCTGTCAGCGTTCAAGCTGCGTGCACACGCTGATATCGAGGCATTCATTCAGCTCAGCGCGGAACAGTACCGGGTCGCCATCGGCGGCAAGAAGGGCAACGTGACCCTGCTGTCCTTCGATGGCCGCTACAAGATCATCCGGCAGATTCAGGAGAGCATCCGCTTCGATGAGCGGTTGCAGGCCGCCAAGGCACTGATCGATGACTGCCTGACCGAGTGGACCGTGGATGCCTCGCCGGAGATTCGGGCGATCATCAACGATGCCTTCCGGATGGACCACCAAGGCAACATCCGCACCGGCCAGGTGCTGCAGCTGCGCCGCCTCAAGATCGACGATGAACGCTGGGTGCGTGCGATGGCTGCCATTGGCGAGGCCGTCCAGGTGGTGGGCAGCAAGTCCTATGTCCGCGTCTATGAGCGGGACGACAAAGGCGCCTACCAATCCATCACCCTTGACATGGCGGGAGTGTGACATGCCCAGCACTGAAACCAACATGCAGCTACTGGAGCTGGCACGCGATATCGCCGACCGCACCGCACGCTGCGATATCGAACTGTTTGCAAAGGACGCCTGGATTGACGGCATTCAGCACTACGACACCACGGTTCCGCGTGGCTTCGATGTGGATGTGACCGTGGTGCGTGAAGCCGTGGACTATCTGGATCTGCGGGGCGACGTGTTCCCTTGGCGTATGGAGCGCCACCAGGCATGCGCTGAGCTGGTGCGATTTGTGGACAAGTCCACTGATACGAATCAGGTTGAGGGCTGATCGATGACCCGCGAACAAGCCTTGCGCAAGATTCAGGCGTGCCTGCGTCTGGCGGCGTCCTCCAACGCTACCGAGGCAGCAACCGCGTTGCGTCAGGCGCGTGCATTGATGGACCGCTACGGCCTGACCGAAGCAGATGCTGCCAGCAGCGAAATCGGCGATGCCGAGGCCACGACAGGCTTCCGTGGTGACGAGCTGCCCCTATCCTTGATGGCTCTTGCCACGGTGGTGGCTGACGGGTATCGCTGCCGGGTGATCGGCAGTCAGCAGCGCAGCACGACCTGGCGGGGAGACGAGTTGTCCCTGCAACGGCGTACCGTGGTGCGATTCCTCGGTGCCGGCGCCGATCCGCAGATCGCCGCCTATGCCTTCACCGTGTTACGCCGTCAGCTGCAGAAAGACAAGCGTAAGCACGTATCCCGCGTGCGTAAGCAAGCTAACCGCGAGCGAAGGGCCGAGGAGTTTGCATTGGGCTGGGTCACCGCCGTCAGGCGGCTCTTCCCAAGCGCCGAGCTACCCGAAAGGCGTGCCGCTGCCATCGAGCAGGCCCTCAATCAGCGCTATGGCGAGCTAACCCAAAGCACTGGAAAGCAGTTCAAGGGAGGTCGCGTCAAGCCAGACGACTTCGATAGTGGTTTCGACGCCGGTCGCGGAGCCTACGTCAATCAAGGGTTGGCCGAGGGCCAGGCCAAGCTGGAGCATCTGCCATGACCGTCAGTTCCGTAGAACGGCGCCAGATGGCCAAGATCAAGATTGGGCAGAAGGCGCTACGACTGGACGATGACACATATCGCGCCCTGTTGGTGCGCGTGACCGGGGTAACCTCCTGCGGGCAGATGACCTTCCTCCAGCGGCAGACTGTGCTGGCGGAAATGAAGCGCTTGGGCTTCAAGCCCTCCGCCGACAAGGCCCATCCGGGCCGGCCGACCAACGCCGACCAGGTCTCGATGCTCGGGAAGGTCGAAGCCCTGCTCGCCGACGCTGGCCGCCCGTGGGAATACGCCCGCGCCACCGCTGAGCGCATGTTTGGCGTCCAGCGGCTGGAGTGGCTGCGCCCTGCGCAGCTGCATCGACTGGTGGCTGCCCTGCAGATCGACGCGAACAGGAGGAAGTGATGTCCGACGATAAGATCATCCAGGCATTCCCACAGCGCGGGCAACTGCCGGACAATCCGGTTGAGCTGATTGAAGACCGCTGGCGGTACTGCCAGCACGCTTCGATTCGTATCATCAAGGATGATCGCCAGGTGGTGTGCCGACAGTGTGGCGCGACGCTCGACCCATTTGACTACCTGCTTAACGAGGCCCGCGCCATCGCCCAAGGATGGCAACGCCACCGTGAAGTGCTGGCGCAATGCGCCCAGCGTCGGGAAGAGATTGCCAAGCTGGAGAAGGAGAAGCGGCGTTTGCAAGGACAGGTGCGCACGCTGAAGAAGCGGGCCGACGAAGTCACGCTGGACGTGCGGAGGCCTTTGTAGTGCGCGCAACCTGCCCCGATTGCGGCGCTCAAGCCCACCTGTCGGCCTTCTTCGTCGAGGACGATGGCAAGCGGCTGGCGGTGCTGCTGGCGGACATGCAGCCCGAACTGGGGCGGGCGGCGCTGGGCTACCTCGGACTGTTCAAGCCAGTGAAGACCGCCCTGCGTCTGGCACGCGCCGTCAAGTTGCTGCAGGAACTGTCTGCCCTGGTTGCCACCGGGACGGTCTGTCGCGATGAGCGCAATGGTGTCCGCCGTCCAGCGACGCCAGGCCAGTGGGCCGCTGGGATCGAGCAGATGCTGTCGCAGCGCGCTGCATTGAGCCTGCCTCTGGACAGCCACAATTACCTGCGCGCCGTGGTGTTCGGCCTGGCCGACAAGGCAGACGCTGCTGCCGAGCGCCAGCGTGAAGCGGACGCGCGCACCGGCCGTCACCTGGCGCCTGTGCCTTCCGACGCCGCTTCGGAGCAGGAACGAAAGCTGGAAGACGCGCTGTACTACATCCAGCAGCAGCTCGGCTACGGCGCCATCACCGCCGAGCAGGCAGAGCAGCAGCGCGAGGCGGCCCACCGGAAGCATCGAGGTGACTCATGAGCGACATGTTTGGCGAGGATCGGGACGTTGACCCGGACAAGGCGTTGGCGGCAGTGGGCGTTCCCCGCACCTATCGCTGGCAGGGAACCTTGCAGGACATGCTCAGCGCCGTACGCTTGGCGATGCAGCAGCAGCGACTGGACGATTCGGTCATTGATCGCGCCGCCGAAGCGGTTGTGATGCAGCTGTGCGATACCCTGGGTGGGCAGATCACCTACCTACCGCGAGGGGTGGCAATCCGGCGTGCCCTACGCAACGCCCGCATCTATGCAGACTCTCAACGCGGCGCCATGCCGCATGAGCTGGCTACGCGCTACCGCATGTCGATCCAGAACATCTATGACATCATCGCTCGCCAGCGGGCGCTAGCCCGGCGAGCCGAACCCGATTTGTTCGGGTTCGATGATCCATGACCAAGTGCCATCTGCTGCACCCAATGAACCCCGCTTCGGCGGGGTTTTTTCTTACGAAAAGCTGAAACACACATCTGCTCGCGCCCGCGCAATCTGTGCAGGCAGGGCAACGGTGGTGAAACGTTGAGGCGCGCCGCGCACCCCTGCCCACTGCCGGTGGCGGGTCTGCTCGCCGCCGGCTCCTTTGCAGGAGCTGCGCATGTCATCGTTGAAATCTGCTGTATCCCGCACGTTAGACCGAATCGGCTACGTGTGGTTGTGGGTTGCCATCAGTCTAGTGCTGCTGGCCTTTGTGGTACCGCTGAATCCGGCTAAGGCCGGCGCCTATCTGTGGGCAGTGAGCAAGATCGCTGCTGGTGGCGCGCTGGGCTATGGCTTTGACTGGGCCTACTTCCGTGGCGGTGACCCCGCCAAGCTTGAGGGCATTGAACGCTCGATGGCGCAGGCGCGCAGGGCCACCATCGTGGCAGCCGCCATCATTGGTGTGGGGCTGATCGGATGAACTGGCGACTCTGCCTTTCTGCGCTTGTCGCCGGCCTGTTGCTGGTCGCTATGCCGGCCTTGGCTGCCAGCCGTGTGGTGATCCCGGAAGCCTCGGCCTTGCATCGCCATCGCGTTGAACAGGTGGTCGCCGATGTGTGGGGCGTCAACGGCTCCCCAGCACGGCTGGCTGCTCAGTTGCACCAGGAGAGCGGTTGGCGGATTAGGGCCCGCTCACCGGTAGGCGCGCAAGGAATTGCCCAGTTCATGCCCGACACGGCTCGCTGGATGGCACAGCGCTTTCGTACCCAGCTCGGCCAGTTCGATCCATGGGACCCTGTGCAGGCAATTCACGCCGCCGCGTTGTATGACCAGTGGCTGCTGGAGCGCGTTCAGCCCATCGGCTGGACATCACTGAGCGAGTGCAGTCGCTGGGCCTTTGCCCTGCGCGGGTACAACGGTGGCGAGGGATGGTTGCTGCGCGAACGTGGCCTGACCATCGCGGGACGTGCCGACGCCAATGATTGGCGGCAGGTCGAGCGCTTCCGCGCCCGTGGTCCTGGACCCCACGCCGAGAACATTGCCTATCCGCGCCGCATCCTGCTGACGCTGGAGCCGGCCTACATTGCCGCCGGCTGGCCGGGCACTGCAGTGTGCCCATGAAGATCAGCGCCCACCTGATGCTGTGGCTGGCCATCGCTGCAGCGGCCTTCGCAGGCGGCTGCTACTGGCAGGGCGGACTGAACGCCCGAAGCGAGAATCGCCAGCTGCGCGACAACCTGCAACAGCTGTCTCAAACCGCCGATGCCCTGCGCCAAAACGCCGTACAAAGCGCCTTGAACTATGACGCGGCCGTCCGTCGCCTGGATGAGGTGGCTCGCGCCCGGGAGGAAGACCGTGAACACATTCGACAATGGGCTGCCGACCAGCAACAGGCACTGCAGGCGCTGGCCCGCGCTCAGCCTGAGCTGGGCAAGCGTGCTGGTGCTGGCGTCCTGCAGCACTGGAACCGCAGTAATGCCGGCCCAGACGCTGCCGATTCCGCCCCCGCCGACGCTGCCGGCCAACCTGGTGCAGCCGTGCCCGGCGCTACCGGCGGTGTCCAGCGACGAATGGATCGTGCTGATCGCCAACCACGACCAGGTGAGCGCGCAGTATCACGACTGCCGCAGTCGAATGGCACGGCTGCTGGATGCAACCCAGCAGTGGCGGGTCACCGCTTGGCAGTGGTACTGCGCAGCGGTGCGCGATGCCGGCCTATCGGTGGAGCGCTGCCCGCATGAACGCCCAACGATCCACGCCCCCAGCAATCCCGGTGCGCGATCTGATCAAGCTGCGCGATGAATACCGGGCGATGGCGGCCCGCATGGTGGTTGCCGAGCGTAGCAGTCGTGATCCCAACGCGGTGGATCGCCTGCGCGCCCAGGCACGCGCCTTCAACGGCTGCATTGCCGATCTCACTGACCTGATCGAAGGAAGGAAACACCCCAGTGATCGACGCTGCTGATCGCGCTGCCGCAGATGAGGCCCGTGCCTGGGAACTGTTCCAGCAAAGCCGCCCCTCGCTCGACGCCATTGCACCCGCCCACCTGGATTGCGTGGACTGCGGCGAGCCGATCCCGCCGGAGCGACTGCAGGCCCTGCCACGTACGCGCCGCTGCCGGCCCTGTGCCAGCGAGGTAGAACGCCGATGAACGGAGCTTCGATCAATGATCTGGTCATCGGCGGATTGATTTTGCTACTCGCCATTGGGCTGGCCAATCTGCTGATCGGCGTACTGCTGTGGTGGCGCCATGTCGGTCTGGTCGCCCGCGTGACCCGGCTGGAGGTGTACCGCGAGCAGGCCCTGACCCATACCGATGTACGCCAGGTCTATGAGCGCCTGTCGTCCATGGAGGGGCAGCTACAGACCACCAACCGGCTGCTGCAGACCGTCCAGCAGCATCTTCTGGAGAACGAATGATGAACATGCCTTTTGCCCAGCGCCTGCGCGAGGACCGCCGCCTGGTGCTGCTGCGCCTGCTGCACGAGCAGCGCGGTTACATGGCCAACTCTTCCGTCCTGCATGCGGGCCTGCAGTTCATGGGCGTGGCCAGCACTCGGGATGACGTGCGCACCGACCTGGCCTGGCTGCAGGAGCAGGCATTGGTGAGCCTGTCCGAAGCGGTGCCCGGCGTGCTGGTGGCCACCCTGACCAGTCGCGGCGGCGATGTGGTGGCCGGTCAAGCCATTGTTCCTGGCGTCAGCCGCCCCAGCCCGAAGTGATGCCATGAGCAAGCGCCGTGCGAAATCCAGCATCAGCCGGTTGCCGGCCGAGCAGCGCGCCTGCGTCGAGCGCATGCTGCGTGAGGATCGGCTGACGCTGGATGAAATGATCGCCGAGCTGCAGCGACAGTTCCCTGGAGAACCGGCCGCCGAAGTCTCGCGCTCGGCCCTGCATCGCTACGAGCGTGGCTTTGCTGAACTGACTGCGCGCATGCGCGAGATCGAGACCGTCTCCAATGCGGTCATCGGCGAGCTCGGTGAAGGAGTGGGCGAGAAGGCCGGCGCCTTGCTGGCACAGGCTGTCACCACCTTGGCAACCAACGCAGCCCTGCAAGCGCACGGCAATGATGAGATCACCATCGACGAGATTCGCAAACTGGCCCGCGCGGCCAAGGATGCAATGGATACTCAGCGGGTGGGCGTCAACCTGCGCAAGGCCATCGCCGAGGAAGCCCGACAGGCCCTGCTGCGTGAGCAGTCCGAGCGGCTGGACAAGGTGGTCAAGACAGAGGGCCTGTCCGAGCAGACCGCAGCGGACATGCGCAAGAAAATTCTGGGAATCGGCTGATGATCATCGCCAAATCCAAACCTATCCGCACGGCTCCCGCAAAGACCGCCTTGGCCCAGGCGTTAGCAAGCACCGAGGCAAGCAGCGGCGATCTGCTGGAACAGGAACTGCCGGCCAGCCTGGCCAACGAGGTCAACTGCGCCATCGACGCGGTCCTGCTCAAGTATCAGCAGGACTGGGTTGCCGACGACAGCGACCTCAAGATCGCCGAGAAGAGCCGCCGCATCGGCCTGACCTGGGCGGAGGCCTCCGACAACGCGTTGGTCGCGGCCCGGTCACGCCAGGCCGGTGGCATGAACGTCTATTACATCGGCTACAACATGGACATGGCCATCGAGTACATCGAGGCCTGTGCGATGTGGGCGCGCGTGTTCAACGAGGCCGCCAGCGAGATCGAGGAAGGCGAGGAAGTCTTCAAGGAAGGCAACGACGAAAAGGCGATCAAGACCTATACGATCCGCTTTGCCTCGGGTTTCCGGATCGTCGCCCTCAGTTCACGCCCGGCAAACCTGCGCGGCAAGCAAGGCGTGGTGGTGATCGATGAGGCCGCATTCCACGGCCAGCTCGATGAATTGCTCAAGGCGGCGCTGGCGCTGCTGATCTGGGGCGGCAAGGTGCGGGTGATCAGCACCCACGATGGTGATCAGAACCCGTTCAACGAGTTGATCACCGAGGTGCGCGCCGGAAAGCGCAAGGGCAGCATCCACCGCATTACCTTCGCCGACGCAGTCACCCAGGGCCTGTACGGGCGTGTCTGTATGCGCAAGGGTGAAACCTGGGACATCGACAGCCAGGCCACGTGGGTCGCCAATGTGTACGCCTTCTATGGCGATGCCGCCGAGGAAGAGTTGGATGTTGTGCCTTCGCAAGGCTCCGGTGCCTGGCTGACCACCGCGCTTATCGAAGCACGCATGACCGCCGCCCCCGTGCTGCGCTACACCTGCCCACCGGGATTTGAACAGCGCTCCGATGGGGACCGTTTTGCCGTCATCCAGGAGTGGTTGGACCTGGAAGTGTTACCGCTGCTGGAGGCCCTGGACCCGGAGCTGGACAGCTTCTTTGGCCAGGACTTCGGCCGCAGTGGTGACTTGACCGTACAGGTGCCGGCACAGATCGATCAGCAGCTGCGCCGCCGCGTGCCCTTCATCCTGGAGCTGCGCAACATGCCGCATCGACAGCAGGAGCAGATTGGCAAGTACGTGCTGCACCGGCTCCCCCGGTTCCGCAAGGCGGCCATCGACGCGCGAGGCAACGGCCATGCCGTGGCCGAGTTCCTGGCGCAGGAGTTTGGTTACAACCGCGTGGAGTTGGTGATGCTCACCGAAGGTTGGTACCGCGAGCAGATGCCCCCGGTTAAAACGGCCTTCGAAGACGACACCATCGCCGTTCCTCGGGACCGCGACACCCTGGCCGACCTGCGCGCGATCAAGGTCATCAAGGGTGTTGCCCGCATCCCCGACCGCAAGACCACCGGCAAGGACGGCGGCCAACGCCACGGCGATGCCGGCATCGCCATCGCCCTGATGCACTACGCCAGCCGCCAGGACGTTGAAATCATCGACTATCACCGTGTCAAACCCCGCGATGACAGCCATCCGCGCAGCGTACGGCGCGGCGGTGGCTGGCGCTGCGTGAAAGGACTGTAATCATGAGTACCTCCCGCCTGCTGGATCAGTTCGGCCGCCCCATCCAGTACGACGTGCTGACCGAGGAACTGGCCGCGCCCCGGCTGGCCAGCATCCGATCAATCTGGCACCCGTCCGTCGCCAATCACCTCAGCCCCGGCCGTCTGGCCGGTGTGCTGCAGGCGGCAGCCGATGGCGATGCCCGCGACTACCTGACCTTGGCCGAGGAAATGGAAGAGCGCGATCTGCACTACGCGTCGGTCCTGGCCACACGCAAGCTGGCAGTGGCCGGGCTGGATGTGCGGGTGGAAGCGGCCAGCGATGATACCGCCGACGTTCGTCACGCCGATGCCGTGCGCGAACTGGTGCAGGCGCCGGAGTTCGGTGAGCTGTTGGCGCACCTGGTCGATGCGCTGGGCAAGGGCTACGCGGTCGGGGAAATCCTCTGGGATCGCAGCGGCAAGACCTGGCAGCCCGACCACTACGCCGAGCGCGATCCGCGCCATTTCCGCTTTGACCGCGAAACCGGGCGCGAGCTGCGGCTGCTAGATGCCAGCGACCTGGTCAACGGCATTCCCTTGGCGCCGTACAAGTTCATCGTGCATACCCCGAAGATCCGCAGCGGCCTACCGATCCGGGGCGGCCTGGCGCGCCTGGCAGCGGTGGCCTACATGTGCAAGGCCTGGACTTGGCGCGACTGGATGGCCTTTGCCGACGTGTTCGGGCTGCCAATGCGCGTCGGCAAGTACGGCCCTGGCGCCAAGCAGGAGGACATCGACAAGCTGATCGCAGCGGTGGCCAACCTGGGCAATGATGCGGCAGCGGTGATGCCCGATTCGATGCGCATCGAGTTCCAGCAGGCGGTCCAGACCGCCGGGTCCGGCGAGTTCTTCAAAGGCCTGGCCGAGTGGTGGGACCGGCAGATCAGCAAGGCGGTCATCGGGCAGACCATGACCGCCGACGATGGCGCCAGCCTGGCCCAGGCGCAGGTGCATCAGCTGGTGCGCCTGGACCTGCTCACCGCCGACGCCAAGGCATTGTCCAACACCCTGCAGCGCCAGCTGGTGCGGCCGTTCATCGACCTCAACTACGGCCCGGGGCGCTATCCGGCGCTGTCCCTGATTGTGCCCAAGCCGGAGAACACCAAACTCCTGATCGATGGCCTCACCCAGCTGGTGCCGCTAGGGTTGCAGGTCGAGCAGAGCGTGGTGCGCGACAAGCTGGGGCTGCCCGATCCGGACAAGGGCGCCGTGCTACTGCAGGCGCCGGCCAGCGCACCCGCGCTGAACCACCAGCGCGCCCTCAATGTCGAGGATGCCGCCGCGCCAGGTCGCGTGGCGGCCATCGCCACCCAGCTGGATCGGCAGCTCGGCACCAGCACCGATGCCTGGTTGGAGCAGGTCCGCCAATTGGTCCAAGAGGCTGACAGCCTGGATGCCGTGCGTGACGGCCTGATGGCGCTGCAGTCGGAACTGGACCTGGACGCCTTCGCCACGGGCATGCGCGATGCGCTGGATGCGGCCCAGGCCGCTGGCCGCTTTGACCTGCTGCAGGAGGCTAGCCTTGGCTGACGTGCGCGGCATCAGTGTGCCTTTCCGGGAACAGGCCGAGTTCTGGCGGCGTAAGGTCAACGTACCTACCGCCAGCTGGCGCGACCTGCAGCGAGGCGACCACGCGCATGGCTTCATGGTGGCCGGGGCCGCCCGCCTGGACCTGCTCGACGATCTGCGCAAGGCGGTCGATAAGGCGATTCTGGACGGCGGGACGATTGCCGACTTCCGCCGCAACTTCGACGCCATCGTGGCCCGCACCGGCTGGCAGTACCAGGGCGGGCGCAACTGGCGCACCCGCATCATCTACACCACCAATGTGCGTAGCGCCTACATGGCCGGCCGCTGGGCGCAGATTCAGGCTATCAAGCACCGCCGTCCGTTCCTGCAGTACGTCCACAATGACTCGGTGCGCCATCCGCGCCCGGAGCACCAGTCCTGGAATGGCAAGGTACTGTCCGTGGATGACCCATGGTGGTCTACCCATTTCCCGCCCAACGGCTATGGCTGCCAGTGCACGGTGACCACGTTGGCCCGGCGCGATCTGGATCGGATGGGCATGGATGGACCGGATGCCGCCCCGACGGCCACTGACGATGCTGACGGGCTTGATCCCGGGTTTGACTACAACGTTGGTGTTGCCGCCAGCTCGGTGCCGGCGGCACTTCGCTTTGGGCAGAAGGTCATGCAACTGCCACCGCCCTGGCGTACTCAGGCCCTGGACGATGCTCAGCGCCGCGCCGCCGACACCTTTGCCGACTGGGCCATCGTCCTGCGCCGCGCCCTAACCAGCCCAGCCACGACACCGTTGCAGCGACCGGTTGGATTCCTCCGCCCAGCGGTGGTCCAAGCGCTTACCGATCTTCCCGCCAGTGCTGTTCTGCTGGCCGACGATCTGGCGCTGCGCGCCACGGCGCCGGACCTGCTGGAAGCATTGCCGGCCTGGCTGGCTGCCCCGGACACCCAGGTGTGGCAAGCCCCACCAGGCTCGGCATTGATCTTCGTGCGCCGGCTGGCCAATGGCAGCCTGGTCCGAATACGCTTTGCCAACTCGGTCCAGGGCTACCAGTTGCAAGGGGCTGAACAGATCGATGCCGCGACGTTGCGCCGCGCCGGTTATGTCCGGCTCAACGGGGAATCCTGATGGCCGGGGCCCGGCTGGATATTGTGGCGGACGAAGGGCAGCTGGGCCGTCAGCTGCAGCAGCTGATCGAGCGTGCCGGTGATCTGGGTGATGCCTTGGGCGAGATCGGCGAGATCGTCACCGCCAGCACCCAGGCCCGCTTCGGTCAGGGCGTAGATCCCAGCGGCAGCCCCTGGGCGCCGCTGGCAGCCAGCACCTTGGCGCAGAAGAAGGGACCCGGCACCTTGCGCGAATCCCTGCACCTGCAGGGCAGCATCCGCTACCAGGTCGAGGGCGAGGCCGTGCGCATTGGCACCGATGTGCCCTACGCGGCGGCCCACCAGTTCGGGACGCCGGCCTGGGTGATCCGCCCCCGCAATGGCAAGGCGCTGGCGTGGCCCGGGGCGGCTCATCCCGTCAAGCAGGTCAACCATCCCGGCTTACCTGCTCGCCCCTTCCTGGGCCTGTCCACCGAAGATGAGGACAACATCCTGGCCATGCTGGCCGACTACCTGGCCGGTGTCTGAGCGCCGCTCGCTGAAACGGCCTGTACGGCCCGCTGTGACCCCGGGGCGCGGCCACCGTACGACAGGACACCCGCCCGGACCCTGTGCGACGATTTAAAGGGCTTTTAAACGCGCTAGGGTGAGGGTGCCTCGGGTTGCTACACTTCGCCCCGATGGATCACGGTGCAATGGAGCACGATGCAATGGAGCAACACTGACGTGACGGATATGGCACAGCACGCCCGCTTCCACCTTGTATATGACGGCCCGGCCCTGGTGCAGCACCAGATGGACGTGCGCGCCCTGGCGCCTGCGCTGCTGGCCATGGGCGACCTGGTCGAGCGTGCCAACGAGCTGCTCAACGGCAGTCAGGCCAAGGTCTCCGTCAACGTGCATGCCTCGTTTAAGTCCGGCTCGTTCGGCATCGACCTGGAACTGGCCCAATCGTTGTGGCAGCGGGCACTGGACTTTGCCAATAGCAATCCGGTCACCGGCATCCTGAGCATCGTTGGGTTGCTCGGCATCGGCAAGTCCACCTGCACCGGCCTGGTGCAGGCCATCGTCTGGCTGCGTGGCCGGGGCGTGAAGCGTATCGATCCCATCAGCGACGGCGTGGTTCGCCTTTACGTCGATGAAGAGCATCTGGACATCGAAGAGCGCGTCCTGCAGCTACTGCAGGACTACCGGGTCCGTCGTGCCCTGGAAGGTGTCATTGCCGATCCGCTCGGCAAGGACGGTATCGACACGGTTGCGGTGGTCGATCAGAAGGCCAAGCAAGTGGTGGTATCCATCGACCGAAATCAAGCGGCGTTCTTCAAGGCGCCCAATCCGGAAGAAGAGACCCTGCAGACCGACGAGTACATCGCCACCTTGCAAGTGCTGACGCTGGCCTTCCAGGATGGCAACAAATGGCGCTTCACCGAGGGCGGCGGCAACACTTACTTTGCCGTGGTGCTCGATGAGGGCTTCCTGAGCCGGGTGCATCTGAACCAGGAGCAGTTCGCCAAGGACGACATCATCAAGGCGCGCATCCGCCGCACACAGCGGCTGACCAAGGATGGACTGAAGGCCGATTACGAGGTGATGGAAGTACTTGAGCACCGCAGCGCGTCACCCAAGGTGCAGCTGCGAATGGATTTCGGTGGCAACCCGCCAACTGAGTAATTTCTGGCATCGAGCTACTGAGGCCAAGTAAGTTGGGCTGAAAGATCAGGAGATCATCCTATGGCAACACGGTTTTCCAGACGCCGGGCCGACGGCACGGTGGTCTACTACGATTCGGAGGCGGCCATGCAGGCCGATGCGGAGCCCATGCCGGGCCTGTTCGACTTCAGCTGGCTCTGGGCTGTGGTCGGCTTCTTCGTCTCCGTCATCGTGGTCTGTGTCTCCGTATATGGCTTTGACCTTGCCCAAAGCTGGCCTAAGTGGCTGCGCTTCCTGGGCATGCTGAGCGCAGTTGCCGCCGGGACATATCTGCTATCCCGTGTTGGCCAGTTGCTGTTCTATTCGTTTTGGGTGCTGGTCGCCGTGGGCATTGTGCTTGCCGTTGTCGGTGCCGCAGTCGCTTTTATCTGGAGCGTGGCCTGAGATGGATGCGATTTCAGCTGACCTCCCTGCACAGGCGTTGGACGAGCTGCGCCGCGCGGCGGGACGTTATCGTGATCTCTACGGCGATGCCGGCCTCAACCTGATGGGCGAAGACCTGTGCAGGATCGTTGCCTACGAGGTGGCAGGCGACGCAGCTTGGGCTAACCTGGTAGCCCATCTTCAGCGCATCAGCGGCTAGCAACTACCTTACATCCCGCTGAAACTCACTTCCCACGTGCGGCGGCCACCATGGCCGCATGCACCGCATCGCGCTCAACACCGACCTATCCAGCGTCTCCGGCCAAACGCCACCGGACTGGGTTGAACTGATTCCGGCCGGCCCCAGCGTCATCGGCCGTGATGGTCGCCGCTGGCTGTTCGATGACGCCGCCGCCCGCAACGTCGTGGACACGTTCCGGGCCCGCCAGGTCGACCTGGCCATCGATTGGAACCACGCCTTGCAGCTGGCCGCCCCCAACGGCGGCCCCTCACCAGCGGCCGCCTGGATTCACGAACTTCAGCCGCGCGACGGCGCCCTGTGGGGCCGAATCAGCTGGACCCCGCGCGGTGCTGAGGATTGGGCTGGGCGTGCCTATCGCTATCTATCCCCCGTGTTCGATTACGAGCCCACCAGTGGCCGTATCTCCGCACTGGTCTCTGCGGCGCTTACCAACACCCCGAACCTGCACCTGCAGGCGCTCAACTCCCAGGAGTCTTCCACCATGACCCGATCCACCGCCCTGACGGCGGCGATCACGGGTGCGCTCGGCCTGAACGCCGAAGCCTCCGATGATGCCCTCGCCGCCGCCATCAACCAACTGCAGGCCACGGCCCTGAACAGCCAGCAGCCGTCGCTGGACCGTTTCGTCCCGCGCGCCGACCACGATGCCGTTGTGGCCCGCGCCACCAACGCCGAGCAGAAGCTGACCGCCTTCCAGAAGGAGCAGCACGACACTGCCGTTTCCGCCGAGATCGACAGCGCCCTGAAGGCCGGCAAGATCACCCCCGCCACCGTGGAATATCACCGCGCCAGCTGCAGCGATACCAACGGCCTGCAGCGATTCCGTGACTTCGTCAGTGCCGCTCCGGTCGTGGCCGGCGATGCAGGCGCGCCAGCAACGCCGGGCAGTGCGGCGGCCACCGCCCTCAATGCTTCCGAAACCTACGTCGCCCAGGCCCTGGGCATCCCCGCCGACCAGTTCAAGAAGGATTCCCGCTGATGGGCCAGATCATCACCCCTGCGCTGATCAGTGCGCTGTTCACCGGTTTCAGCCGCAAGTTCCAAGACGCCCAGACGGCTACCCCGACCGACTGGCAGAAGATCGCCACCCTGGTCCCGTCCAGCTCCAAGAGCACCACCTACGGCTGGCTGGGACAGTTCCCGCAGTTCCGCGAGTGGGTGGGCGACCGTGCACTGAAGGATATGGCCGCGCACGGCTACAGCATCGCCAACAAGTCTTTCGAAAGCAGCATCTCGGTGCCGCGCCCGGATATCGAGGACGATGAGGTCGGCGTCTACGGTCCGCTGTTTGAGGAAATGGGCCGTGCTTCGAGCGCGCACCCTGATGAGCTGGTGTTCTCCCTGTTGAAGGCCGGTGCCGGTACCCTGTGCTATGACGGGCAGAACTTCTTCGACACCGACCACCCCGTCTACGCCAACACCGATGGCACGGGTACGGCCACCAGCGTCAGCAACTATGACGACGGTGATGGCACCGGACCGACCTGGTATCTGCTTGATGTCAGCCGCGCCCTGAAGCCGCTGATCTTCCAAAAGCGCCGTGACTACGACCTCAAGGCCATGGTCGATGGCCAGGACGAAGCGGTGTTCATGCGCGATGAGTATCGCTATGGCGTGGACGCACGCGTCAATGTCGGTTTCGGCTTCTGGCAGTTCGCCTATGCCTCGCGCCAGCCGCTGACCAAGGACAGCTACGCCGCTGCGCGTGCGGCGATGAAGGCCTTCAAGGCCGATGGCGGCCGCCCGCTGGGCATCAATCCGCGCCTGCTGGTGGTGCCTTCGGCGCTGGAAGGGGCGGCGCGCAAGATCGTGGTCAAGGACGAAAGCGCCGGCAATGAGTGGGCCGGTACGGCCGAAGTGCTCTCCCCGGCCTGGCTGGACTGATCTCGCAACCCGACGGCCACCGGCCTTGGCCGGTGGCTTTCTCCCAACCTTCTACTTGACTCGCCATGATCATCATCACTTCCAAGATTGAGGGCTTCCGCAGGGCAGGCGTGGCCCATAGCACCACACCCACGCCCTATGCCGAAGATCGCTTCACCCCAGATCAGCTGGCGCAACTGCAGGCCGAGCCGAACCTGTTCGTCCAGCTGCTGCCCAAGAGTGAGGCCATCCCGGCTCCCGGCTCGATGGTTGACCCCGACGCCGCACCGGAAACGGTCTCCGCTGAGACGACCACCCTCACACCGGCACCCTCGGAGCAGACTGACACATCGGTTTCCCCGGAAGCCAGCGCCGGTGCGATCACCACCTTGCCCGTCGATCCGGCGCCGGTAACGGCACCGAAGGCAGAGGCCAAGGCCGCGCAGAAGGGTAAGGGCAAGTAATGCTGCCGCTGCCGCTCTCCATCGACCTGGTCACGCGCTACGGCGGGAAGGAAATCGCCGATGTGGCCGTGCCCAACACATTCGTGCCGCTGGATGCGGCCCAGATGGAGGCGGCAGCGCGGGGCGATGATCTGTCCGGTTGGCCCGAGGATGAGCGAACGGCGGCGGTGTACGCCCTGGCGCGCTTGGACTCAGCCATCGGCCGGGCCAGCAGCGAGGCGCAATTCTATCTGCGCTTCCGTCCGGCAGATGCCCCGGTGCCGCCGTGGTGGCCCGACGATATCCAGGAGCTGGCCCGCTATCACCTGTACGACCGCGCGGGCCGAGAAGACAGCACGGTGCGATTGCGCTATGAGGATGTGATCAAGCGCCTGAAAGCCCTCATGGATGAAGATGCGAAGCGCGGGAGTAATGAGGAAGGCGCAGGTGGTAGCGCCGTCATCCAGGGCAACCCGCGCCTGTTCTCGCGTCGAACGCTGGGACGCTTGTGATGCTGCAGGCTCTGGAAGATGGCATCGTCGAGCGCTTGGGACAGTTGCGCCAGCACCTGCCTCGCTTGGAGCTGCGCAGCTACGGCGGCGAGCTCGGCGATGGCGATCTGCTGGCCGAGGCACTGCGGGCCGGGCATGCGGTGCTGGTGACGCAGCCCCGAGGGCGCTTTGTCCGCAAGAGCAATCGTCGCTATGCCTTCGATGCGACCGTGCGCCTGGTCATTGGCTCGCGCCAGGCACGTGGCGAAGTCGAAACCCGGCATGGCGTTGCCAATAGTCCTGGAAGCTACGCGCTGTGGGACAGCTGCATGCGCCTGCTGACCGACTGGTCTCCGCACGCTGAGGCCGGCCCGCTGCAACCGACCGACTACAACAACCTGATCAACAGCCGCTTTCAGAACGATTTTCTCAGTGTCATCGGCCAGAGCTTCACGGTCAGTGGGCACTGGACCGTTCCAGAAGACCCCATCGAGCCGCTGTCGGGCATCGATCTGACCTACTACCTGCAACCCGATGACGGGGTGGCCGATGCCACCGACCGCATCGACTAGGAGCACTCCATGCCGCGTGTAATCGCCGCCCCAGGCCTGC
Source organism: Stenotrophomonas sp. B1-1 (assembly GCF_010894375.1). NCBI lineage: Bacteria > Pseudomonadati > Pseudomonadota > Gammaproteobacteria > Lysobacterales > Lysobacteraceae > Stenotrophomonas > Stenotrophomonas sp. B1-1. The sequence continues at coordinate 255,699 of NZ_JAAIUZ010000012.1, read as the reverse complement.
GCGTTCCCCGTGAGGACAACCCTCGCACCTACATCGAAGGCAAGGCCGTCGATGTCCCCGATACCACCTACTACCGCCGTCGCCTGGCCAGTGGCGAATTGGTGATCGAGCAAGCGCAGGTCGCGCCCATTGATTCCAAATCCGGCGCCCCGGCCAGCAAAGGGAGCAAGGCATGAGCATCCAGTTCGACACCATTCCGGCCAGCATCCGCAAGCCGGGCGTCTACATCGAATTCAACACCTCGCTGGCGGTGCGCACGTTGCCAACCAATGCGCAGCGCCTGTGCCTGATCGTCCCGCTGACCGCTACCGGCGACGACGCAGCCGAACCTCTGGTCCCGCTGCAGGTGTTTGATGCATCCGCGCTGGCCGAACAGTTCGGCGCAGTAGCCAAGGCAATGGCCAGCGCCGCCATTGCTGCCAACCGCTATGTCGATCTGACTCTGATCGGCATCACTGTGGCCGACGACACAGAGCCGGATATCCAGCCCGCCCTGGATGTGCTGGCGGGGGCTGACTACGACCTAGTAGTGCCGGCCTGGATCAGCCAGACCACACTGACGGCACTGCGCACCCACATCAACACGATTACCGATGCGATCAACCAGAAGGCCTGTATTGGCGTAGCCGCCAGCACCGGCACGCTGAGCGCGGCGACCACCCTGGCCGGCCAACTCAACAGCGGCGCGATCACCCTGGCGCTGCTGCCAGGCTCGACCAGCACGGCCGCCGAGATCGCCGCCGCCTATGCGGCGGTGATTGCCCGCGAGGAAGACCCGGCCAGGCCGCTGAACACCCTTGCCCTGACCGGGATCGCCGTGCCGCCCATCACCCAGCGCCTGACCCGAGGCGAGCAGGAAACCGCGCTGGCCAACGGCGTCACTCCGCTGGAAGTCGGCCCGGGCGAGATCGTGCAGATTGTACGAGCCATCAGCACCTACACCAAGAATCCGACCGGAGCGACCGATATTGCCCTGCTGGACCTGACCACGATGCGCACTCTGTACTACGTGCGCCGTGCCTGCCGTGACCGCATCCGCCTGCGCTTCCCACGCGAGAAGCTCCATGCCGGCACCGCCGCCAAGGTGCGCAGCGAGTTGCTGGACGTGCTGAAGAAGTGTGAAGAGCTGGAAATCGTTGAAGAGGTCGATGCCAATGCGCCCGGCTTAATCGTCGAGCGCTCGCTGCAGGACCCGAACCGGCTCAATGCCCAAATCCCCACCGACGTGGTCAACGGCCTGCATGTGTTCGCTGGCCGCATCGATCTACTGCTCTGACAAGGAACCGCCATGTCCGATATCTACGTGGGCTTGATCGTGCTGGAGCTCAACGGCTCCGAATACGAAATCAAGTCGTTTGAACCCACCACCAAGACCAACCGCAAGGGCGTCAAGACGATGAACCGGCAGGGCCGCGTGCTCGGTCATGCCAAGGGCATCGAAGAGCATGAGCTGCGCTGCACAGTGGCCATCCCCAAGTCGGGCGAACCGGACTGGAAGGGGCTGCTGGACGCCAAGATCACCATCGAGCCTCAGGATGGTGGTGGCAAGCGCGAGAGCTACACCGGGGTGTGGCTGATGGAGATGGGCAGCAAGTTCGGCACCGATGACGAAGCCACCCGCGATCTGACCCTGGGAGCGTTGAACCACTATGTCGAATGACGCCATCACGAAATGGACGGGGCTAACCGTCAGCGGCACGCTGCCGATCGGTGTGTACTATGCCGGCCAGCGCCATCGCAATTTCATCCTGCGGGTAGGACTGGCCGGGGATGTGATCGAAGCCCTGGAGGGCCAACCCACTGCCTCCACTGCACGCATCGCCCTGGACCTGTATCGGCGCCAGCTGCTCCAGCTCGGCGATATTCCGGCCGAGGCACTCACCCTGGACCTGCTCAAGGCAGAGCTGGCCGAGATCGACCAGTCCGAACTGGAGAGGGCCAGCGCTGAACTCACAAAAAAGCTGCAGCCGGCGAGCGCGAGCTCGCCCACTGGCGACGTGTCGAGCACGTCCTCGTCCGGCACGGCTACCGCCTGAGCGAAATCCGCCGCATGACGCAGGCGGAGATCACCGCGCGCCTGGCCCTGTTCCAGGCGGCGCCTTCAACCAGCACCGGTACCCGCTATATCAGCACCGGCAGCGCCCGCCGCCCCCTTAAAGGTCATCCGCTCCCATGACGGACATGTTGGTCAACCTGGTCATCCGCGGCGACGGCAAAGGCGGTCGCCGCGCCGCGCAGGAGGCGCAGTCCGGCCTGCGTGATATGGGCAAGACCGCCCAGGCCACGGGCGATCAGATCAAGCGCTCGGCCGGTGAACAGGCCAAGGCAATCCGTAGCAGCATCACCCAAAGTGCTGCCTCCATGCAGGTGCTGAAGAAGGCCGGCACCGCTGCCGGGGACGCCATCAAGCGTGGCATGGCCGAGGGTGTGCGCGAACAGCGGCGTGTGGGTGATGAGGCTGACCGCCTGGGAGAACGGCTCAAACGTGCCCTGCGCCGTGTCGGTGATCAGGGTGGACTGTTTCGCATCATGGGGCGCACGGCCGTCTCTGAAATCAACCGGGTCAAGTCCGCCTTGGGGTCGATGCAGGGGCGCCTGGCCAGCCTGGGTATCGGCTTTGCCGTGGGCCGCGAAATTGCCTCCAGCGCGCAGCTGGATCGCAACCTGTTGCGCACCCGGCAGACGGCGGGGATGACCCGTGCGCAACAGGATGAATTGCGCCAGACGTTCTGGACCATGGGCCGCCAGAATGGCAACCCGCTGGAGTCGCTGACCACTGGCTTCGACAAGCTGGTGGCCTCGGGGCTGTCCTACCAGGCGTCCAAGGAAGCCATCGGCGCCATCGACATCGGCACCACCATTACCGGTGCCGATTCCAGTGTGCTGGCACAAGGTCTGCTGACCGGTGCCAATGCTTATGGCTTTGACCTGGCCCAAGCCGGCCAGGCACTGACCATGCTGGAAAAGATGATTGTTGCCGGTCGCGCCGGCAACGCCGAGCTGGAGAATCTGGCAGACATCTTTGCCCGCGTCGGCCCGGCCGCGCAGCGCGGTGGCATGGGCTTTGATCAATCCTTGGCCATGGTGGAGACCCTGTCCAAGCTGGAGGCCCAGCCCGAGCGCCTGGCCACCCTGGCCGAGTCCACCACGCGATTGTTTACCAATCGCAACTACATGGTCGAGGCGGCCAAGAGCACGGGGGTGCGGTTCTTCAACAAGGATGGCTCGCGCCGCGACATGCTCGATGTGCTGGCCGAGATGAAGAGCAAGTACGAGAAGCTGGGCACGGACATGCAACGGATGAACTTCGTGTCCAAGGCCTTTGGCAAGGCCGACCAGGACACCCAGAAGGGCGTGCAATTCCTGCTGAGCGGCGACAACCTGGACAGCTTCCGCGACATCCAGGCGCAGATCAGCAATGCCAGCGGCGTGGTCGCCAGCGACCTGCAGGAGAATCGCGACAGCCCCACCGCCGTGGCCGGCCGGGTGCGCAACAGCCTGCGCGAAACCGTGGACCGCATGGCCCAGCCGCTCAACAAGGCGATGGCCGAGGCCGGCCAGTACCTGCTCAACGACCTGAACCTTTCCGGCGGACAGATGATTGGTCTGGCTGCCGGGACTGCCGTTGCCGGTCACTACGGCGGGCGGGCCGGCAGCGCAGTGCTCGGCAAGCTGGGCAACACGGTGGGCGGTGGCTTGGACACGATGAAGAACATCGCTGTCGGTAAGACGCTGCAGGACGCCACCGGAGTCATGCCGGTCTATGTCACCAACTGGGCCGGCGCTCCTGGGCCGGCCCCAGCCGTGCCTGTGGCCGGTGCCGCCGGCAGGACGGCAGCCGGTGGCGGACTCCTGGCTGCAGCCAAGGCCTGGGGCATGCGCTTGGCGGCACCAGCCCTGCTGGCCAGCTATCCGTTGTCACGCTACGCCGGCACGCTCGACACTGGCATGGCCGATCCCACCTTGCGCGCAGACGTCGCCTCCACCCTGGGGCGCTCGCGTGGCAGCGGCCCGCTGGCACGCGCCAATGCGCGCAATCAACAGACGATGCAGCGCCTGGGCGTCACTCCGGAGCAGTACCAGCAGGCCCTGGCCTCGGTGCCCAATGGGCTGAGCTTGCCGCAACGTGAGACAGCCATGCGCGAGGCTATTGCACGGGTGAAGACCGCCGCTCCGGCGGTGCCGGCCGAGTCGGCCCAGTTGCATCAGCAGGCTGCGGCGCAGAATCAGGCAGCCGCACAGCTGCTGGACAATGCCAGCCGTAAGCTGGATCAGACCCTGAGCAAGCCCATCCAGGTACAGGTCACGGCCGATGTGCCGTGGCTGCATGCCGATCTGGGGCGCACCGTCGAGCGTGATGCGAGGCGTGGGCCATGAGCTGGGAAACCGATCTACTCGATGCCAGCTACCGCCAGGTGCCTCTGCAGGTGCTGGGTGAATCGCTCAAAGGCAAGCGTTCGCTGGCCCGCCATGGCACGCCATACCGCAACGGCGATACCGTCGAAGACCTCGGCCGCGAGGCGCTGGTCTTCCAGATGCGCGCGGTCGTCTACGGCGATGCCTATGAAACGGTGCTGCAGTCGCTGATCAAGGCGGTTGAAACAGCGGGTGAAGGCGAATTGATCCACCCCATCTACGGCACCGTCAACGCGGTCGTCGAGGACTGGGAGATCAGCCACGATGCCGAGCGGCCCGACTATGCCGAAGTCGTACTGACCTTTGTTGAGAGCGAGCCCAACCCGGACTTCTTCCAACGCACCTTCCAGACCAGCGAAGGTGCCATTGCCGGGCTTGATGTGGCCGACGTGCGCAATTGGCGCGACCAGGTGCGTGACCTGCTCAGCCGGGTCGATGGGCTCGTTGCTCAAGCGCAAGGCTACTTGGGCGGCGGCTGGGTCGGTCTGGTGGAGAATCTGGTCGGCCTGCCGGGGATCGGCGTGCGTCTATCGCAATTACGCAGCCAGACCTTGGGCGTGCTGGCCGGCCTGGCTGACTTGGCCCGGTCGCCGGCACCGGCCTTTGACCCCATCGCCCAGGCTGCACGCGTGCCGTCCGAGGTCCGTGGCCTGCTGGAAGCCAGCGTGCCCGCCCTGGCCGATGACACGTTGGACATCCGCGCACTGGCCGGGACGCTGCTGCCGCGCGAGGTACCTGGTGCCAACGATCTGCCGGCGCTGGCAGGACGTACCTGGTCGGGGCTGCTTGATGCAGCCCGACGCGGCGTTGCCCCTCCGCTGGAGCCCGATCTACCGCTGGGCCTTCCCGATGAACCGTTGACCGCCCATGCGCTGGGTCTGGTCGTCCTGGTAGCCACCGAGCAGGCGCTGACGCTGACCCGCGCCGTCTGCGACGTGGTCGATGCACAGCGTGTGGAACCCACGATGACGCCCCAGGAAATCGACCGACTCGCCGGCCAGGCACGCGCGGGGTTGCAAGGGGCCATCGGACTGCACCGCCGTCTGTATCCGGTCGAACAGGCGCTGCCGGTCATCGAGCCGTTGCGCAACTTGGCTGCCCTGGTGCAGGCTGGTGCGCGTCGGGTCATCCTCGCGCGACCGCCGCTGATCCAGCGCCAGGTGACCAGTGATACCTGCCTGCGGGCACTGGCCCATCAGTGGTATGGCGACCATCGTCGTGCCACCGAACTGCTGCGGCTGAACCCCACATTGCGTCGTCCCTTCGCCATCGAACGCGGGCAGGTGCTCCATGCCTATGCTCGCTGAGTCGATTCGCCTCACCGTCGGCGGCGTGGTGAATGAGCGCTGGAGTGGCTGGTCGGTGGATAGCGATCTGCTCATCGCAAGCGACGCCTTCGAGTTGGAGCTGCACACCGAGCAAGGTGGGGCACTGCCAGCAGAAGTCGCCGAGGGCGCACCCTGCCAGCTGCAGCTGGGCGAAGACACGGTACTGACCGGTCGCCTGGACGAAGTGGAGCACGAGGTGTCGCGCAGCAGCCATACCGTGCGCATCACTGGGCGTGACCTGGCCGGCTTCTTGGTTGATTGCTCCACCCCGTTTGTGTCCATGCGCGATGCCAGCCTGCAACAGATCGTGGACCAGGTGGCCAAGCCGCTAGGCATCGATCGCGTACGCCTGCAGGTGCCGGGTGGCGCACTGCGTCGGCGTGTGCAGATCCAGCCTGGCCAAAGCGCCTGGGAGGTGCTGCTGCAGGTGGCCGAAGCCAGTGGCGCCTGGCCCTGGGTCGAGCCGGACGGCACCCTGGTGGTAGGCGGACCGGACTATGCGGCTGCACCGGTTGGCCGCCTGCAACTGCGTCATGACGGTGAAGGCAACACCATTACCCGCATCAGCGTGCGCCGCAGCATAGCCCAGCGCTACAGCCAGATCACCGTGCTGGGCCAGCACGGTGCCTTCGACGGCAACGACTGGGGCAACAACCGCACCACCTTGAAGGCCCAAGCGAAGGACGATGCACTGGCCCGGCGCGGCATCTTCCGCCCGCGTGTGGTCGTGGACGGCGCCTGTGACAGCAACAGTCTGGCCGACTCGCGCGCCAAGAAGCTGCTGGCCGACAGCCTGATGGAGGGCTTTGAGGCACGAGTGATCGTACCGGGTTGGCGCGCCAGCGGCGGTGTGGTGTGGGCACCCGGGCAACGCGTGGAGCTGCTCAGCGAGCCACACGGATTGCACGGCGTGTACTTCGTTATGGGCCGCACCCTGCGCCTGACCCGCGCCCAGGGCGCCATCACCGAGCTGCGGCTGCGCGAGGACAGGGCCTGGATCATTGGCGAGCCCATCGCCAAGGGCAAGGCCCGCAAGCGCAAACCGAAAAGTGCCGACGATGGAGAACAGTACCTATGAGCCTGGCCCGCACCATGGCCCGCACGGCCCAGCGCGCCGGCAGCACCGTCCGCCAGGCGCTGCGCGGTATCCTGCAGCGCCTGGACGCCACGCAAGCACTGCCTGGTGCTCAGGTGACCGGATTGGATGGGGAGCAGCTGCAAGTCGAGCTGATGCAGCACTACGGCCTGGCCACCGCGCCACTGTCCGGGGCTGAGGTCATCGTTCTGCCGCTGGGTGGCTCATCGGCACATGGGGTGATCATCGCCAGCGTCGATGGCCGCTACCGGATTCAGCTCAAGCCTGGCGAGGTGGCGCTGCACACCGACGAAGGTGACCACATCTACCTGCAGCGCGGCCGCGTCATCGAGGTCGTCACCGAAACGCTGCTGATCAAGGCGGGCACCAAGATGCGCATTGAGACGCCGGAGATTGAGGCCACCGGCAACGTCACCGCCGAAGGCGAAGTCAGCGATGGCGTGCGCGCCATGAGCGCTGACCGCGCCATCTACAACAGCCATACCCACAGCGGCGTGCAACCCGGCCCTGGCGACACAGCCAAGCCCAACCAGGAACAGTGATGGACGCACAGATTGACCCGGCAACGCGAGACCTTACAGGCCGACGAATCACCACCTTGGCCAACGCGGTCTATCTTCGTCTCATGGTGCCGCTGGGCAGTTGGTTTGCCGCACCCACCCTGGGTAGCCGCCTCCATGAACTGCAGCGGGAAAAAGACGTTTCGCGCGTCGCTGTGCTGGCCCGCCAGTATGCCGAGCAGGCCCTGCACCCCTTGCTCGATGACGGACGGGCCCAGGACCTGGTGGTCACCAGCCAGCAGGCGGGTAACGGTCGTCTCTGGCTGCACATCGAGTTGACCGATGCCAGCGGCCAGCGCCAGACGTTTGAACACCCTGTCAGCGTGATTTAAGAGCCTATCGATGCCACAACCCACGCCCCCCTTTGAGAGCATCCGCGACGCGATCCTGCGCGACATTCGCAATCAGTTGCCGGATGCCGATATTGGCGTGGACAGTGACCACTACGTGCGTGCGGCCGGAGCCGGCGCAGCCATTGAGGGTATCTACCAGCACCAGGGCTGGCTATACCGGCAAATCTTCCCCGACACCGCCGACACCGAGGCGCTGGAACTGCATGCCAGTGATCGTGGATTGAGTCGCAAGCCGGCTGCCACTGCGAGTGGCGCGGCACGCGTCACCGGCACTACCGGCGCAGTGGTGCCAGCGGGCACCCAGCTCCGCCATCCCAATGGCACGTTGCTGAGCACGCTCGCCGAAGCGGTCATCGCCCCAGAAGGCAATGCTGCGGTCCGCGTGGCAGCGCAGACTGCCGGCAGCGCCGCCAACGGTGTGACCGGCCAGGTCACGCTGACCAGCCCGCCCATCGGGGTGGACACCTCGGCCGAACTGATCGAAGCCCTGGCCGGCGGTGCAGACCGCGAGAGCGATGCTGAGCTGCTGGATCGGTTACTGGACCTGATGCGGCGCCCGCCAGCCGGCGGCAATCGCCACGACTACCAGCGCTGGGCCCGCGAGGTGCCCGGCGTTACTGCCGCTTATGTCTACCCGCTGCGTCGCGGCCTTGGCACGGTCGATGTCGTGATCGTTTCGGCCACCGGCTTGCCTTCGGCCGAGTTGATCGGCCAGGTGCAGCAGTACATCGACGAACGTCGCCCAGTGACCGCCTGGGACTGCCTGGTGTTTGGCCCCACCTTGATCACGGTCGATATCACGGCCAAGGTGAAGTTGATCAGCGGCTACACCCTGGAAGGCGTGCAGGACGCCGCCACGCCGCAGCTGGCGGCCGCACTGGAACCGCTGGCACCGGGTGAAACGCTCTACCGCAGTCACCTGGAAGCGGTCATTTCTGGCTTGGCCGGTGTGGTGGACCGCGAGCTAATCCAACCGGAGACCAATTTGACCCCGGTCGTCGATGCCAGCCGCGTGGAATGGGTGCGCTTTGGCAGCGTCACCCTGGAGCTGCTGTCATGAACTTGGCCGAGCTGCTGCGCACCTTGCTGCCGCCAGTGGCCTACGATCCTGCCGGGCGCGTGATTGGCGCCGTCATCGACGCCGAGGCCGGCGCACTGCAGATCGCCGTGGACCGTGCACAGACCATCCAGCAGGCGATGCACCCCGCCACAGCAGGTGATGCCATCGCTGACTGGGAGCGCGTGCTCGGTCTGCGCCCGCTGCCCAGCGCAAGCCCCGCTGAGCGCGTGCAGGCGGTGTTGGCCAAGCTCGGCGAACTGGGCGGCTTGTCGATCCCGTACTTCGTGCGTCTGGCCGCTGCTGCGGGCTACGCCATCACCATTATCGAGCCCAAACCCTGGCGCGTCGGCCATAGCAGCGTGGACGAACCGTTGTACCTGGAAGACGTGCTGTTCGTCTGGCAGGTACGTATCGACCGCCGCCCCCCCAATGCCACCCTGGCCACCGACGCTGCGCTGCAGGCCACATTCAACAACCTCAAGCCCGCGCACACCTTCTGCCAGTTCCTGGAGTCCTGACGTGCACCGCATCGATGTCCCTACCGCCGCACCGACACCACCGCCCAAGCAGGAACCCGGTACGCCGGGCTACTTCACCAGCGGTGACTTCATTGCCGGTGTCAAAGCCACCATCCCTGGAGCGGATTGGTTCAATACCGTCCAGGCCGAGTTGACCAACACCGTCGAAGCCTCCGGCCAGGCGCTGGATCGCGATGATGATACACAGCTATTGCAGGCCATTCGCACGCTGATCAACCGCTCTCGCTATCGGCCGGGTCAGATCGTCATCAGCGCTGGCGAACCCCTGGAAGGCACCCTACTGTGCGATGGCTCAGCGATCTCCCGCCAGGACTATGCCGAGCTGTTCGCGGTCATCGGCACCAAGTACGGCGAAGGTGACGGCAACACGACCTTCAACCTGCCGCTGTGCAAGGACGGCACCACCATCACCCATACCAACAGCGCAGACATTGTTGGCGTCCACTCTGCTGGTGCGATTCTCGCCCATGCGCATACGGCCAGTGCCTCGGCTGTGGGCGATCACACGCACTACATTGGCGTGAACGGGGCAGGCGCGCACACCCACGCCGCAAGCTCAGGAGCGGCTGGCGATCATGCGCATGGCGCATGGACGGATTCGCAAGGGCACCATGCTCACACGGGCGGGACTGCTTGGGCTGGCGACCATGCCCACAATGCGGGCAGTTTTCGCCCTCGTTACTCAAGTGGTGGTGATGCTGGCTTCCACGAAGCCTATGGTGGTGCAGTTGGCACCAATACGGCTGGCGGCCATGCTCATGGTTTCTCCACCGATGGTGCCGGCGGCCACAGCCATAACGTCGGCATGAACGGCTCGGGCAACCACACCCACGAAATCGGCGTTGCGGGAGTCGGCGATCACTCGCATAGCCTAGACAACCGCGGCGCTGGTGCCCATGAGCACACAGTGATCGTCAACAGTACTGGCGGCGAAGATAACTTGCCGGCTGGTCTGCGCATGATGTACTGCATCGCTTACTGATAGAGGCTATCTGAATGAGCTACAAAACGCTTCCAGCGTCGCGCCCTGCCTACTCCTACGACCCCATCACCCGTGAACTTCTGGGCACAATCACCGTGTTTCTGTCGCCCGGCGATGGCACTTACCCTTTGCCGCCGTCTGCGGTGGAATTCTCGCCGGGAGAGCCGACCGGATTGTTCCAACGACACCGCCTGACCGCCGCGTTGGATGCGTGGGAGACCGTCGCCGACTACCGTCACGTCATGCTCTACGCCAAGGCCACTGCACTACCAATTGCCAACACGCTATCCTTGGGCGAGGCGCTGCCCGATGACGTAACTACCACCCAACCGATTGCGTTTTCTCCCAACGATCACTGCCGTAATCAATGGGATGAGGCAGCGGGCGCATGGCGTTCGGTCCCTGACTACAGCGCAACCCCTCTCTGGGAGAAGGCAACTGCCATGCAGGTTGATTCCTTGCCGGTAGGGCGGTCTCTTCCGCCTGAGCTCACCACAATGGCGCCACCGCGTGGCAACCCGGCTCGCATTCAATGGAATGAGTTAGTAGGTGGGTGGTCCGCGAAGCTGGAGTAAACTGCGCTCCAACCTAGTTGCCATTAGTTTGAGGTCGTGATGCTGCGAGATGTTCCTGGGGGGCGAACTGCGTCAAGTGGCACATACTTCGCTTCGATCCAGATGCTTCGCGGGGTCGCTGCGTTGATGGTGGTTCTGTTTCACCTGGTGAACGCCGAGGTGGTCCATGGACGCGGACCATCCTTGCTCGCCGGAAGTCTCGCGGAGTACGGCTATGGCGGCGTTGACCTATTTTTCGTGATCTCCGGATTTGTCATGACCACGGTCATGCCGGGAAGGTATGGAAGCTTCGCAGGCGCATTGACCTTTCTGGCGAGGCGTGGGCTCCGGATACTGCCCCTCTACTGGGTGTTCACAACACTGATCGTGTTACTGCTACTCGTCAGGCCTACTGCCCTGGATGCCAGCCATCATGACAAGAGCATTCTGGCTTCGTACTTGCTTCTGCCGCAGCCTGTGCTTCCCATTCTCCAAGTCGGGTGGACACTGATCTACGAGGCCTTCTTCTACGTGATGATGGCGCTCGCCATTGCTGTGCTTCCCGAGCGTCGAATTCCTGCGTTCTTTGCTGCTTGGGCTATCGGGTTGCTAGCAATGCAGTTCATCCCAGGAGAGTCACCCGCCTGGCTGGTCGTTAGCAGCCCAATGGGATGGGAGTTCATCGCCGGGGCCCTGATTGGCATATATTGGCAACGCGTCTCAGTGCGCGGGGCTGCAGGCTTCATCATCGCGGGGTGCATTGGCTTTGCTTTGAGTTACACGCTGCTGCAGGCGCAATACGTCCAAAGCGGGCATGCCCCACTGGCCCGAACCATTGCCTTTGGGCTCCCTAGTGCTCTGCTGGTACTAGGCTTGGTCCGCTGGGAAAGCGCGGGGCGACGCCTCAGCCTCGGGGTGTTCCACACTATCGGCAATGCTTCCTACTCCATCTATTTGAGCCATCTCTTTGTGTTGAGCGTCGGAGCTAGGGTATGGAGCGGATCGGGCTGGAACCAGGAGGCATGGCAACACGGCATGTTCATACTTGTGATGATGGTCGCGTGTACTGCTGGCGGCATCATTTGCTACCGATGGGTCGAGAAGCCGCTCCTGGCTGCTTGCAGTGCTGGTGTGCGCTTGCTGCCTCGCGTAGCGCAGGCAGCCTGATTCAGGGGATGCCGACGGAGATGGGCGGCTTAGCCTTCTCTCTTCCTGACCTCGGGCCCAAGTGAGCAAGGGTACAAGATCCCATTCTGCTTGGATGAGCTCCAAGCTCATGAACACTGCAGCACCATTCTGAGGCCGACTCGCTTAAGCAGCCCTTGCAGCGCCTGCGGTTGCCATCTAATCACTTTCGAGCCCCCTTCAAAGGCTCGTTGAAGTGACTTCTGGCGGCAGGGCGGAGGCGCAAACCGACTGTCCCATCTTCGCAAACCGACTGTCCCCTTACATGGGCGCTGGCGAGACGGACGTCCGGGGCTGGCGGACGGCATCGTATGGCAAATGTGAATCGTTATCAATACGTGAAGTGCGTCGCTTGCATTCGGTGTGCATCGTTGCGTATCAGCTCGAGCGCGCATGGCCGTTGACGGCGCGCGAACGCAGGTGCTCTAGCATGGGCCGACCCCGGTAGTTACAGGAACACCATGACCGAGCGCTTCACCCTGTCCACGGACGAAATCGAACGCCAGCGTGCGCTCGATGCCCTGCACATTGTCGGCAGCCTGCCCGAGCCGGCCTACGATGACATCGTGAAAGTGGCCGCCGCCGTGTGCGGCACGCCGATGGCGCTGGTCACGTTGATTGACCGCGACCGCCAGTGGTTCAAGGCCCGCACCGGGCTGGACGGCAGCCAGACCGACCGTGATGTAGCGGTCTGCGACCATGCAATCCGCGAGCCCAGCCAACTGCTGGAAGTCGGTGATCTGAGCCAGGATGCGCGCTTTGCCGACAATCCGGTGCTGAAGGAGATCGGCGCACGCTTCTACGCCGGCATGCCGCTGGTGACCGGTAGCGGTGCGGCGGTGGGCAGTGTGTGCGTGGTCGACCTGTCACCGCGCTCGCTTACCCCGGTGCAACGCGAGGCCCTGCAGGCGCTGGCCCGGCTGACCATGAACCTGATGGAAGCGCGCAGTCGCGAACGCGAGCAGGAAGTGGTGGCTCTGCTGGAACAGACGGTCGCCGCCGAGCCCATCGGCACTGACACTGCCGCCGCAGGCACCCCCTACACCATCGTGATCCTGGAGCTGCAGGATCTGGCCGCGCTGGCCGAACAACTGGGCGAGCGCGGCCTGGACCGCCAGTTGCAGCAGTTGGATGCGGCGCTGGAGCGTTGCATGCAGGCCGAGCGTGGCGACAGCATCAACCGGGTTACCGGCAGCGGCGAGTTCATTGCGGTGCTGGGCACCGACCAGGCCGATGCCACCCTGCATGCGCTGCAGGGCGTGGCCGATGAAGCCGCCAGCCGCCTCGGCCGCCCGTTGCTGCTCGGCGTGGCCACCGGCACCCGCGACGAGAACACCACCGCGGTGTTCGTGCGCGCCGACCACGCGCTGGCCAGCGCCAAGGACGCGCGCGGCTAATCGGCGTTGGCGTAGCGCCAAGCTACCGTGCTGCGCAGGTGCTGCAGCAGGTGGTCCAGGAACACGCGCACGCGCGGTGCCAGCTGCTTGCCCGAACCATGCACCGCGCTCAACGGCGAGGTGGCCAGAGCATGGTCGGGCAGCACTTCCACCAGGCGCCCGGCCTGCAGGTCTTCGGCCACGTCCCAGATCGACTTGCGGGCAATGCCGGCGCCCTGCAGCGCCATCAGATGCGCCGCCTCACCGTCGTCGCACAGCGTGCTGGCCTGCAGCGGCAGGGCCAGCGCGGCATCGCCCTGGCCGAAGCGCCAGTGGCTGACCGGCGGGCTGCCCGAGGCAATGCAGTCGTGCTCCTGCAGGTCGGCAATAGTGCGCGGCATGCCGCGCCGTTGCAGGTAATCCGGCGATGCGCACAGCACCCGCCGGTTCGGCGCCAGTTGCCGGGCGACCAGGCGCGAATCGTCCAGCGTGCCGTAGCGCAGGGCCAGCTCGATGCCCTCGCCCACCAGATCCACGATCTCGTCGCGCAGCGACAGATGCACGCGCACGCCGGGGTGCGCCATCTGGAACCGCCGCACCGCCGGCACCACGTGCCGCCGACCGAAACCATTCGGGGCGGTCACCCGCAACACGCCGGCCACGAGGTCCTGGCGCTGCGCCAGCGCCGCTTCGGCCGCTTCCACTGCCTGCAGCACCTGGCGGCAATGCTGGTGGAACAGGCTGCCTTCGTCGGTCAGCGAGACCCGGCGCGTGCTGCGGTTGAGCAGGCGCACCTGCAACCGCCGCTCCAGCGCTGACAGCCGCTTGCTGACCACTGCCAGCGACACACCCAGGTCACGTGCGGCGGCCGACAAGCTGCCCCCATGCACGATGCGATCGAAGGTGCGCAGCTCTCCCAGGTCTTCGATCATCGCGATTCTTTCCTTTCAGGCAACAGCACCTTTCCCATATTGCCATTCCGGAAAGCATCACGCAGCAACACAATGGATCGATCCATGTCGGCCGGGGAGCGGTCGGCGCCGGGCCCGATGTCGAGCACGCCACCGCGACAGGACGCGCGCGAAGCTGTGCACCAGCCACCCCACAGGTAGCCACCCCCATGAACGATGACGCCGAACCGACGGCGCCGGCGCTGAGCCGCCGCCGCTTTTTCCAGGGCCTGACCCTGATTCCCGTGGCCGCCGCACTGCCCGCCTGTGCGCCCGGCACGCCGGCGGCAGACGCGCAGGCACCCGCCGCTGATGCCGCCGACTACCGCCCCGAATTCTTCAACGCCGCCGAATGGGCCTTCATCGTCGCGGCCTGCGATCGGCTGATTCCCGCCGACGAGACCGGCCCCGGCGCGGTGGAATCGGGGGTGCCCGAGTTCCTTGACCGGCACATGCAGACGCCCTACGCCGCCGGCGCCATCTGGTACATGCAGGGCCCGTTCCTGGAAGCGCCCAGCGAACTCGGCTACCAGGGCAAGCTGCCGCTGCGCGACATCGTGCGGGTGGGTATTGGCGCCGTCGATGCGCACTGCCGTGAACAGTTCCAGGGCAAGACCTTCGCCCAGCTGGACCACGCCCAGCAGGAAACCCTGCTGAAGGCCGCCGAGGGCGGCAAGCTGGAGCTGGACGCCATTTCCAGCAAGCTGTTCTTCTCCAACCTGCTGGGTGAAGTGAAGAACGGCTACTTCGCCGACCCCAAGTACGGGGCCAACAAGGGAATGGCCGCGTGGAAGATGATCGGCTACCCCGGCATGCGTGCCGACTACCTGGACTGGATCGGGGTGCGCAACAAGGCCTACCCACTGCCGCCGGTGGACCTGGCCGGGCGGAGGGGCTGAGCGCATGGCCATCACGAAACCGAAAGTAGACGCCGTGATCGTCGGCATGGGCTGGACCGGGGCGATCCTGGCCAAGGAACTGACCGACGCCGGCCTGCACGTGGTCGCGCTGGAGCGCGGCGGCGACCGCGATACCCAACCTGATTTCGCCTACCCCAACGTGGTGGACGAGCTGGAAGGTTCGGTGCACCGTCGCTATCTGCAGAGCCTGGCGCAGGAAACCGTCACGATTCGCCACACCCCGGCCGACACCGCCGTGCCCTACCGGCAGATGGGCTCGTTCAAGCCCGGCACCGGCGTGGGCGGTGCGGGCAGCCACTGGTCGGGCGCGCATTTCCGCCCGCTGCCGGAAGACATGAAGCTGCGCACCAACGTGGAAGAACGCTACGGCAAGCGCTTCATTCCCGATGACATGACCATCCAGGATTTCCCGCTGAGCTACGCCGAACTGGAACCGCACCTGCACATGTTCGAGCTGGTCTGCGGCACCTCTGGCAAGGCCGGTGTGATCAATGGCGTGGTGCAGGCCGGCGGCAACCCGTTCGAAGGGTCGCGCTCGGCCGAATATCCGCTGGGCCCCAACCCCAATTACCTGGGCGGCGAACTGTTCTACAAGGCGGCCAAGGAAATGGGCTGGCACCCCTATCCGATTCCGGCGTCGAATGCCTCGGGCCCGTATGTGAACCCCTACGGCTGCCAGCTGGGCCCGTGCAATGCCTGCGGCTTCTGCAGCGATTACGGTTGCCTGAACTATTCCAAGGCCAGCCCCAACGCCTGCATCCTGCCGGTGCTGCGGCAGCGCCCGAAGTTCGAGCTGCGCACCCATTCGCAGGTGCTGAAGGTGGACCTGGACAGCACCGGCAAGCAGGCCACCGGCGTGACCTACCTGGATGCCCAGGGCCGCGAGGTGCAGCAGCCGGCCGACCTGGTGCTGCTGTGCGCCTTCCAGCTCTACAACGTGCATCTGATGCTGCTGTCCGGCATCGGTACGCCCTACGACCCCGAATCGAACACCGGCACGGTGGGGCGCAACTACTCCTACCAGAACCTCAACCGGGTGGTGCTGTTCTTCGACAAGAGCGTGCAGGCCAACGGCTTCATCGGCATTGGCGGTGCGGGCACCACCATGGACGATCTGAACGGCAATCAGCTGGATAACGCCAAGGCCGGATTCGTAGGCGGTGGCCTGGTCTGGGCGCGCCAGCCCGGCGCCGGCCCGGTGCGCGGCATCAACGTGCCATCGGGCACGCCCAGCTGGGGCGCGGCATGGAAGAAGGCGGCCGCGGACAACTTCCGCCACAACTTCTATTATGAAGTACAGGGCGCGTGCATGGCCTACCGCCAGCACTACCTCAGCCTGGACCCGAACTACACCGACAGCTTCGGCCGGCCCCTGCTGCGCATGACCTTCGATTGGCACCCCAACGAGATCAAGGCCTCGCAGTTCTTCGTGGGCAAGGCCATGGAGATGAGCCGCGTGCTGAATCCGCTTTCCATGAGCGGTGATGCCAAGAAGGACGGCGAGCACTACAACATCACCAAGTACCAGAGCACCCACACCTGCGGTGGCGCGATCATGGGCGCCGACCCGAAGACCTCGGCGCTGAACCGCTACCTGCAGAGCTGGGACGTGCCGAACGTATTCGTGATCGGCGCCAACGCGTTCCCGCAGAACAACGGCTACAACCCCACCGGGCTGGTCGGCGGGCTGGCGTACTGGGCGGCCACGGCCATCCGCGAAAAGTACCTGCCCGATCCGGGCCCGCTGGTACAGGCCTGAGGAGACGCCCATGAAGAAGCTTCTCCTGTGGATCGTGGTGCTTGCCCTGGTGCTGCTGTTGCTGGCCCTGGCCTACGCCTTCGTGCCGACCCGTACGCGGGTACTGGGCGATGCGCCGGCGGCCGACGCCGCCCTGATCGAACGCGGTCGCTACCTGGCCGCTGCCGGCGACTGCACCGCCTGCCACACCCGGCCCGGCGGCAAGCCGTTCGCCGGTGGCCTGGCGGTGGCCTCGCCGCTGGGCAACATCTACAGCACCAACATCACCCCAAACCGCGACACCGGCATTGGCGGCTACTCGCTGGATGATTTCGACCGCGCCGTGCGCCACGGCATCACCCCCGATGGCCGCACCCTGTACCCGGCCATGCCCTACCCGTCCTATGCACGCCTGACCGATGACGATGTGCGGGCGCTGCATGCCTATTTCCTGCACGGTGACATCGCCCCGGTAAAGGAGGCCAACCAGGCCGCCGACATTCCGTGGCCGCTGTCGATGCGCTGGCCGCTGGCGATCTGGCGCAAGACCTTCGCCCCCGATGCGGACGCGGTGGCCTTCGACCCCAGCCGCTATGCCAATGCTGAACTTGCGCGCGGTGCCTACCTGGTGCAGGGCCTGGGCCACTGTGGCAGTTGCCACACCCCGCGCGGGCTGGCGTTGCAGGAGCAGGCACTGGATGAATCGGGCAGCGCGTACCTGGCCGGCGGGCAGATCATCGATGGCTGGAACGCGGTGAACCTGCGCGGCAACAACGCCGATGGCCTGGGCCGCTGGAGCACGCAGGACATCGTCGATACCCTGCGCACCGCACGCAATGCACACAGCGCGGTGGTGGGTTCGCCGATGGCCGACGTGGTGGTGCACAGCACCCAGCACCTGACCGATGCCGACCTGCAGGCCATGGCGGTCTATCTGAAGAGCCTGCCGGCCAGTGCAAACGATCCGTCGGCGTACGCCCAGGACGATGCCACCGCGCGCAAGCTGCAGGCCGGGGTGAATGACAGCCGCGGCGCCGAACTGTACGTGGACAACTGCGCCGCCTGCCATCGCACCGATGCCAAGGGCTATACCAACGTGTTCCCGGCCATCGCCGGCAACCCCACGGTGCTGGCCGATGATCCCACCACTCTGGTGCGCCTGCTGCTGCATGGCAGCGCGTTGCCTTCCACTGCGCAGCGGCCGTCCAACCTGGGCATGCCCGGGTTCGCCGATCGGCTGAGCGATGAAGAGATCGCGCAGTTGGCGACCTTCATCCGCCAGGACTTTGGCAACAAGGCTAGCGCGGTGAATGCGGCGCAGGCGAAGAAGCTGCGGCAGGAAGCACCGTAGCCTGAGTGCAGGGCCGAGCGTGTGCTCGGCCCTGTCCCTGTCAATCGGGTCGCACTCTCCCATCCTCGCCGATGCAGAGTTCTCCCTTGCTCTCCGCGCCCTGCTGGCAGGGTTGATATGGGCCGACGGTCACGAGGCCACCGCCGCCACAGCTGCCATAACAGCCACCGCCAATCGGCACTCCGCCGCCTGCTTGACCTCCGCCACCGGTACCGCCTTCATCAATAGGTTCTGGCAACACCCCCTCACGCGGGGTCTGGCCTTCACCTACCCAGTTGGATTCGAAATTCTCGTGATAGACGGTGCAGTGTGTCGGGTTGCAGATCTGATAGGTGGTTCCGGTCGCCCATGCAAAGAGCGGCACATAGTCCACGGGTGCGCGTGAGTCCTTGAGAACCTCCAGGGTTCTGGCATCCGGCACCGGCGACGCGACGGCGCAATCAGTGCAGAAGTATGGCCCGCGCTCGAATGCAAACGTGCTTACGCCGAATATCAATCCTGCCGCTAGTATCAGGATCAATATTGCCTTTCGTCGCGACATTGCAAATGGTTTTCTAGCGACAGCATGCATCATGGATTTGACTTCCTTTTCGTCGGGCTATGGAGAGCTGTTGCGCACTTAGCGCTTTGTCCAGAGTATTGATCTGCTGGACCGGAACCACCGAAGGGTCAGCAAGACGTGCCGCCTCGAAGTAGGCCCTGCTTGTGACGAGATCTTCGTCGAGCAGCACGCCTGCGTGGTAGGCATTGCCCAGTTGCAGCAGCGCATCCACGCTTCCCTGGGCGACCATGTCCTGCAGGTAGCCGGTGGCTTTCTGTTTGTACTCCTTGGTGCGATCGGGATCGCGAAGCAAAGCGGCAGGCCCGCCGAGCGCTGACTCGGAATCGGCGGCATAGAGAAGGCGTGCACCCATGTTCCCCTGCTCCGCCGCAAGCGTCAGCCAACGACTGGCGCTGATCTCGTTTTCCGCCGAAAGATCCAGGCATGCAGACACCACATCGGGACTGGCCTGCACCGCGCTGCCTCTGGATGCGCGTCGATTGATGTTCTGGCACTCGTTGAGCTTCAGGAAAATTCCATACGATGCCGTCGCATCGCCTGCCAAGGCCTGCGGGGTAAGCCCTGCGATAACCTGGTCCACTGTTCCGCTGGGAACCCGACCAAAATCCGTGACGGCAAACGCCCTGCCAGGCAGCTGCCGGATTCGAAGGTCTCTGTTGGCCGGATCGCCCGGCGCCGAGCTGTCGGCAGGTCGAGACATTGCAGATGTGCGCTGCATCGAGGCGGTCTCGTTGCCGCTCGCCGGTATCGAGGAGCGTTCAGCGTGGTTCTCGCGATCTGGCGCGGAGGACAGGCTGTACCACGCGGTCGCTGCAAGTACGATGATCGACACAGATATGAACAGGAATTTATTTCTTTGAGTCATACGTTTCTCTGGAAGCGGTCAGTGATGAAAGCCCGCTTCAGCCTTGCTGCCACAGTCGTCATTCCCATCGTCGGAGACCGAGCGTGACTGCTCGCTAGCCGGTTTGGCGTAAATGCGCATCATTCGCATATGATAACAGTCCTGCGTGGAAGCGCCCCTAGGCTTTCTGTCCATCGCGCTGTAGGAAACTTCCCACTTCGACGCGCCCAGATGCACGCTCGACGTCACGGCCTGAACAGAAAAGCCGCCGGACACGATCCGGCGCAATACAGCGCACTCCTTGCGCGAAGTCACACCTTGGAACATCCAGCGTTGACCTGAGAGCGTCAGCAATTGACGCTTACGCCACCGCGCGCCACATCGTGGCCCAGGGGACGCGGTTGCGATTCCGCAGCACCGCCGGCCATGGCCGGGCATCAACGTCAGTCCGCTTCAACGGCAGTCCGCTTCATCCCATCCGTCGCAGCACCCGCCTCCGTCGAAACGCGTTTTCGCCGGCACGGGCAACTGCGTCCTGGAAACTTCAAGGAGATCACCCAATGCGCTCTGCAAGGTTCCTGTTCGCACTTGTCATCAGCGCCTTCGCCGGTGCCGCACACGCCCAGACCGTCACCCTGAACAAGGGCGGCTTCGTACTGACCTACGACTGCAGCATCCACAGTGCCACCCGTTACGAATACACGCTGCTGGCCGATACCGGTTCGGCCGCGCGCCCGTCCAGCTTCTACAAGGACCCGGATCTGCCGGCAGGCTGCCTGGGCCAGACCAGCACCGGCTCCTACGCCAGCGTGAAATCCGGCTATGACCGCGGGCATCTGGTCACCTCCAACCACATGGACTACGACAGCACGTACATCCGCCGCGCAAACTACATGACCAACATCGTGCCGCAGGTGTCCGGCTTCAACCAGGGCATCTGGGTGAAGGCCGAGAACGTGGCCGAGTGCTACCGCGATATCGCGCCGGTGGATGTGTACGGCGGCGTGGTGTATGGCGACGCCAGCAACGACTACTTCCTGAGCAGCCACGGCATTCCCACGCCGGAATTCTTCTGGAAGACCATCATCACCCGCGACCCCAACACAGGTACCGCCAAGGCGATCAGCTGGATCTTCCCCAACGAAGCCGGCCTGGGCAGCCTGGATGACTACCTGGTGACCATCGCCGATCTGGAAGAGCTGCTGGGCGCCAGCTACGTGGCGATCAATGCACCGGCCTCGCTGAAGAACATGCTGCCTGCGACCAGTTGGCCGCTGCCGAGCGGCTGCGACCTGAGCTGACCGCCACTGCCACCCCGGTAGGTGCCAACCTTACTTGCCCCGGTAGGTGCCAACCTTGGTTGGCACCCAGGCGCAGAGCGTGCCCACCAAGGTGGGCACCTACCGAAGCCTCGGGGTGTACTGCCTTGGTAGGTGCCAACCTTGGTTGGCACCCAAGCGCAAAGCGTGCCCACCAAGGTGGGCACCTACCGAAGCCTCGGGGTGTACTGCCTTGGTAGGTGCCAACCTTGGTTGGCACCCAAGCGCAAAGCGTGCCCACCAAGGTGGGCACCTACCGAAGCGTCGGGGTGTACTGCCTTGGTAGCTGCCAACCTTGGTTGGCACCCAAGCGCAAAGCGTGCCCACCAAGGTGGGCACCTACCAGAGCGATCGGCGCGGCGGCGCCCGCGGGCCAAAGCGTGCCCACCAAGGTGGGCGCCTACCAGAGCAAAGCGCCTGCATCATCGGCGTGCGACAATTGCGCACTTCGCTTTACCCGGAGTCCCCCATGGCCCCCTTCCCCTTCGATGCCGTGCTGTTCGACTGCGATGGCGTCCTCGTCGATTCCGAGCCGCTGGTGGCCCGTGTGCTCTCGGAAATGCTGACCGAACGCGGTTGGCCACTCACCCAGCAGCAGGCCGCCGATGTATTCCTGGGCAAATCGGTCGCCAGCCTGGCTGGTCTGATCGAGGAACGCACCGGCAAGCCATTCACCGAAGCGTGGCTCGATGAATTCCGCCACCAGCGCAACGTGGCGCTGGAGCGCGACCTGACCGAGATTCCCGGTGCACCTGCCGCTGTGCGTGCGCTGCAGACCCTCACCCAGGGCCGCATCGCCTGCGCGTCCGGTGCCGATCTGCTGAAGGTGCGCCTGCAACTGGGCAAGATCGGCATCCTCCATGCCTTCGGCGGACAGATCTTCAGCGGCCAGGACCAGCCGCGCACCAAGCCGCACCCCGATGTCTACCTGGCCGCCGCCGCTGCACTGGGCGTGGACCCGGCGCGCTGCGCGGTCATCGAAGACACCGTGACCGGTGCGACTGCCGGCGTGGCCGCCGGTGCCACGGTGTTCGGCTACAGCCCGGGCGGCCAGTACCACAGCACACCGGAGGCGCTGCGTGCGGCCGGTGCGCATGTCATCTTCGAATCCATGCACGACCTGCCGGCGGTGCTGGCCGCGTATACCAGCCATACGGCAGCCTGATCGCCACCGCCGCCCTCCTGCGAGAGCGGCGGTAGCACTGCATCAGCCCGCGCCGATCACCAGGTGAAACGCGCGGTTGCGGTCACCGTGCGCCCGGTGCCGTAGTAGCACGAGGACACGCCGGTGCAGGTCGACACGAAACGCTTGTCGGCCAGGTTGCTGACATTCAGCGACAACTGCGTGCCGACGTTGCCGTACTGGCCGATGTCGTAGCGGAGCGCGGCATCCCACAGGGTGTACGACGGAATCAGGTACAGGTTGGCGCTGTCGCCGTAGCTCTTGCCGTTGTAGCGCACGCCGGCGGCCAGGCTCAGGCCTTCCAGCGCACCGCCCTGGAAGGTGTAGTCGCCCCACAGCGCGGCGGTCCAGTCCGGCACCATCGCCAGCTGCTTGCCGCGGTAGCCGTTGTTGCTGCGGGTCACTTCCGAATCCATCCAGGCCGCGGCGCCGATCACGCTGAAACCGGCCAGCGGGGTCACCCGGCCCTCCAGTTCCACACCGCGCACGCGGCCCTCGCCATCCTGCACCTGGCACTGGCTGGTGCCGGTGGTGCCGCAGGTGTTGTGGCTGCTGTCCGGGTCATCGGTCAGCACGTTCTGCTGGCGCAGATCGTAGGCCGACAGGGTCACCAGACCGTCGAAGTTGGCCGGCTGATACTTCACGCCGGCCTCCCACTGCTTGCCGGTGATCGGATCGAACGGCGTACGGTCGAACGACTGGGTGGCAGTGCTGCCGGCCGGCTGGAACGATTCGGCGTAGCTCAGGTACGGGGTCAGGCCGTTGTCGGCCACGAACAGAATGCCCGCGTTGCCGCTGAAGGCCTCGTTCTTGATCCGGCTGGGGGTGCGCGCGCCGAAACGGTTGCTGGCCACGGTGTAGGCCTGCGTCCAGGTGTCATCCTTGGTCCAGTCGTAGCGGCCGCCCACGGTGAAGCGCCACTTGTCCAGCGCGATCTGGTCCTGCAGGTACACACCGGTCTGGCGGTTGATGCCACCGGAGTAGCTGATCGAAGTGGTAGCCGGAATGTAGCCGGTGTAGACCGGGTTGAAGATGTCGATGGCATTGGGCGTATCGGTGGCCGTACCCATCGCACCGCGCGCCGCATCCCAATCGGCCTTCTGCCAGTCCACGCCCAGCAGCAGCGTGTGCTGTGCTGCGCCGGTGCTGAACTTGCCGGTCAGGCGCGTATCGGCGGTATCGCCGCGCGAATCGCCTTCGCCCCAGGTGGCGCGGCGCTTCTGCGTGCGGCCGTCTGCATTCAGCGCGCCATTGGTCACCACGGTGCGGAAGGTGGAATCGACGTTCAGGCGGCGCGCGCTCTGGCTCAACGTCCAGTTTTCATTGAACGCGTGTTCGAACATCCAGCCGGCCGACCAGATGGTGCGGTCGTAGGTGTTCCAGTTCGGTTCGCCAATGAAGGTGCTGTTCTTCATGTGCCCATAGGGCGTGGCGTTGAGCGTGCCGGCCATCGGCAGGAACTGGTAGGTGGAACCACCATCGTCGCGCTGGTACAGGCCCAGCAGTGTCAGGCGCGTACGCTCGGCCATCTGGAAGGTGTAGCTGGGCGCCAGGAACCAGTGCTCCTGCTCGGTGTGCTTGATCTGGGTGTCGCCATCGCGGTACAGGCCCACCAGGCGACCCAGGTGCTGCTTGTCCGCCGATGCGGCGCCCACATCGAAGGCGGTGCTGTACTGGCCATTGCCATCCACGCCCAGCTGCACGATCTGCTGCTGGTCCGGCGTGGGCGTCTTGCTGACCTGGTTGACCATGCCACCCGGAGCCACCTGGCCGTACATCACCGCTGACGGGCCCTTCAGCACTTCCACCCGGTCCAGGTTCCAGCTGTCCACCATGGTGCGGTTCCACTGCCCGCCCTGCGGCGCGCGCATGCCGTCGATGGTGACGTTGTTGCTCCAGCTGCCGGCATCGAAGCCACGGATGCGGAAATCATCCACGCGGTTGTCGATACCGCTGCTTTCCAGCGATACACCGGCCACGTAGCGCATGGCCTCGTTCAAGGTCTGCACGCCGCGCGCGTCCAGTTCCTCGCGCGCGATCACCGACACCGACTTGGCCATCTCGGCAACCGGCGTGTCGGTCTTGGTGGCGCCAGAGGTGTGGGTGAGCGTGCGGTAGGCGTTGACGTGCACCGCATCCAGATCGGTGGGGCTGCTGCCGTCCGGAGTCTGCGTCTGCGCATGCGCGGCCAGCGGCGCGCACAGGGCCAGGGCCACGGTCAGCGCCGTGCTGAGCGGGGAGCGGACGGGAAATGCTGGGGAATTCATGGGGGAACCTGCCAGGAAGGGGCGCCAGCGGCGGGCCGCGGCACTGTTAAGGACGCATGAAATCATACCAAATGCGAATGGTTCGCACTAACGTCCGTGGTTCAGGCGGCCTGCTGCCGAGCGGTCGGCCGCGCCGACACCGCGTTAACCGCGCTTTTCGATACTGGGCCAGCGCCGGGCGCTTGCGCCGGGCTGCACCCATGGAACGCAACGAGGACATTGGATGAGCAAGCTGCACACCCTGGCCGCCACGGCCGCCCTGCTGGCCCTGAGCCCGCTGGCCTGGGCCGAAACGGTGAACCTGACCAACAGCGCCGACGGCGCCAATCGAGATGCCGGCATCACCGCGGTGAAGAAGAAACTGCAGGACGCCTGCACCGAGCGCAAGGGCACGCCCGCTACCGACACCTTTGAAGTGGTGTTCGAGAAGACCAGCGAGAACCCGAACGTGCCCAAGCCGTACTACGTGGACGGCAAGATGCAGTGCGAATTGCCGGGCTGAAGGTTTGCAGGGAGCGCCGGGCATGGCCCGGCGCTACCTCAGCGCGCCAGACTGCGCGCTGTCTCCTGCTGCTGCACCTGCTCCTGCTCGCGCTGCTGCGCGACATGCGCTTCCGGTGCGGCACGCTCTGGCACCTGCTGCAGCTCGCGCACATGATCGGCCACGGGTGTGGCCACCGCCTGCGCGGTATCGGCGCGGGCAATCTGCCGGTCGGCGGCATGCACTTCGCCCTGCACAGCGAAGGCGTAGCGGCCATCGTCACTCAGCACCGCCTGGTCCACCCGGTCCATGCCCTTGTGGGTGGCGGCCACCAGCAACGCCATGCCCAGCCGCTCACTGGCCTGGTCGGGCTGGCGCCCCATGGCCTGGTCCAGGCTGTTCACCGCGCCCTGGGTCTGCAGCCACAGTCCGTGGCGCGGGCTGGCTTCATTGCGCGGGTCGTGCTGCGGCAGCAACGGTGAAGGCCGCGGCAGGTCCTGCAAGGCCTGCGACTGCACGCCGGCCTCGATCGGCTGAAGTTCACGACCTTCGGCTGACGCCACGCGGAACAGGCGCTCGCCCAAGCCATAGGCCGAATGACCCTGGTTGCGTGCCAGGCCGGCAGCGAATGCATCCACATCCTGCTGCGGCCTGCCCTGCCCGTCCTCGGCCAGCAGGCGCCAGTCGGGGCCCAGCATCGGATTGTCTTTCACCATGGCCTGGGTGCGCTCCATCAGGGCGCGCATCTGCGGCTCATCCAGCACCAGGGTGTTCTCCACCCCGGCATGCAGCGGGCCGCGATCGCCGGCCGCGTTGCCGGTCAGCGCGGCATTCACCATGCCGGCAATCTGTTCGCCGTGTTCGTGGTCGCGCAGGTCGATCTGGAACTGATAGCGGCGCTGGCTGATGTCTTCCTGGCCATCGGCACCGTAGGCACTGAAGCGGCTGACCGGTACGTTGCCGCTGTATTCCACGCTGCGCTGTTCGGTGAAGCTGCCATCCTCGTGGCGGACGCGCACCACATCGCCGCTGTTGCGCTGCCCGGCCACGTCCAGGTTGAACGCATCGCCCACGCCCACCTTCAGGCGCGTCTGTGAACTCATGCCCAGCCGTTCCACGGTGGCCAGGTCCTGCACGCCGGGGGTGTGCGCATCCATCACCCCGGTGTCGATGAAGTGCTGGTACGCCGCGCGGCCATCCACCTGCTCAAGATCGAAGGTGGCGGTGCGCACCGTGGATTGCCCCAGCGCGTCCTGGCGCCCGGCCACGGCGGTCAACTTGCCCGCCGCGAAGCCAACACCGTTGAACGCTTCCACCGCCTGGTTGGGGCCGGTGGTGACGCGTACGCGGCCATCGTCCAGATGATCCACGCGGTAGCTGGCGCCCTGCGCCTCGGTCACCTGGCTCTGGATGGCGATGTTGCGGAAGCGTCCTTCCAGCGCGGTGCCAGTGAAATGCTGGCCGTCCAGGGTAACGCTGCCGCCCTTGGGAATGGTCTGCGGATCAAAAGGATTCACCGTGGTCGGATCGGTATCCAGCGCACCGTGCGGCAGGCTGACGCGGTAGCGGCCACGTGCGCCGGTGCTGTCTTCCTGGGTGAATCCGCCGGCCTTCATGCGGTTGCCCACCACACTGTCGACCGTTACCAGATAATCCACGCCGTCGCGGGTGGGCGTCGCTGCAGCGGCCACCGATGTGCCGCGGAACTGCGTGCCGGGACCGGTGCCTGACACCTTCTTTTCCTGCGCCAGCTTCACCGACTGGTCTTCGCCGTTCACGGTGATGGCATGGCCGGCGCCCTTCAACTGCGCTTCGCCATTGCTGGACACATAGGTGGGATCGAACGCCGCGCTGGCAGTGGCCGCGTGCGCGCCCTGTGCGGCTGCGCCTTCCGTGCGGGTGGTGGCATTCATGCCGTGGGCTCCTTGAACGTAGACCGCTTGATTATGGCAGCCGACGCGCAGTTGCGTTCACGCGGCACCGCCGCAGTGTTCGAGATAGTGAACCACGTCCCATCGAGAAGGCCCGCATGCCGCGCCGCATCTTCCACTTTTCAACCTGGCCACGTGGTTGGCGGCTGCTGGCGTGGTGCCTGCTGGGCCTGCAGGCGCTGTACCTGCTGGCCGGCAATATTTTCCTGAATACGCCACTGTTCGATGCGGTGACCAACCGCAAGGCGCACAAGTTCGTGATGTCCACCGGGCCGGCCATTACCCTGCTGCCCGGCCATGTGATTGCCTGGAACGTGCACATGCGCGGCCATGTGAACCACACCGTGTATGTGCTGCACGCCGACCGCGCCAGTGCACGGCTGGCCGTGCTGCCGCTGTTCCGCCGCGAGGTGCGCGTACCGCACCTGCAGGCGACCGGGGTGTCGGCGGAAATCGAGCGCGTGCAGGACGTGGTGCCCTCGCCGCCGCGTGGCGACCAGGGCTGGACGCTGCGATTCGACGCGATCCACAGCGACAGCATCCGCAGCGCACGTTTCGGCAAGCTGCTGCTGCAGGGCGACGGCAGCGGTACCGTCGGCTTCGTCAAGCAGCTGCGTGGCGGTCCGTCGCAGCTGCTGGATTCGCAGGTCGAATTCAACGATGCCTTCGCCAGCTACGACGGCGTGCAGCTGCTGTCGGGCATGCAGTTGAAATCCACCTTCCGCTACCCGCGGCACTACCGCGACCAGGCGCCGGGCATCCGCAAGTTCACCCTGGTGGAGGGCACGCTGGACATCACCGCGCGCAGCCAGGGCCTGCGCATGAATACCGACGCCCAGCAGGTGGCCATCGCCAGCTCACCGCTGGCCGGCCAGCTGCAGGCGCACGTGGATCTGCAACGCGGCGCGCTGATGCCGGGCACCCGTGCCATCTGGCGGGTGCCGCTGCAGCTGGGCGATGGCGCCCCCGACCGCGGCGTGCTGGCCCTGCAGCTGGATGTGGCGCAGGACATGCGCCTGCAGGCGCGGTTGCCTGCACGCCCCGAACGCGGCGCGGCACTGGATGCAGACCTGCATATCCGCGGCCACGATATTCCCTTCAACGACCCGGCCAGCCTGCTGGAGCGCACGTCCGGCCAGGTGCAGGGCGAATGGACGTTCACTTCGCTCAACTGGATCCCGGCCTTGTTTGTGCGCAAGCCTTGGTTCGAGCTGGAAGGCGGCGGCGTACTGAAGGCCGACCTGCGTGTGCAGGACGGTGAGCTGGTGGCCGGCAGCACCGTGGACCTGCCCGCAGCCGAAGCCGTGGCAGAAGTGGCCGGCGTGCGCATGGCCGGCACCGCCAGTGCCCACGGTGCGTTGAAGGCCGGTACGCCTACCCGTGCCGAACTGGATGTGCGGCTGCCGCGCTTCTCCGCACGCACCCAGGGCAAGGATGCGGCTACCCTTTTCGAGGGACGCGACCTGTCATTGCAGCTGAGCGGTGACGGCCGACTGCGTGAGCTGCGCCGCGGCGTACGTGCCCGGCTGCGCTTCAGCGATGCCGACATTCCCGACCTGACGGCCTACAACCGCTTCCTGGGCAACGGGCAGGTACGCCTCGTGTCAGGCACGGCGCGCCTGAGTGGCGACGTCGGGCTGGATACCGATGGCCGCATCGGCCAGGGCACGGCGCGTTTGCTCGGCCAAGGCGCGCGCCTGCAGCTTGCCGGCCTGGACCTGCGTGCCGACACCCGTGTGGACGGCACCCTGCAGCGCGGCGACTTCCGCCAGCGCTGGTTCGACTTGGCCGGCAGCGCGGTGGAACTGCGCAACGTGCAGATTGATGGCCGGCCGGGACCGCAGGGGTGGCGGGGCCGCCTGGATGTTGACGAAGGCCGCATCGATGCTCAGTCCCCCTTCCAGGTGGACGCACGCGCGCGGGTGGCCATGAGCGATGCCGGCCCGCTGCTGGCGGTGTTTGCCGAACGCGGTGATTACCCGGGCTGGGTACTGAAGCTGCTCGATTCCGGGCGGGTGGAGGCAAAGACCGCGCTGCGCTGGCAGCCCGGGCACCTGATGCTGGATGACCTGCAGGCGGAGAACGACCGCTTCTCGCTGCGTGCACGGCTGGATCTGCTGCAGCAGCGCCGCAAGGGCGATCTGTACCTGCGCTGGGGCGTGCTGGGCGCGGGCATCGAACTGGATGGCGATCGCCGCCAGTGGCACCTGACCGGCGCGCGCGACTGGTTCGACGGTCGACCGGCGTTGCTGGCGCCGGCACCCTGACGGCGCCGGCAGGGCTCAGGCCGCGGCCGGCTGCCAGTCGCGCAGCACCCGCGGCTTCAAGGCGTGCTCACCGCAGCCTTCCGGACAGCGCAGGATGCGCGCCACCGAGGTGCTGATGAAGCCGGCGCCTTCGTGCGCGGTGAACACCTGCGCGCAGCCATGGCAGCGCGCCACCAGCGAATACAGATGGACGATCCGCCCGCTGCCAGGGTCCTTCAACGCATCGATCTGCAACAGATCGAACCGGCAGGTGTCGGGCAAGGTGTGCCGGAAGGAGAGACGCGCGGGAGTGGGCTGCAGGTTCACGGGATGGCCAACGGGGAGGTCGGCGCCCACCGTAGCGTTGGTCGCGTGCAGCCGGTGTTGACTGCCGGTGCAACCCGGGCGAAATCTCTTCACTGCGTTTACACCGCTTCTGCTAGCGTAGACCGATGTCCGTCCCCGCCCCCTGCGCGCAGCGCGCTGCCTCCTCTTCTGTCCCCGACGAGCCGCTCAGCGCGATGCTGAAGACGGCCACGCGCAGCACCCACGAGCGCCTGGACCAACGCCTGATGGCCCTGGGCATCTTCGATGATCGCCGCGACTATCTGCGCTTCCTGCAGGTGCAGGCGCAGTTCCATGGCGCGGTGGCAGCGCTGTACCGGCGGCACGATCTGCCGATCGCTGCAGCAAAACCGGGCAAGCACACGCAGGTGCTGGCCGATCTGCAGGATCTGGGCGCATACCCTGCGATACCGACCGCCGACGCACCGCTGCTGGCCACGGCACCGCTGCCTGTGGCGCTGGGCTGGTGGTACGTGGCCGAAGGTTCCAGCATGGGCGCGGCGGTACTGCTACGCCATGCAGCCCGCCTGGGCCTGCACGAAGGCTTCGGCGCACGCCATCTCGCACCCGCCACAGCCGGGGTCGCTGCGCACTGGCGCAACGTGCGGGCCGCGATGGACGCGCTCGCGCTGACGGATGCCCAGCGCGCACAGGCGGCTGCTGCAGCCTGCGCTGCTTTTGAATTCGTCGGGCGACGCGTGGATGAATCGTTCAGAAATGCCTGATCCAGCCGTTGACAGCAATGCGATAGTAGAGGGATGTCTGTTGCTGTCCTTGTTCCAGGCGCGCGCCTGCGCCGCCTCACCACTTCCGGGTTCCTGTCTTCATGTCCAACGCCACTGACGCCGTGAACGATCTGGCGCTGTCTGCCTGTGCCCGCGAGCCGATCCACACACCCGGCGCCATCCAGCCCTACGGAGTGCTGCTGGTCGCCGACCCGCACACGCTGCAGGTGCGCGAGCGCGCGATCAGTCAGGACTCCCTGCTGCAGCAGTTCGGCGACCCGCTCGGGCAGCCGCTGGACGCGGTGCTGGGCGGCGTACTGGCCCCGTTCCTGCCACAGCTGCGCCGCACGGCGGTCGACAGCAGCGTGCACGTGGGCGCCGTGCACCTGGATGGCCATGGCCGCCATCAGTTGCTGGTGCACCGCTCGCAGCACGACCTGCTGGTGGAACTGGAAAGCCCCGTGCCGGGCCAGCCCAGTTCGCTGGAAGAGCTCTACCCCGCCATCCGCCGCCTGATGTCCGAGATCGAATCGGCTGCCACCGTGCCCGATCTGTGCCAGCTGGCCGCCCAGCACATGCGCGCGATGACCGGCTTCGACCGCACCCTGGTCTACCAGTTCGACAGCGCCTGGAATGGCACCGTGGTGGCCGAGGATGGCAACGGCGTGCTGCCTTCCTACCTGGACCTGCGCTTCCCCGAATCGGACATTCCGGCGCAGGCCCGCGAACTGTACCGGCGCAACCGGGTGCGCCTGATCGCCGATTCGGACTACACCGCCGTGCCGTTGGTGCGTGATCCTGCGGCCGCTGATGCAGCGCCCACCGACCTCAGCCTGGCGGTGCTGCGCAGTGTGTCTCCGGTGCACCTGCAGTACATGCGCAACATGGGCACCGGCGCGTCGATGTCGGTCTCGCTGATCTACGAAGGCCGGTTGTGGGGGTTGGTGTCCTGCCACACCGCCCATGCCCGCCGCCTGCCCTACCCCGTGCGCACAGCCTGCGAATTCATGGGCCAGATCCTGTCGCTGCAGATTGCGCTGAAAGAACGCGGACGGGTGGTGGAAGAGCGGGTGATCCGGCGTTCGCTGCTGGTCAAGCTGCTGGCCCGCATGGCCGGCGATGAAGACTTCATGGCGGCGCTGCGCCAGGACCACAGCAGCCTGCTGGCCCTGACCGAAGCGGCCGGCGCGGCGATCGTGCACAAGGGCGACTGCATGCGCGTGGGCCAGTGCCCCGCCCGCGAGGACATCCTGCGCCTGGCGCACTGGGTGGCCGCCGAACACCCGGGCGAAGAAGTGTTCCACACCGACCATCTGGCCGGTGCCTGGCCGTCGGCCGCGCGCCTGAGCGACGTGGCCAGTGGCGTGCTGGCGGTGTCCATTTCGCAGCTGCACGACAGCTACCTGATGTGGTTCCGCCCCGAAGTGGTGCGCACCGTGCGTTGGGGCGGCGATCCGCGCAAGTCCAGCGATCCGGGAACCGCGCTGTCGCCGCGCCATTCCTTCGAAGCCTGGAAGGAAACCGTGCAGCAGCGCAGCCTGCCCTGGACCGACGCCGACGCCGATGCCGCGCACGAAATGCGCACAGCCATCGTCGACATCGTGCTGCGCAAGGCCGAAGAGATGGCCGAACTGAACGAACAGCTGGTGCGCAGCAACAAGGAACTGGAAGCCTTCTCGTACTCGGTCAGCCACGATCTGCGCGCCCCGTTCCGGCATATCGTGGGGTATTCCGAACTGCTGGGCAGCTCGGCGGCCGAGCGCCTGAGCGAGAACGAACGGCGCTTCCTGGACACCATCGTGGAATCGGCCAAGTCCGCCGGCACGCTGGTGGATGATCTGCTGAGTTTCTCGCAGATGGGCCGCTCCACCCTGGGCCGCATGCATATCGACATGGGCGCGCTGGCGCAGGATGTGCGCCGCACCCTGGCGCTGGACTATGCCGGGCGCAGCATCGACTGGCGCATCGGCCCGCTGCCGGTGGTCGAGGCCGACCCCACCATGCTGCGCCTGGTCTGGCAGAACCTGCTGTCCAACGCGGTGAAGTTCACCCGCGACGTTACCGACGCCGTGATTGAAGTGGGCCACCAGCGCAGCGCCAGCGAAGACATCTTCCATGTGCGCGACAACGGCTGCGGCTTCGACATGCGCTATGTGGACAAACTGTTCGGCGTGTTCCAGCGCCTGCACCACGAAGACGAATTCGAAGGCACCGGGATCGGCCTGGCCAACGTGCGCCGCATCATCGGCCGCCATGGCGGGCGAACCTGGGCCGAAGGCACGCTGGGTGAAGGTGCCACGCTCTATTTCACTCTTCCCCTTTCTACCGGAGAACACCCATGAGGGATCTGCGGCCGATCCTCCTGGTCGAGGACAGCCCCAAGGACGCCGAACTGACCCTGGCTGCGCTTGCGCGCTGCCAGTTGCTCAACGCGGTGGTGCACGTGCGCGATGGCGCCGAGGCACTGGATTACCTGCGCAGCGAAGGCAACTTCGCCGGCGCCTACCATGGTGGGCCGGTGGTGGTGCTGCTGGACCTGAAGCTGCCCAAGATCAACGGCCTGGAAGTGCTGCAGCAGGTGCGCGAGGACCCGGAACTGAGCAGCACCCCGATCGTCATGCTGACCTCCTCGCGCGAAGAGCAGGATCTGGTCCGCAGTTACCAGCTGGGCGTCAATGCCTTCGTCGTCAAGCCGGTGGACTTCAAGGAATTCTTCGACGCCATCCAGGGCCTTGGCATGTTCTGGGGCATCACCAACCAGCCACCTCCGCATCGCGGCGGCAACGGGAACACCCCCACCCATGAATGACCCCGCGCCTGCAGGCGGCCGCCTGCGGATCCTGATGCTGGAAGACAGCGCGCTGGACGCCGAACTGATCACGGCCCAGCTGCAGCGCTCCGGCCTGCGCTTCGACACCCACCGGGTGTGGGCGCACGACACGTTTCTGGCCGCCATCACCTCGGCACAGTTCGACGTGATCCTGGCCGACCATGTGCTGCCCGGGTTCGACGGCGATACCGCACTGGCGCTGGCGCGCGAGCACGCGCCGCAGATCCCTTTCATCTTTGTGTCCGGCACGCTGACCGAAGAACTGGCCGTGCAGGCGCTGACCCGCGGCGCGCGCGACTACGTGGTCAAGCAACGGCTGCAGCGGCTGCCGGACGCGATCCGGCGTGCCCGCGATGAAGCCCGCGAACGCAACCAGCTGGCCCAGGCGCGCACGGCGCTGGAGCACAGCCAGGCACAACTGCAGCAGATTACCGATGCCATTCCCGCGTTGATCGCGCACCTGGGCGCCGACCACCGCTACCGCTTCGCCAACAAGGCCTTCCTGGACTGGCATGGCATTGCCCTGGACGACCTGCTGGGCAAGCAGCCGGCCGACATCGGCAACAGTGCCTCGTTCCAGCAGGCCCTGCCCAGCCTGGAACGGGTACTGGCCGGCGAGCGCGCCAGCTTCCAGATCACCCTGACCCACCGCAGCGGCGAAGCCCGCTTCGTGCAGATGGACTGCGTGCCCGAATTCGCTGCCGACGGCACGGTGACCGGCTACACCTGCCTGGGCAGTGATGTGTCGGGGCTGAAGCGCGCCGAGCTGGCGCTGCGCCAGGACAATCAGTCGCTGGAACAGCAGGTGCAGGCGCGCACCGCCGAGCTGCAGGCGAGCAAGCGGCGCCTGCAGGCCATCTTTGAATCCAGCTTCCAGCACCAGGTACTGCTGGACCTGGACGGGCGGGTGATCGATGCCAACGTGGCCTCGCTGGCAGCGGTGATGGCAGGAAAGGCCGACGTTGTCGGCGTCCAGTTTGCCCACACCCCGTGGTTCGCAGCGACCCCCGCAGCCGCGCAGCTGGTGGCGCAGGCCGTGCAGAACGCCGCCACTGGCACCCCGTCACTGCATGCGTTCGAGCTGGAACTGCCCACTGGCAAGCGCAGTTTTGATTTCTCGCTGCGGCCGCTGCAGGGCCCCGATGGCCAAGTGGCCGCAGTGGTCTGCGAGGCGGTGGAAACCACCGCCCGACTGCAGGCCGAACACGCGCTGCGCCAGTCACAGAAGATCGAAGCCGTTGGTCAGCTGACCGGTGGCATCGCGCACGACTTCAACAACATCCTGACCGTGATCGCCGGCAACGTTGAACACGCCATGCTGCTGAACCAGCGCAATGGCGAACCGGCCGGCATGACCGCGCGGGCGCTGGACAATGCCCTGAAGGGCGTCAACCGCGCCGCCAGCCTGACCCAGCGCCTGCTGGCCTTTGCCCGCCGGCAACCGCTGCACAGCCAGGCGGTGAATCTGAATGACGCCGTGCATGGCATGCAGGACATGCTGCAGCGCGCCCTGGGCGAGCTGGTGCAGCTGGAGATCCGCAGCGCTGACGACATCTGGTGCGTGGAACTGGATGTCAGCCAGCTGGAAGTCTCGGTGTTGAACCTGGCCGTGAATGCACGCGATGCCATGGACCACGGCGGCCAGCTGGTGATCGAAATCGACAACAGTCACCTGGACCATGACTACGCCGCCCTGTTTCCCGATGCAGCGCCTGGCGAATACGTGATGCTGCGGGTGCGCGACAACGGCCATGGCATGTCGGCCGAAACGCTGGCCAAGGTGTTCGAACCGTTCTTCACCACCAAGCAGGTGGGCCGCGGTACGGGGCTGGGGCTGTCGATGGTGCATGGCTTCGTGAAGCAGTCCGGCGGCCACGTGCTGATCGATTCGATCCCCGGCGGCGGCACCAGCATCACCATGATGTTCCCGCGCTCAACCCTGCCCCTGCCCAGCCAGGCGGCGCCGACGCAGACCGGTTGGGCCAGCTACGAAGCGCGCGAGGAGTCGATCCTGGTGGCCGAGGACAACGACGATGTGCGCGCCTACACCGTGGATGCACTGCGACAGCTGGGCTACCGCGTGCTGGAAGCACACGATGGGCCGTCCGCCCTGCGCCTGCTGGAGCGGCCCGACACCCAGATCGATCTGTTGTTCTCGGACATCGTGATGCCCGGCATGTCCGGGTGGGAGCTGGGCCGGCAGGTGCGCGAGCGCTGGCCCTCGGTGGCCGTCCTGTTCACCTCGGGCTACCCGCGTGACCACGACACCGTGGGCAGCCCCGGGCGCGGCGCACCGCTGCTGTCCAAACCCTTCACCCGCAGCGACCTGGCGCAGTCGGTACGCAACGCGCTGGCGCCCTGAACCCCCGGTCCCGCCACATACCTTGGTAGGTGCCGACCTTGGTCGGCACACGCCCCGCGCCCTGGTAGCACACGCTCCACGCCCTGGTAGGTGCCGACCTTGGTCGGCACAGGCTTCGGGCCAACCAAGGTTGACCCCTACCAAGGCGGGGTAACCCGGGCCAACCAAGGTTGGCCCCTACCAAAGCGAGGCAATGCAGGCCAACCAAGGTTGGCCCCTACCAAAGCGGGGTAAAGCGGGCCAACCAAGGCTGGCCCCTACCGTTCCGCCCCTGCGAAGCGATGGATCTGCGCGCACTCCACCACACCGGGGGGCTGCGCCATGCTAGCCAGCGCGATCATCGCCTCGCCAATCGCCCGGTTGCTGACCGTCAGCGACGGCAGCACGCTTCCGGCCAATCCCATCAACGGCGCGGCCACCCAATAGAACGGCTTCATCAGAGTATGCCGGGTCCCGGTACCCGCCACCGGCTGCACGCCTGCCGGCCGCAACATCACTGTGCGCACCGGCAGTCGCGCCAGCGCCTGCTCGATCTCACCTTTCACCCGCAGCGGCATGATGCGGCTGGCCGGGTTTGCGTGCGCGCCGGATACATACAGGAAGCAGCCCTGCGGATTGGCCGCGGCCCAGGCGCGGGCAACGGCCAGCGTAGCGTCCACCGTCACCTGCCGGTATTCGGCCTCGGGCGTGCCCAGTGGCGGCGCACCGGCGCAATAGAAACACGCATCGAATCCCGCCCACGGCAGATCGGCGTGCGCGGCCTGCAGGAAGTCGGGCAGCACCATCTCCGGGAACCCGGCAGGGGCCGCGCCTTCGCGACGCACCAGCGCGGTCACCTGCTGCACCTGGCCAGAATCCGCGCAGGCCAGCGCGACACCCTGCCCGACCAGACCGCCGCTGCCGACCAGGAGAATCTTCAAGGATTGCGTGTTGTCAGCGCTCATGCACGGCTCCTGCGGCGCGCTAGAGTTTCACAAAACGCTGGATCTTGCGCGCCAGCCAGCCGCTGAACACCAGCGGCGCATCCAGCGCGGAAACACAGATGCACGGCACGCCCGGCGCGGTCACCGGCTGGTGCTCGACCTCCTCATCCAGATCCGCCACATCGCCCGGCGCGAACAGGCCCAGTGCATCGTTGTAGCTGCCCCGCAGAATCTGGGTCAGCTCACTCTGGCCATGGCTGTGCATGGGCAGGCACTTGCCCGGGGCGATCTTCAGCATGATCAGCGACGGCATCTGCGCCGCACGGATGCAGTACACACCCGGTGCAATCCAGCGCCAATGCAGCTGCGACAGCGACGCACCGAAATACGGATGCAGGGCGGCAGGCAGGTGATCCGGGTTGGCCTGCGGCCGTTCGCTGGGTACGGCGCGGGCCGCCACGCAGGGCGCAGCCAATCCGCCATCGGCCTGGTCCATCTGCGCCAGCATGGCCATGCGCAGCTGCGCATGCCGAGCCTCGTCAACGGTCGGCTGGGTCTGCTCCAGCAGCACGGCGCCGATCGCCTCGGCATCGCGCAGGCGCTGGCGACAGGCCGGACACTGCTCCAGGTGCGCGGCTGCGACCACGCTCAACGCCGTTGGCAGGCCGCCGGACGCATAGCTGATCAAGGTCGATTCGTGCAGGTGGTGGCGCGGGCTCACTGGCCACCTCTTACCTTCGACTGCAACTGCAGGAAGGCCCGGCGCAGGTGTGACTTCACCGTGCCCAGCGGCATGCCCAGTGCAGCGGCGATCTCGCCGTGGCTGCGCGCCTCGAAGTAGGACATGCGCACCAGCCGTGCCTGCACCGCCGGCAGTTCATTGATGCGCTGGCGCAGCCGTACCTGGTCGGCATACTGTTCGGCACTGCTGCGTTCCACCACGTCGAAGCTGGCAGCATCGGCCACCGCCGCCTGCGCCTGCAGCCAGCCACGTTCATGGCGCACGCGGTCGATATGCAGGTTGCGCGCAATGCGGAACAGCCAGGTGCTCAGCGCGCCCTGCGCGGCATCGAAATCGGCCGCGCGCAGCCACAGGCGCAGCAACGCCTCCTGCGCCAGCTCCTCGGCGATCGCCGGCGTTGCCCCCAGACCACGCAGATACACGCACAGGCGCGGCATGAAATAGTCGTAGATGCGCAGGAAGCAGGCGCGGTCACGCAGCCGGGCCACACCGTCCATGTCACCGGTCCAGTTGGTGGGCTCACTGCTGGGCTGCTGGGCACTGGACACGAGACGGGCGGCGTCGAAAGGGCTGCGGGGCGGGCGGCGTTCAACGTACATGGGCAGGGGCGGCAATCAGGTGAAGGTGGTTCCTGTGCCTCTACGCAGGCAGGCGGCGATTGGATGCAGCGGCCGGTGCATCCATTGGCCACGCCGCCACGTAGTACTGGCAGACCCGACGGAAAGCCGCCCATGCGCACCTGTGCCTACCTGCTGCTGTTGCCTGTCTGCGCCCATGCCGAACCCGCCCCGCTGCGCAGTGAAGGCGTGGCCACCACCGCGGACGGGCGCGTGGCCTACCGCGAGGTGCACTGGCAGCAGGGCCCGGACGAAGGGGCACAGCGCTGGGTGGAATACCGCTGTGGATCGGGCCAGCCCTTCGCCCGCAAGCAGTTGCCTGCCACCGGCCGCCCCGCCGCAC
This sequence comes from Stenotrophomonas sp. B1-1, assembly GCF_010894375.1. Taxonomy (NCBI): domain Bacteria; kingdom Pseudomonadati; phylum Pseudomonadota; class Gammaproteobacteria; order Lysobacterales; family Lysobacteraceae; genus Stenotrophomonas; species Stenotrophomonas sp. B1-1. The sequence continues at coordinate 217,571 of NZ_JAAIUZ010000012.1, read as the reverse complement.
GCGGTTATACCCTGCAGGACCGGCGCAGCGGCCAGGCCGCCACGCTGGACGTTTCCGCAACGGCCGTGCAGGTGCAGTGGCGGGAAGCCGGCGACGCGGCACCCGTACAGGCACGGGTCGCGCTGCCGGCAGACGCGGTGATCGATGCCGGCTTCGATGCCGCCGTGCGCCAGCACTGGGACACCCTGCTGCGCGGCCAGCCGGTCACCCTGTCCTTCCTGGTGCCGGGGCGGCAGCGCTTCTACCCGCTGAAGGTGCAGTACCGCGGCGCGCTGCAATGGCAGGGCCAGCCGGCGCAGTCCTTCGCCGTGCGCCTGGATGCCTGGTACGGCGCGGTGGCACCCGGCCTGAGCCTGGTCTATGCCAACGCCGACCGTCGCCTGCTCGAATTCAACGGCACCAGCAACCTGCGTGACGGCAAGGGACGCTATCCGCAGGTGCGCGTAACCTTCAGGAATCCCCCCGTCCCCGCCAGCCGCAGCCAGTGGCAACGAGAGCAGGAGTTGCCGCTCGTCGCCTCGTGTGGTGTTACGGCCAAGTGAATTACTGCACGTATGCGAATGCACTGCATCCAATCGCGCTGTTGCAACGTAGGCACCTACACACGCGCCTTCCGGAAACCGAACATGTCTGCAGCTGCGCCCCTGCCCCGCCGACGCGCCCGCCTGTTGCGCACCCTGCGCCGCTGGTTCGACACCGGCAGCACTGCGAACGAGGTGCCGGCAGCCCAGGCCGGGCGCATCGACTGGCTGCGCGCGGTGCCCTTCGTGCTGCTGCACGTGGCCTGTCTGGGGGTGATCTGGGTAGGCGTCTCCTGGACCGCCGTTGCGGTGGCGGCCGCACTGTACGCCGTGCGCATGTTCGCCATTACCGGTTTCTACCACCGCTATTTTTCCCACCGCACCTTCCAGACCTCGCGCCCGGTGCAGTTCGCGTTCGCGGTGATCGGCGCCGCCAGCGTGCAGCGCGGGCCGCTGTGGTGGGCCGCGCACCACCGCCATCACCACCGCCATGCCGACCAGCCACAGGATCCGCATTCACCGAATGAAGTCGGCTTCTGGCGCAGCCACATGGGCTGGTTCCTGACCCGCGAAGCCTTCAGCACCGATCTCAGCCGCGTGCCGGACCTGGCCCGTTTCCCCGAGCTGCGCTGGCTGGACCGCTTCGACATCGCCGTGCCGGTGCTGCTGGCCGCGGGCCTGTTCGGGCTGGGCGAACTGCTGCAGCACACCGCGCCGGGCCTGCACACCAGCGGCCCGCAGCTGCTGGTCTGGGGCTTCTTCATCTCCACCGTGGTGCTGTTCCACGCCACGGTCACCATCAATTCGCTGGCCCATCGCTTCGGCAGCCGCCGCTTCGATACGCGCGATGACAGCCGCAACAACCTGTGGCTGGCCCTGCTCACCTTCGGCGAGGGCTGGCACAACAACCATCACTTCTTCCCCGGCACGGTGCGCCAGGGCTTCCGCTGGTGGGAAATCGACCTGACCTGGTACGGCCTGCGTGCGATGGCGGCGGTCGGCCTGGTAAAAGGACTCAAACCCATACCCGACTGGGTGCTGGCCAAGGCGAGGCACTGACATGCGCATCGCAATCATCGGATCGGGCATTGCAGGGCTGGCCAGTGCCTGGTGGCTGGACGGCGAACACGAAGTCACCCTGTTCGAGGCCAACGATTATCTGGGCGGGCATACCCACACCCATGACGTCACCGTGGATGGGCGCCCGCTCGCCGTCGATACCGGCTTCATCGTCTTCAACCAGCAGCACTACCCGCTGCTCACCGGGCTGTTCAACGAGCTGGGCGTGGCCTCGCAGCCCACCACCATGAGCTTTTCCATGCACAGCGAGCGCAGCGGCGTGGAGTACAACGCCACTTCGCTTGATGGCTTGTTCTGCCAGCGCCGCAACCTGGTCTCGCCGCGCTTCTGGGGCATGCTGGCCGACCTGCGCCGCTTCTATCGCCAGGCGCCGGCCCTGCTGCAGGAAGAACACGGCCCCACCCTGGGCCAGTACCTGCAGCAGCACGGCTACGGCCAGGCCTTCGTCGATGAGCACCTGCTGCCGATGGCCTCGGCGCTGTGGTCATCGCCCACGGCCACGGTGCTGGACTTCCCGGCGCGCTACCTGGTGCAGTTCATGGCCAACCACCAGATGCTGCAGATGACCGGGCGCCAGCCGTGGCGGGTGGTACGCGGCGGCTCGGCGCGCTACGTGGATGCACTGCGTGCGCGCTGGCAGGTACGGGAGCGTCTGGAATGCCCGGTGCACGCGGTGGAGCGCCTGCCATGGGGCGTGCGCATCCACAGTGCCGCCGGCGTGGAAGGCTTTGATGAGGTGATCCTGGCCTGCCACAGCGACCAGGCCCTGGCTCTGCTGCAGCAGGTGGACCCGGTGGAACGCGCCGTGCTGGGCGCGATCCGCTACCAGCCCAATGAAGCCGTGCTGCACACCGATGCATCGCTGCTGCCGCGCAACCGCAAGGCCTGGGCAGCCTGGAATGCGCATGTGCCGCGCGCGCCCGATGCGGCCTGCACGGTCAGCTATTGCATGAACCTGCTGCAGGACCTGCCCGGCGATACGCCACTGGTAGTCACCCTGAACCGCAGCGACGCCATCGATCCGGACAAGGTGCTGCGCCGCCTGCAGTACGCGCACCCGGTGCACGACCACGCCGCCGTGCGCGCACAGCAGCGCTGGGGCGAGGTGCAGGGTCGCCACCACACCTGGTTTGCCGGCGCGTACTGGGGCTGGGGCTTCCACGAAGACGGCATCCGCAGCGCCCGCCGGGTGGTGGATGCGCTGCGCGAACGCACCGCCCAGGCCAACAGTACCTTCGACGTGGAAGTGCCGGCATGAGCGGCAGCGCGCTCTACTTCGGCCATGTGCTGCACCGCCGTCACCAGCCGCACGCGCATGCGTTCCGTTACCCGATCGCGCAGCTGCTGCTGGACCTGGATGAACTGGACAGCGTGTTTGCCGGGCGTTGGCTGTGGTCGGTCAATCGCCGCAACGTGGCCGAGTTCCGCCGTAGCGACTACTTCGGTGATCCGGACCAGCCGCTTGCCGATGCCGTGCGCGCCCATGCGGCCCGCGAGCTGGGCTATCGCCCGCAGGGCCCGGTGCGGCTGCTCACCCACCTGCGCTTTGGCGGCCATGTGTTCAATCCGGTCAGCTTCTACTACTGCTATCGCGCCGATGGACAGACCCTGGACTGTATCGTGGCCGAGATCACCAACACGCCGTGGAAGGAGCGCCACGCCTATGTGCTGCCGGTTGCGCGTGCCCTGCATGGCAACCAGGATCTGCGCTGGCAGTTCGACAAGGCCTTCCATGTGTCGCCGTTCATGGCCATGGATTGCCACTACGACTGGCGCTTCAACCTGCCCGGCGAGCACCTGCGCGTGCATATGCAGGTCTGGCGCGACGGTGTGCGCCAGTTCGATGCCACCCAGAGCATGCAGCGCCGGCCGCTGGATGGCCCCGGCCTGGCGCGGGTGCTGGCCGCCTACCCCTTGATGACCGTGCAGGTGGTGGCCGCCATTCACTGGCACGCCCTGCGCCTGTGGCTGAAGCGCAACCCCGTGCACGACCACCCTTCCCTTGCCGAGAAACCGCAATGAATGAACTCACTCCCTCGGTGGCCCTGGCCCCGCCCGGCGCGCTGGACGCCTTCCTGCGCCGCCGCCTGCTGGACCAGCTGGCACCGCTGCGCGAAGGCAGCCTGCTGGTTCGCGACGCGTTCGGCGAACAGCGGCTGGGCCATGCCAGCGGCGAGCTGCACGCCACGGTGACCATCGAAGACCCGGCGTTCTATCGCAAGGTGGCCGCGCAGGGCAGCGTGGGCGCGGGCGAGAGCTATATCGACGGTGATTGGCGCTGCGACGATCTGGTGGCGCTGGTGCAGCTGCTGGTACGCAACCGCGACCTGCTGGACGGCATGGAGCGCGGCCCGGCACGGGTGGGCGGCTGGCTGCTGCGCGGTTGGAACCGCCTGCGCCGCAACAGCCGCGCCGGCAGCCGGCGCAACATCGCCGCCCACTACGACCTGGGCAACGACTTCTTCAGCCTCTTCCTGTCGCCGGACCTGATGTACTCCTCGGCACTGTTCGCCAACGAGCAGGAAACGCTGGAAACCGCATCGATGCGCAAGCTGGACCGCATCTGCCAGCAGCTGCAGCTGCAGCCGGGCGACCGCGTGGTTGAGATCGGCACCGGCTGGGGCGGCTTCGCCCTGCATGCCGCGCGGCACTACGGCTGCCATGTCACCACCACCACCATTTCCGCTGAACAGCACGCGCTGGCCCAGCAACGCGTGCGCGAGGCCGGCCTGCAGGACCGTATCACCCTGCTCACCCAGGACTACCGCGACCTGCAGGGGCCGTTCGACAAGCTGGTCTCGATCGAGATGATCGAAGCCGTGGGCGCCGAATACCTGGACACTTACCTGGCCACCCTGCAGCGCCTGCTGAAGCCCGATGGCGTAGCCCTGCTGCAGGCGATCACCATCGAGGACCATCGCTACGAGCAGGCGCGCCGCAGCGTGGACTACATCAAGCGCTTCGTGTTTCCCGGCAGCTTCATTCCCTCCATCAACGCGATCATGGCCGCCAAGACCCGCAGCAGCGACCTGCAGCTGGTGGCCCAGCACGACTTCGGGCACTCCTATGCCCTGACCCTGCGTGCCTGGCGGCAGCGCTTCCTGGCCCAGCGCAGCGCCGTGCAGGCGCAGGGCTTCGACGCGCGCTTCTGCCGCCTGTGGGAGTTCTATCTGGCCTACTGCGAAGGCGGCTTCCTGGAGCGCTCGATCGGCGTGTCGCACCTGCTGATGGCACGCCCGGGCTACCGCCCCGCCGGCAATGCCGGGCAGGCGGTGTGAAATGCGCCGCACCTGGGTCAATCTGCTCGGCAACCAGGCGGTCTGGCTGTGCGCCGTGGCCGGTGCCGCACGCGGCTGGCAGTGGCCGGCCCTGCCAGCCGCAACGATCTATATCGGCAGCCAGTTGATGACGTCGCCGCAGCCTCGGCTGGACCTGAAACTGGTGGCGCTGGCCCTGGCCTGCGCGTGGCTGGTGGACGGCGTGGTGGCCGCCACCGGCAGCGTGCGCTATGCCGCCGCCCCATTCGGCTGGGCACCACCGCCGTGGATCTGTGCGCTGTGGGCCGCCTTCGCCATGACCCTGACTGCATCCATGGCCTTCCTGCAGCGGCATCGGCTGCTGCCGATCCTGTTCGGCCTGCTGCTGGCACCGCTGGCCTACCTGTCGGCCGCACGCGGCTTCGATGCGGTCGCCTTCGCTGAACCCCGTTGGCACGGCGTTGCCCTGCTGGGCCTGGGCTGGGCGGTGGCACTGCCGCTGCTGGTCGGCAGAGCCCGCCATGGCGCCCGCGCACCGCGCCGGCCCCTGCTGCAGAGGGCGCGACCATGAGCGGCCTGCTGTGGGTGCTGCTGTATGCCGCGCTGGTGATGAGCTGGGGTTGGGCCTGGCAGCGCCGCCACGACAACATCGGCGTGGTCGACGTGCTGTGGGCCAAGGGCGTGGCGGCCGCTGCCCTGCTGCTGGCCTGGTTGGGTGAGGGTGCGCCGGCACCGCGCATCGCGCTGGCGGTGCTGGGCGGGCTGTGGGGTGCGCGGCTGGCCCTGCACCTGTGGCAGCGCGTGCGCCACGAAGAGGAAGACGGTCGCTACCGCTACCTGCGTGAACACTGGCAGGGACACCAGGGCAAGATTTTCGGTTTCTTCATGGCGCAGGCGCTGCTGGTACTGCTGTTCGCCCTTCCGTTCGTTGCGGTGGCCGCCAATACCAGCACGCAGATGGGCGGCTGGATCGCCGCGGCGGTCGCGGTCTGGCTGCTCAGCGTGGGCGGTGAAAGCCTGGCTGATCGGCAGCTGGCGCGCTTCCGCGCCAACCCGGCCAACAAGGGCCGCACCTGCCGCGACGGCCTCTGGCGCTACTCGCGGCACCCCAACTATTTCTTCGAATGGCTGCACTGGTTCGCCTACGTGTTGCTGGCCGTGGGCTCGCCGCTGTGGTGGCTGGCCTGGGCCGGCCCGCTGCTGATGTACGTGTTCCTGCGCTACCTCAGCGGTGTTCCGTTCACCGAAAAACAGGCGCTGCGCAGCCGTGGCGAGGACTACCGCCAGTACCAGCGCAGCACCCCGATGTTCTTCCCGTGGTTCCCCCGCTCGCCCAAGGATCCCTCGCCATGAATGCGGTCACTTCGCTCACCCCACCTACTCTGGTTGAAACCGGACTGACCGGCTGGGCCGAACGCGGCTGGCTGCCCGATGCCGCGCTGCGCCTGGGCATCCGCCGCCTGTGTGCGCAACGCCTGGCCGAAGAACAGGCCGGCGGCCTGCAGGCGCAGTCACAGCGGTTCCAGCAGCGCCTGCAGGAACTGTCGACCAGCCCGCTGGCACTGCACGTGGATGCGGCCAACCGCCAGCACTATGAAGTGCCCGCTGCGTTCTTCCAGCAATGCCTGGGCCATCGGCTGAAGTACAGCAGCTGCTATTACCGCACCGGTCACGAAACGCTGGACCAGGCCGAAGACGCGATGCTGGCACTGTATGGCGAGCGCGCCGGTCTGGCCGATGGCCAGGACATCCTGGAACTGGGCTGCGGCTGGGGCTCGCTGACGTTGTGGATGGCCGAGCGCTATCCCACGGCGCGCATCACCGCCGTGTCCAACTCGCACAGCCAGCGCGCGCACATCATGGCCCAGTGTGAAGCGCGCGGGCTGCGCAACGTGCAGGTGCTGACCCGTGACGTGAATCTGCTGGAGCTGCCCGCGCACGCCTTCGACCGCTGCGTGTCGGTGGAAATGTTCGAGCACGTGCGCAACTACGCGCAGTTGCTGGGCCGCATTGCCGGCTGGCTTCGCCCGGACGGCGCGCTGTTCGTACACATCTTCGCGCACCGCACGCTGATGTACCCGTTCGAAACCGAAGGCGATGACAACTGGATGGGCCGCCACTTCTTCACCGGCGGCCTGATGCCGGCCGCCGACACCCTGCTGCATTTCCAGCACGACCTGCAGCTGCAGCAGCGCTGGTTGCTGGACGGCACCCACTACCAGCGCACGGCCAACCATTGGCTGGCCAACCAGGATGCAGCGCGCGAAGAACTGCTGCCCTTGCTGGCCCAGACCTATGGCAGCGACGCCGCTGCACGCGTGTGGTGGCAGCGCTGGCGCATGTTCTGGATGGCCTGCGCCGAGCTGTTCGGCTACGACGATGGCCAGCAGTGGCTGGTTGCCCATTACCTGTTCCGCCCCCGCTGAGCGAGGCCCACCATGCGCATGCCCCCGCTGTTTTCCCTGCTGGCCGTGGCCCTGTTCGGCACCGGCTGCAGCAGCCAGGACACCCGCCCCCTGCCGCGCCCGGCATCGGTGGATGTGCCGCGTTTCATGGGCGACTGGTACGTGATCGCCCATATTCCCTCCTGGCCCGAGCGCGAGGCCTTCGATGCGGTGGAAAGCTACGCACCGCGCCCCGATGGCCGCATCCAGACCACCTTTACCTACCGCAAGGGCAGCTTCCAGGCGCCGCTGAAAACCATGCACCCCATTGGCCGGGTGGAACCGGAAGGCGCCGGCGCGGTCTGGGGCATGCAGTTCGTCTGGCCCATCCAGGCCGAATACATCATCGCCTGGGTCGATACGGACTACGGCCAGACCATCGTCGGCCGCAGCAAGCGCGACTACGTCTGGTACATGGCCCGCACCCCGCAGGTGAGCGAGTCCCAGTACCAGCAAGCGGTCGCCCGCATCCAGGCGATGGGCTATGACATCAGCAAGTTGCGACGGGTGCCTCAATCCGTGCGCTAGAAGCGCAACGTGCCGTTCCAAAGGCCCATGGGCTGCCCCATAATCGCGCCTCCAAAATGGAGGAAACGTTTTCATGGAGAATGCAGCACCCGCCAATCCGCCCAAGGATTACCTGTTCGCCGCGATCCTGAGCATCTTCTGCGGCTTCTGGCCCTTCGGCATCGTGGCCACCGTCTACGCCAACAAGACCTCGTCGCTGAAGGCGACCGGGCAGATGGGTCCGGCCGCCGTCACCTCGCGCAAGGCCCTGCGCTGGATGATCGCCTCGTTTGTGACCCTGCCGGCCCTGCTGGTGGTGCTGATCGGCTGGGGCCTGATCAACCGGGCCATGATGTAACTGCCGTACCGGGGGTGGTTTCCACCCCCCAACGCGCCCTGCCCGCGCTGATATATAGTCTGCCCAGACAACCACACGGAGCAGGTCATGGGTCTGGTACAGGCGGTCAAGGGTGCGGTAGGCGGTGTTCTGGCCGACCAGTGGAAGGATTTCTACACCGTGCCGACGGGCCTGCCGTCCACGGCAGCGCTGTTCGCGGCGGTACCGCGCGGCACCAATGCCGGGCGCGGCTCCAACACCAGCGGTTCGTCCAACATCATCAGCAACGGCTCGAAGATCGTCGTGCCCGAAGGCTACGGCCTGCTGCTGTTCCAGGACGGTGCCATCACCGCCTTCGTGGCCGAGCCCGGTGGCTACGAATGGCGCTCGGACGATCTGAATTCGCAATCGATCTTCGCCGGCGATGGACTGGTCAGCACCTTCATCAAGCAGAGCTGGGAACGCTTCAAGTTCGGCGGCCAGCCCGGTTCCCAGCAGGCAGCGTTCTTTGTTTCGCTGAAGGAACTGCCGGACAACCGCTTCGGCACCCAGTCGGAAATCTACTGGGACGATGCCTTCCTCAATACCCAGGTTGGTGCGGTCACCCGTGGCTCGTACACGCTGAAGATCGTCGACCCGATCCTGTTCGTGAAGAACTTAGTGCCGGCCAGCTACCTGCAGCCCGGCCAGGTATTCGACTTCACCGACATGGACAACGCCGCCGCCACCCAGCTGTTCAATGAAGTGGTGGGTTCGCTGGCACCGGCCTTCAGCCTGTACAGCAACGACCCGGCCAAGGGCAACCGCATCACCAAGCTGCAGCAGGATTCGATCGGCTTCGCGCAGAGCCTGTCGGCCGCGGTGGAACAGGCCTACCAGTGGCAGAGCGATCGCGGCCTGGCCATCGTCAAGACGGCCATCGTCTCCATTGAATACGACGCCAACACCCGCGAACTGCTGAAGACCGTGCAGCGCGCCGATGCGCTGTCCGGTGCGCGCGGCAATTCCAACCTGCAGGCCAGCGTGGCCCAGGGCATCCAGTCGGCCGGCGAGAACGGCGGCGCGGCCGGCCTGGTGGGCGTGGGCATGGCCTCGGGCATGTTCGGTGCCGGCAATCTGCAGCAGCCCACCGCACCGGCGGCGGAAGACCCGGTGGCCAAGCTGAAGAAGGCCAAGGAAATGCTGGACCTTGGCCTGATCACGCAGAGCGACTACGACGCGCTGAAGGCCAAGGCGCTGGGGTTGTAACCGGCAGGACCGACCATCACCATGTCCGATCCGCGCAACAGCCCGCCGCCCCTGCCCCCCGTGCCGCCCGCCGCACCCACGCCGCCGCCCCTGCCCGGGGCGGCGCTGGATGGCCCCGGCTCGCCGCAGGATGTCCCGCCGCCGCCCGGCAGCTTCCCGCTGGACACCTCCAAACTTCCGCAGGCGATCCGCGATGAGATCGAGGCGCCCGACCCGCTGGCCATCGACACCTCGGCCAACGAACTGAAGGACGGCCTGAACCGCTGTCCCAAGTGTGGCGCCACCGATATCCGGCCACGCCTGGGCACCGACATCCTGGTCTGCCAGTTCTGCCGTCACGAATGGCACGGCGCCCGCGTGGAGGAAGCCTTCGGTCTGGGCGAGGCCATCGGCGAGCTTCGCGGCACGGTGATCGCCAGCGGCGCGCGCGACATCGATGCCGACCTGTCGGCACTGATGACCTTCAAGTGCACCGGCTGTGGCGCCGAGGTGACGGTCAATACCGAAAGCACCATGACCGCCCGCTGCCACTGGTGCCGGCACGTGTTCGGGGTGAACGAGCAGATCGCCAACGGCGCGGTGCCCGACGCGGTGCTGCCGTTCCATATCAGCAAGGACGATGCCGTCGCCCGCATCCGCCAGTTCGTGGACAAGCGGCGCATGTTCGCGCTGAAGGCGTTCAAGGACCAGTTCACCCCGGAAAACGTGGTGGGCGTGTACCTGCCCTACATGATCGTGGACGGCAACGTGAGCGCGGCAGTGGCCGGCAAGGGCGAGATCAAGACCCGCGAATACACCCGCGGCACGGAAAAGAACAAGCAGACCTACTACGACGCCGACATCTACCAGGTGGAACGCCAGGTGGATTTCACCGTGGACGATCTGCCCCTGAAGTCCTCTGCCGACCGCGGCAACCTGGACACCCGCGCCAACACCAACAACATCATCAACACCATCCTGCCGTTCGATACCAAGAACGCGGTGAAGTGGAACGCTTCCTACCTGGCCGGCTTCACCTCGGAAAAGCGCGATCTGGACGTGGAAAAGCTGCGGCCGCGGCTGGAAGACCAGTTGCTGTCCATTGCCCGCGCGCAGGTGGAGCGCAGCGTGAATCGTTACGACCGCGGCGTGCGCTGGGAACAGGAACAACTGCAGGTGCACGGTACCCGCTGGGTGGCGATGTACCTGCCGGTCTGGCTGTATTCCTACCACCAGCCCGGCCGCAACGGCGGCATGCTGCACTACATCGCGGTGAACGGCCGCACCGGTGAAACCATGGGCAGCGTGCCGGTGCAGCAGTGGAAGCTGCTGCTGGCCGCGCTCACCACCGGCACGATCATCGAAGCCCTCGCAATCGCCTTCCTGGTGGCAACGACATGAGTGATGACGCTGGTCTCTGGTTGCTGGCCGCAGGCCCGGCAGGCGCCACGGCGCTGTACTGGGCGCTGTACCGCTACTACCGCAACACCGACAAATCGCACGGCTTCGAACACGAAACCGAGATCGACGCCAAGCCGGTCACCGGCTCGGACCGGCGGGTGGACAGCATCACCGGCACCCAGGAACGGCGCGTGCGCGGTGACAACGTGCATGACTACCGCAAGCGGGTGGCACGGGTCGCGCCCGATCCCGACCGCAACGGGCCACCGGGCACCACGCCCTGACCACACCCGGCTGATCTAGACTGGCGCCCCTGCCGCTGGCGGCCGGGGCCCATTCTTTACCTGCCGAGACCGCCGTGAACGCTGCACCCCCCAACGATTCCCCTGCGGCACGTGCTGCGGCCAGCGTGAACATGGCCTTGGCTGCCGGCGCCATCGTCGGCACCTGGTTCTGGGACGTAACCAACGACCAGCTGACCGTGGATGCCTACCTGGCCCGCGCGTTCGGCCTGGACCCGGCACTGGCCGGGAAGAAGATGCAGCTGCACGACGTGCTGGGCGCCATCCACCCCGACGACCTGCCCGGGCTGACCGCCGCCATCGACGCCGCCGTGCGTGATGGCGACCGCTTCGCCCACCCCTACCGGGCGCGTGGCGAGGACGGGCAGTACCACTGGCTGGAAGGCATCGGCCGGATCGAGCGCAATGCCAGCGGCCGCGCCACCGGTTTTCCTGGCGTGCTGATCGACATTGACGAGCGCCTGCGCGTGCAGGCCGAGCGCGACCAGGCACAGGCCTTGCTGCGCTCGTTCATGGAAGCCGCGCCCGGCGTGATGTACGCCAAGGACCGTCAGGGCCGACTGCTGATGGGTAACCATGGCGCCACCGAACTGATCGGCCTGCCGCCGCAGCAATACGTGGGCCGCACCGACGCCGAACTGCTGGGCGACCCCGCGCAGGCCGCCGCGGTGATGGCCACCGACGAACGCATCATGGCCAGTGGCCGCACCGAACAGCTGGAAGAAAAGATCAGCTTCGCCGATGGCCGGCAGGCCTGGTGGCTGTCGACCAAGGCGCCGCTGCGCGATGCCGACGGCGCGGTGATCGGCCTGGTCGGCACCTCGCTGGACATAACCGACCGCAAGGCCGCCGAAGCCGAACGCCTGGATATCGAAGAGCGCTATCGGCTGGCCGCACAGGCCACCAACGATGCCGTGTGGGACTGGCGCATGGCCGATGGCCACGTGATCTGGAACGAAGCAGTCAGCGCGTTGTTCGGCCACGCGGTAAAGACCTCCACGGCGCAATGGTGGCTGGACCACATCCATCCCGACGACCGCGCGCGGGTCGACAGCAGCATCCATGCGGTGATCGACGGCCACGGCAGTGCCTGGATGGACGAGTACCGCTTCCGCCGCGCCGATGGCAGCTACGCCGATGTACTGGACCGCGGTGCCGTGCTGCGCGATGCACAGGGCCAGCCCCTGCGCATGATCGGTGCCATGCTGGACCTGTCGGCGCGCAAGGCCGCCGAAGCCGCGTTGGCCGACAGTGAGGAACGCCTGCGCCTGGCCACCGAAGCCAGTGAACAGGGCTTCTGGGATGTGGACCTGGTGCGTGGCGTACTGATCTGGCCGCCTCGCACCAAGGCCATGTTCGGCATGTCCGCCGGCGCGCACGTGACCATGGATGACTTCCGCGCCGGCCTGCACCCCGACGACCGCGACGCCACCCTGGCCGCACTGGATGCGGCCGCGGATCCGGCCCGGCGCGCCAGCTACGATGTGGAATACCGCACCGTCGGCAAGGAAGACGGCATCGTGCGCTGGGTGGCCGCCAAGGGCCGCGGCATCTTCGAGCACGGCCAATGCGTGCGCATGCTGGGCGTGGCCATCGACATCACCCGCCGCAAGGCCGCCGATGCGCGCCTGCAGGAATTGAACGAACAACTGGAAGCACGCGTGCACGCCGAAGTTGCCGAACGCCTGCGGGTGGAAGATGCCCTGCGGCAGAGCCGGAAGATGGAAGCGGTGGGCCAGTTGACCGGCGGCATCGCGCACGATTTCAACAACATGCTGGCCACGGTCATCGGCCCGCTGGACCTGCTGGCACTACGTATCGACAGTGGCGACAGCCGCGCCCACCGTTACATTGAAATGGCGCTCGATGGTGCCCAGCGTGCAGCGCAGCTGACTCAGCGCCTGCTGGCGTTCTCGCGGCAGCAGCCGCTGCAACCGGTCGCCCTGGACAGCAACCACCTGCTGGCCGGCATGAGCGACCTGCTGGTGCATTCGCTGGGCAGCAGCATCATGTTGGAAACGTTGCTGGGCCGCGACCTGTGGTGGACCCACGCCGACGCCAACCAGCTGGAAAACGTGATCCTGAACCTGGCCGTGAATGCCCGCGATGCCATGCCCGGTGGTGGCCGGCTGAAGGTCGAGACCGGCAACTGCCGCATCGACATCGGCAACGCGGCGTCCCATCCCGGCATTCCTGCAGGCGACTACGTGCTGATCGCGGTCAGCGATACCGGCACCGGCATGGCCCCGGACGTGCAGGCGCGCGCGTTCGATCCGTTCTTCACCACCAAGGACGTGGGCCAGGGCACGGGACTGGGGCTGTCTCAGGTCTATGGCTTCGTGCAGCAGTCGGCGGGCCATGTGGCGTTGGAGTCCAGCCCCGGCGCTGGCACCTGCGTGCGCGTCTACCTGCCGCGCCTGCTGGGCGAAGCGGCACCGTCGGCGCGGCCGCCGTCACGCAGCCCGGCCACACCGCCTGACGGGGGCGCCGAGCGCATCCTGGTGGTGGACGATGACGAGGCGGTGCGCCGCTTTTCGGTCGATGCCCTGACCGAGCTGGGCTACGACGTGCTGTCCGCCGATGGCGCCGCCAGCGCCCTGCCCCTGCTCGATGCCCATCCGTCCATCGCCCTGCTGTTCACCGACGTGGTGATGCCGGAAGTCAACGGTCGCCAGCTGGCCGAGCAGGCGCTGGCCCGGCGCCCCGGCTTGAAAGTGCTGTACGCCACCGGCAACAGCCGCAATGCGCTGGTGGACGACGGCGTGCTCGATGCGCGCGTGCAGCTGATTGGCAAGCCCTTCACCATCGACGAACTGGCCACCCGGGTGCGGGTTGCACTGGCACAGACCGGCTAGTTCACGCCTCCGATGCAGGGCCGGGGCCAGGCTGGGCGCGCGCGCCCTTCCGCCGCTCCCCTCGAGGCACCGACCATGGTCATCCGCACCCGTTCCGTGCTGCTGTTGATGTCGTCCAGCCTGGCCCTGGCAGGCCCCCTGTTCGCCGCCGCGCAGGACGCCCCACCACCGGTGGGCGAACTGAGCACCACCACGCAGACCACCTCCAGCGAGACCACTCAGACACGCAGCAGCAGCAGCAGCAGCAGCGAGATCGACATCAGCATCGACGACGGCGCTGACGACGACTGGGGTGAGCACCGGGGGCACGACGCACGCCACCGGCGCGACGATGTGGACGAACGCGATCTGTTCGGCCATTGGACCCTGGGCCAGGAAGGCGGCAACAGCTGCACCATCGAACTGAAGGACAGCACCTGGTTCGGTGGCTACGGCGCCTGGGTACCGGCCGGCTGCCCCGATGGCGTGTTCTCGGTGAACCGCTGGCTGCTGTCGGGCAACGACCTGCTGCTGACCGATACCAACAACACGGTGATCGCGCGCTTCCGCCAGAGCGGCAGCGGCCGCTGGTCAGGGCGCCGGGTTGCCGATGGCGCCCGTCTCTACCTGAACCCCCAGGGCTCGCGCTGACAACCGGCGCAGCGTCGTTCCGAGTGTGCCCCGTTGCCCAGAACCGGGCCGCAGGCGGTGCCTATACTACGGCCGCCTGCCCCCGGTTGCCGCTGCGCGACCGCAACGGGCAGGCAACGGACGGGATGTATCCGTTGGGCCCGCGGCCACGCCGCCGGCCCCTGCCGTGCTGTGCGACCCCATGCGGTTCCACCACACACCAGGAAGGATGCCATGCGCCTCACACGACGTGATTTTCTCGCAACCACCGCCAGTGCATCGCTGGCCTCGCTGGCGCCGGCGGCACTGGCCGACGATGTACCCGCCACCGCTGCAGCCGGTGCGGCGCGCTTCCAGCGCTACAACGTCACCAGCCCGCAGGGCCAGCGCATGCTGGCCAGCTATGCGCGCGGCATCCGCGCCATGCTGGCATTGCCGCCGGACGATCCACGCAACTGGTTCCGCAATGCCTTCGTACACCTGATGGACTGCCCGCACGGCAACTGGTGGTTCTACGTCTGGCACCGGGGCTATGTGGGCTACTTCGAACAGACCATCCGCAGCCTCAGCGGCGATCCGCAGTTCGCCATGCCGTACTGGGACTGGACCGACCTGCCGAAGATTCCACCGTCGATGTTCGAGAGCGTACTGACCCCCACCGACGCGGCCTATTCGCGCTACACCCGCAACCTGGCGGTGTTCACCGATTTCATCAAACCGGCCCTGCAGCGCTATTGGGCCACCCTGGACCCGGAGCAGCGCAAGCAGTTGTCGCTGCGCGGCTACAACAGCATGGACGATGTCTGGAACGATGTGACCGGCTACAACGCCAAGGAACAGACCGGCATTTCCGGCAATGCCGCCTACGCGGTCACCTGCGGCGCCCGTTACCTGTGGGCCGAACACCCGCAGCTGGACCCGAAGACCGCCTCGGCGGTATCGCCCGATACCATCCGCGCCGGCCTGTCACCGCAGGATTTCAACAACCCCGACATCAGCCGCAGCTTCACCAGTTCGCGCACCGCCTCGCACGTGCTGCAACCCGACGGCGCCACGAAATTCTCGGTACTGGAAGGCTTCCCGCACAACAAGGTCCACAACTGCATTGGCGGCGTCGGTGCGGTCGATCCCGGCCCCTACGGCAACATGACCAACTTCCTGTCGCCGCTGGATCCGATCTTCTATCTGCACCACGCCAACATGGATCGCCTGTGGGATGTCTGGACCAAGCAGCAGCAACGCTTCGGCCGCCCGATCATGCCCACCGATCCGGCCACGCGCGAACAGTTCATGCGCGAACCCTTCCGCTTCTTCGTCGATGCCCAGGGCCGGCCGGTGGGCAACAAGACCGCGCGCGACTTCTTTACCACCCAGGCCTTCGATTACGACTATGCCTACGGTGCTGGCACCAGCGCGGTGGCCAGCGCGACTGCAGCCGCTGTTCCCGCTGCCGCCGAAGCAACGCTGGTGCGCGGTACCCGTGCGCAGGATGCGGTGCGCGTGGCCGTACCGCACGCGGCGGTGCGTGCGCACCTGGCCGCCACCGCGCCGCGCCAGTTGATTGCCGAAGTCACCCTGGAACGCCCCCACGGCCTGCAGAACGCGCGCGAATTCGACGTGCTGGTGAACGCCCCGGCCGGGGTGCGCAGCGTGGATGCGGACAGTCCGTACTATGCCGGCACGGTGTCGTTCTTCGGCCCCAGCATGCCGGGCATGGACCACAGCCATCCGACCACGTTTGCGGTGCCGCTACCGCAGAAACTGGCGGCCTTCAGCGGGCTGTCGGCGGCCGCGGGCGGCAGCACCACGCTGGAAATCCGCCTGGTCGCCTCCTCGGGGCAGGCGCCGCAGGCGTTGCCGGTGCTGGATGCGGCGATCCTGGTGGCACCCGGCTCCTAGGGTCCGCTGGGCCCTTCGTGAACTGCGTCAATACGCCAGTACCCCGCATTGACGCACGCTTCACTGGTCTGCGCATCAGCATAACCCGTTCATTGTCAGGATCGGACCGCAGGTCGCAGCACCACACTTCCCTACACAGCACCCGCTTGCCATGGATGAAGTCGCCCGACTTGAAGAACTGAATCGCCTGGGGGTGCTGGATACCGCACCGGAACCCGTGTTCGACGCCATCGTGGCGGCCGCGCGCGCCGCCACCGGCATGCCGACCGGCCTGATCTCGCTGGTCGACCACGATCGGCAATGGTTCAAGGCCAACATCGGTCTGGAAGGCACCTGCGAAACGCCGCGTGACATCTCCTTCTGCACCCACGCCATCGAGCAGCAGGGGTTGATGGAAGTTGCCGATGCGCGCCAGGACCCGCGTTTCCAGCAGAACCCGCTGGTGCTGGGCGGGCCGCGCATCCGCCACTACGCTGGCATTCCGCTGGAAACGGCGCACGGTGCACAGATCGGCACGCTGTGCCTGCTCGACACCCTGCCTGGCGTGCTCTCACCCTCGCAGCGCGAACTGATGGTGCACCTGGGCCGGGTCACCACCCAGGTGCTGGAACAACGCAGCGCGCTGCTGGCCCAGGTGGAACAAGCGCGCGTGTTGCACCGCGAGCTGAAGCGCAGCGAAGATTTCCTGGAGCGCACCAACACCGCCGCGCGCGTGGGTGGCTGGGAACTGGAGCTGGCCACCGGCGAGGTGCGCTGGACCCGCGAAACCAAGCAGATCCACGGCGTGCGTTCCAGTTACGAACCGACGCTCGCCACCGCCCTCTCCTTCTACCGGCCCGACACCCGCGGCATCATCCAGACGGCGGTGCAGCGCTGCGTGGACGAAGGCACGCCGTACGAACTGCAGCTGCCGATGACCACCGCCGACGGGCGCGACATATGGGTGCGCGTGGTCGGCAACCGGCAGATCGTCGAAGGCCGCCAGCGGCTGGTCGGCGCCATCCAGGACATCAGCGAGGAACGCAGCACCCGCGATGCGCTGGAAGCCAGCGAAGTGCGCTACCGGCGCCTGTTCCACTACAGCCTTGGCCTGATCTGCACCCATACGCTGGATGGCACGCTCACCTCGGTGAACCCGGCCGCCATGCAGTCGCTGGGCTACGACGAAGCGCACGTGGTCGGCCGCAGCCTGGGCGAGTTCATGCCCGAGGACAAGCAGGACCAATTTGCCACCTATCTGCGCCGTATCGGCGCCAACCACACCGATTCGGGCGTGATTGAACTGATCGCTGCCGATGGCACCCGGCGCTACTGGGCCTACCACAACGTGCTGGATTCGGAAGCCCAGCCGCCCTATGTGCTGGGCCACGCGCAGGATGTCACCGCCCTGCGCACCCAGGAACAGCAGCTGCGCGAACTGTCCTTCAAGGACCCGCTTACCCAGTGCAACAACCGGCGCTACCTGCACACCCTGGAAGCACAGGCCGGGCAGGCCTGGGCCTGCCTGGTGTTCGACCTGGACCACTTCAAGCAGATCAACGACAACGAAGGCCATCGCCGCGGCGATGCGATCCTGGTCAGCTTCGCCACCTTCCTGCGTACGCCGCTGGGCAAGGACGAGGCCGTGGTGCGGCTGGGTGGCGATGAATTCCTGGTAGTGTCCAACCACCCGGACCCGGCACGCCTGCAGGAGCTGGAGCGCTGGTACAACGATCATTGCAGCGATTCGCCCTGCGCCTTCTCGATGGGCGCAGCGCAGCATGTACCCGGCGAAAGCGTGGCCGATACCATCCACCGCGCCGATGACCATCTGTACCGCGCGCGAGCCCGCGTGCGCCGGTCGCCGCGCGGTGCCAGCCATGGCGATGGAGGACGCTAGTCCAGCAGGAAACGGCTCATGCGCTGCAGTTCATCGTCCAGCGCGTTGCTGAAGGCCGCACCGCGCGGGGCGGCGCCACCGATGTAGCCGAACTGCGGCAGCAGCTGGCCGCCGACCACCGTCACATTGGCCCAGCCGATGACCTGCTCGTGCCACAGCAGGGGCAACGCGTAGTAACCGAAGCGGCGCTTGGGTGCGGGCGTGTAGGCCTCGAACCGATAGACCCAGCCCCACAGCTGTTCGAAGCGGCGACGGTCCCAGACCACCGGATCAAATGGCGCCAGCAGGCGCACGGCCTCATCCACTGCGTGGCGTCGCGAACGCGGGTTCTCGTCAGCTGGCCAGAACCAGACCGTGCCATCCACCGTGCAACTGGCCAACTGCGAACGCGCCTCGCGCAGCGCCTGCTGCAGGGGCGCGGCCAGGTGCGGAGCGCCGTAGCCCAGCAGCCGCACCAGATAGGTCAGGCTGGCAGCCGGCAACGGCGCGTACTTGCGCACCACCAGGGCCAGCAACGCCTCGGCACGCTGCTGCGCGGTCAGGCCATCGGCATCAAGCGGCGCGTGCAGCGCCGGTGCGTAGATGCGCGTGCCGCTGTCACGCCGCTGCACCCGCAGCAGCCCGCGGTAGTGCATGCCATCGAGCAGCTGCGTGCTGGCGTTGCTGGTGCCGCCCCAGTAATTGGTCACCCGTCCATGGGCGAAGACCTGGTCCACCTCGCGCGGGTGGACCGCACCCTGCGCCTGCACGAACGCCAGCACCTGCTCGGCGCGGCGCCGGGTGGCCGCATCCCAGGCGCGCCTGGGCACGCGCGGGTGCATCAGCGCCACGTGCTCGCGCGGCAGGAAGCCGTAGTTCACCAGGCAGTCTTCTTCCACCGGCAATCGCGCGTAGCGCCGCTCCAGGTCACCGGCGCGGTAATCCTTCACCCGGTGGCGCAGGGTCAGGTCCTGGGCACGGGCCGGCGCACGGATCGGATCGGCCTGCACGAAACCCAGGCGACGGATCGCCGCCATCAGCGTAGTGGGCGCGAACAAGGTGCGTGACACCGCATAGCGGCGCAACTGGTCCAGGGTGGGCGAAGCGGCCATGGGCCATTGTAGATCGGCGCGGCAGCCGGATGGCGTCGACTGGGCCCCGGCGACGGATGGCGCGGACTGGGGGGCAACGACGGGACGGCGACGACTGGGGCAACGACGGCACGTCGGCGACTGGGGGGAACGACGGGACGGCGACAACTGGGGGCGACGACGGAACGGCGACGACTGGGGGCAACGACGGGACGGCCACGACTGGGGGGCAACGACGGGACGGCGACGACGGGGTAGAGTCGACTGTTAGTCGACTGCTCTTCCCAGGGCTGCCGCAAAACCCGCGCTGCGCGCGATAGTCGACTAACAGTCGACTCTACCCAGTCGGCCATTCCCAGTCGGACATTCCCAGTCGGCCATTCCCAGTCGGCCATTCCCAGTCGGCCATTTCCAGTCGGCCATACCCAATCGCCCATTTCCAATCGGCCATGCCCGGTCGCGCATCCCCAACCGACCCTACCCAGTCGACGTTTCCCCCATGTTTCCCCAGCCACGGGGCGCAGGTTGTGCGCGGCCGTTCTACAATCCCGGCAGGCCGTCACCCAAGGATCTGCGTGCCCCCGTTCAATCTGTTCCAGCGTCTTTCGCAGGCGCCGACCAATCCCCGCGCCGAGCCGGCGCCACGCAGCTTCGATGTGGCCGAACTGTATGCGGGCCCGGTGGCACTGCCCGGTGATGCCGCTGCGGCCCCGCTGGCGCTGGACGAGAAGCTGCGCCAGGCCTACTTCTGGATCGTCAACAACGCGATCATCAGCCCGCACTACGACATCGAATACCACGACGGTCCCTCGCCGCGGTTCAACGTGGGTGACAGCCGCCGTCCGCTCACCCTGCCGTCGGCGCAGAGCTACTCCAGCTACGTGCTGCTGCCGCTGCTGACCTTCGCCACCCGCCGCAAGTGCCTGTTCGTGGGCGGGCCCGGTCGTGGCAAGACCGCCAGCGCCATCCTGATGGGCGTGCTGGCCGGCTACCCGGTGCGCGAGGTGCGCCGCGCCATGCAGCACGGCCACCCGCAGATGACCATTGCCGATCTGCTTGGCAACCCGCTGCCGGCCGACCTGGTCGCCGCCCAGGACATGAACCAGATCCGCATCGCCTGGCGCAGCTGGCTGAGCATGCGGGTGAAGATCATCGACGAGTACAACCGCATTCCCACCCGCACCCAGAGCGCCCTGCTCACGGTGATGGGCGACAACTACGCCGAAATCCTCAACCACGTCTACGAATGCCCCGAATCGGCCTGGTACCTGACCGCCAACGACGATCGCGGCGGCGGCACCTACCAGGTGATCGAGGCCCTGCGCGACCGCATCGACGTGGTCGTGCAGGCGCTGGCCTTCAACCCGCGCTTCCTGGAAGAGATGCTGCTGCGCATCGAACAGGACATCCGCCCCGAAGAAGTCGTGCCGCGCGACATCATCTTCACCGAAGCCGAGGGTGACCAGCTGCTGCAGGAAATCCGCGCGGTCGAGGTTCCGCAGGATGTGCGCCGCCGCATCGAATTCTTCAGCAGCCAGTTCGAGCTGATGGAAACCGCCGGTGCACAGTTCGAATACATGACCAAGGACACCGCGCGCCTGGCCGGCGCCGACTGGGCACAGCTGACCGCCGCCGACAGCGGCCGCGACCGCATGAAGGACCTGGGCTGCCAGACCCGCAACGGCCTGTCCGTGCGCAACCTGATGACCCTGCTGATGTTCGCCAAGGCCATGGCCTACTTCCGCGGCAACACCACCGTGGCCCTGGACGACGTGCGCCAGGTGCTGCCCTTCGTGCTGAACGACAAGCTGCAGCCCGACCCGGATGCACCGTTCTTCGCGCTGCCGGAAAACGCCGCCTACCGCAGCGACCACCTGGGCTGGCTGCGGTGGCTGTTCGATGCGTCCACCGCCGAGTACGACCGCCTGGACCTGGACCGCGACGATCCGGTGGGCGCGCTGTCCGAGCAGTTCGCGCAGGGCCTGGACGGCCTGGGCGAAGGCGAGACCCGCAAGCGCCTGACCCGCATCGAGCGGCTGGTGGAAGAGCGCGTGAAGGGGCGCAAGCTGTACGGCCACCTGTACGACGATCTGCTGAAACTGAAGTACCTGCACCAGCGCTACACCAATTACCTGCACTGGCTGCGGGCGCGCTGAGATGGTGTCGCCCACTCTGGCGTCGCTGCTGGCATCGCGGCGTGCGCTGTTCAACCAGGCCGTGGCCGATGCACGCCACCGCTGGCCAAGCCTGGACCTGGCCGCGTTCAGTCAGTTCGTGCACGAAACCCTGGATACGCTGTGCCAGGCCGTGGACGGCGAAGACCCGGCGTGCACCGCCCAGGTGTGCGAGGTGGCCTTCGAACTGGGGCTGCAGCTGGTGGCCCATGGCCAGGCCGGGCCGCGTGCGCGCCTGCCCTGGGTCGATGCGGCCTGGTGCACGTTGGCGCCCGCGCTGGCACCGTTGCTGCGGCGTGAACCGCAGGCGGTGCTGGGTACCGTGGCCAACGCCGTACTGCGCATGGCCGAGCAACCCGGCGTACGCGTGGACGCGTGGATTGCCACCGTGGCCGCACACGGTGCGCAGTGCAGCAACGTGCAGCAGCTGCGCGACCTGGGCGCACTGGCGGCCTGGCGCGCGGGCATGGCGCAGCTGCGTGAGCCGGTACTGCAGCAACTGGACAGCCTTCCGCTCGCAGTGACCACCGCGATCATCGGCGCCCCTGCCGTCAGCGTGGACGACCTGCCCGCGCGGCTGCGCGCCGACCGCTGGTACCACCCAGCGCCGAGTGCCGCGGTCGGCCACAGCACGGGCGCCTTCACTGGTCTTGGTGGGTCGTTCAGCACGCCTCCGCTGGTGCGGGCCACGCCGCAGGGCTTTGTCATCCGCAGCGGCGAACAACACTTCCTGCTGCTGGCCGATGCCTTCGGTGCCGCCCTGCTTCCGGCCCATGCAGAAGAGTTCGATGCGGCGCCGGCCGGTGCGCTGCCGGCTGCCACCGCCGCGCGCCTGGCCGAACAGCATCTGCCGCACGCGGCTGCGCGCCATCAGGTGCAGGCCGTGGCCAGTGACGCCGGCATCGTCCTGTTCTCGGCCTGGTCGCATGCGCTGCGCGTGCTGCCACCGCAATGAACCCGCCACCGCTTCCCGGCTCCCTGCTCGCCTGGCAGCAGGCGTGGCCGCAGGCACTGGCCGCCTGGAGCCGGTTCACCCGCCTGCAGGACCCGCGCCTGTGCGACTCGCACGTGCAGGCCGCTGCCGAGGGCTTGACCGGCAGCTTCGCCGCCATCCGCCTGGCCGACCAGCGCATCGTGATTGATCTTGAGCAGGTGCAGCAGCTCGGCCTGCAGCCCTATGCGGTGGAGATCCTGGCGCACGAGATCGGCCACCACGTGCTGGCCCCGGCCACCGCCAGCGACCATGCGCGCATGCTGGCCCGCATCCGCCGCGCGCTGCCGACGCTGGAAGCACACGCGCCGATGGTGGCCAACCTCTACACCGACCTGCTCATCAACGACCGCCTGCAGCGCCAGAACGGCCTGCACATGGATGCCATCTACCGGCGCCTGGCGCAGGCGGCCACCCAGCCGGCATCCACGGTCTGGCAGCTGTACATGGGCATCTACGAGGAACTGTGGCAGCAGCCGCGAGGCGCGCTGGGCGGCTCCCCGGACGATGCGGCCGTGCACGCCGATGCGTGGCTGGGCGCGCGGGTGGTGCGCGTCTACGCCAACGACTGGATGGCCGGTGCCACGCGCTTTGCGACCCTGCTGCTGCCCTGGTTGCTGCAGGCGCAGACCGATGCACGGCTGGACGCCCTGATGGACACCCGGCACGCCGGCCACGGCAGCCAGCCAGCGGGCCTGGGCCAGTTGGATGACGATGAGCTGTCGCCGGTCCTGCACCCGGCACACGACCCGCTCATCACCGGCCAGGCCGATGAAGCGGGCCCAGCGCAAGCACCGCAGGATACGGCGGCCGCCACCTCGCGCGGGCAGATGCGCGAACCGTTCGAATACGGGCAGATCCTGCGCGCGGCCGGGCTGGATCTGGATGACCACCAGATCGCCATCCGCTACTACCGCGAACGCGCGCTTCCGCACCTGATCCGCTACCCCAGCGCGCCACAGCCGCAGGCACTGGAAGCACTGCCCGAAGGCCTGGAACCGTGGGAGCCGGGCGATGCACTGGATGCGGTGGACTGGCTGCAGTCGGTCCTGCAATCGCCGCACCTCATCCCCGGGGTCACCACCGTGCAGCGGGTGTACGGGCTCGCGCCCGGCCGCGAGCCGGCGACCGAACCGATTGATCTGGATCTTTACGTGGACAGCTCGGGCTCGATGCCCAACCCGCAGCAGCACACCTCCTACCTGGCCCTGGCCGGTGCCATCATTGCGTTGTCGGCACTGCGGGCCGGCGCGCGCGTGCAGGCCACGCTGTGGAGCGGCACCCACCAGCACCTGCATACCGATGGCTTCGTGCGCGCCGAAGACCCCATCCTGCACGTGCTGACCGGGTACTTCGGCGGCGCCACCGCCTTCCCGATCCATCGTCTGCGCGACACCTATGCCGCGCGCACGCCGCGCGACCGCGCCGTGCACATCCTGCACATCTCCGACGACGGCATCACCACCATGTTCGACCAGGACGAGCGCGGTGGCAGCGGCTGGGACATCGCCCGCCACGCGCTGCAGGCCGCGCGCGGCGGCGGCACCATGGCGCTGAACCTGTACAGCCCACTGCCGGCACGCTTGGCCGATGCCGCGGCCACCGGCTGGACCGCCGACCTGCTGCGCGCGCGCGACACCGGCTGGGATATCCACGTAGTGCGCGACATGGCCGATCTGCTGCAGTTCGCGCGCGCCTTTGCCCAGCGCCACTACGCGCCGGGCCCGGCCGGTCCACGACCGTGATCGTGCTGTGGCGGCTGACCACGCTGTGCAACCTGGCCTGTGGGTTCTGTGCCTACGATCGCCGTGTCCGCCAGCCCCGCGTGCACATGCCGGCCGCTGAAGTCGAGCGTGTCGCGGGCCTGTTCGTGCGCTACCAGCAGCGCAGCGGCCAGCCGGTACTGCTGAGCTGGCTGGGTGGCGAGCCGCTGCTCTGGCCCGGCCTGCTGCCGCTGTCGCAGCAACTGCGTCGACAGGGCCTGCGGATCAGCATGACCAGTAACGGCACCCGCGCCTGGCAACCGGGTGCTGCGCAGGCGTTGGCCGAGGCCTTCGACGAGATCACCTTCAGCATCGATGCCCCGGGCCCCGTGCACGATGCGCTGCGCGGCTGGCCCGGTGGTGCGCGCAGGCTGGAACAGGCCATCCGCGCCCTGGCTGGCCTACGCCCCAGCGACAACCAGAACCGGCCGCGCCTGCGTGCCAACGTGGTGCTCATGGACCCCACCCTCGAACACTTCTCCGATCTGTGCCTGCAGTTGGCCGCGTGGGGCGTGGATGAGATCACCTTCAACCAGCTGGGTGGCCGCGACCGCCCGCTGTTTCACCGCCAGCACGCGCTGACGGCCGCCGATGTGGCACAGCTGCGTCATGCCCTGCCCGCGCTGGCCGTTCAACTGGCCGAGCGCGGCGTGCAGCTGCATGCCCAGCCGGCCTACCTGGACCGCTTCCATGCCAGCGCCATCGGCGCCGCGCTGCCGGTGCTCGATTGCGAGGCCCGCCGCCCGACCCTGTTCATCGACGAACACGGCCGCATCGGCGCCTGCAGTTTCACCGTCGACACCCACGCCATCGACAGCCGCGACCTGCGCCAGCCCGACGACCTCGATACGCTGCGCGAGCGGCTGCGGCAACAGCGCCTGCAGACGCCGGCCGCGGTCTGCGGTGATTGTCCTTCCACCCAGGTGTTTGCAAAATTCGGAACATGACCATGACCGCTGGCCCCGACCTTGATGTCCTGCTGCGCCGCCTGCTGGAAACCCCGCCGGATTTCCTCGCCGTGCCGCGCCGTGCGGGCCAGGGCGGCGTGCATGTGGCAGCCGTGGTCGGCGATGTGTTCGCCCAGCACGGCCTGGACCTGCCGCCCGCACTGCGTGCCACCCTGTCCGGCGATCTCCCGGGCGTGGGCGCCAACCAGCTCAGCGTGGCCGCCGTTACCGCCTGGCTGATGGCCGACCCGCACTGGCAGCAGATCGCCCTGCAGAAGGAGCGCTGGCAAGGCCTGTTCGCAGACGCCATCCCCGCGTTGGCGGCCAGCGCCCCGGCCGATCAGTTCGTGTTCGAGGCCGACCGCCGCGAAGAACTGGCGCGCACCACCATTGCCCGCCTGGGCCTGCTGCCGGACGGGGAAACCGCCGCCCAGGCCGCCGACCGCCTGGCCCGCATCAGCGGGGTGGAACGGCAGCGCCTGCTCGACGCCAGCCGCGCCACCGAGGCGCGCGCCCGTGCGATCCGCGAGGCGCTGGCGCGCAAGGCCGCCGAAGAATCGGCCGACAAGTGGACGCGCGAGTAAACCGGCGGCGATGAACACCGAACCGACCGATGCCGATCGCTACCCGACCCTGAGCGATGCCGGCCGCGCGATGCTGCGGCACATGCGCGAGCACCCGGCCGCGCCGCTGTTCCGCAACGCCAGCGGCAACCGTCTGTTGGCCGATGAAGTGGCCGCGCTGCGCCGCTACGAACGCGACATCGCCCAGGCGCGGTTCGACTGGCACCCCGGCAGTCCGCCGCCGTGGCTGGACGCGTTTGTGGCAGATACCTTCGCCCAGGTGCCGCATTACCGGGCACTGGGTCGCCCGTCAGCGTTCCAGGACATCCACAGCGTGCACCGCGGCGACCTGGCCGCCGACGTGGCCCGCTTCGTGCCCGACCCGGTGCCGCTGCAGCGGATGATCAACTTCCGCACCACCGGCACCACCGGTCATCCGCTGGTGCTGCCCTCGCATCCGGTGGTGGCCGCGCGCTACCTGGCCTACCACAAGCGCGCGCTGCACCGCTTCGGCCTCACCCTGCAGCACGGCGCCGGGCAGATGGGGGTGATGCTGCTGGGCATGCAGCAGCGCTGCTTCACCTATGTGTCGGTCACCCCCAGCATGGGCGAATCGGGGCTGGCCAAGATCAACCTGCACCCGGACGACTGGCGCCATCCCGATGATCGTGCGCGCTACATCGACCAGATGCAGCCGGAGGTGATCGCTGGCGATCCGATCTCGTTCGCCGCCCTGCTGCAGTTGCCGGTGCAGCACCGCCCGCGTGCGCTGCTGTCGGTGTCGATGGCCTTGTCGCACGGGCTGCGTGCCCAGCTGGCCGAGCGCTTCGGCTGCCCGGTGCTGGATCTGTATTCCATGAACGAGGCTGGGCCGCTGGCGGTGTTCGATGCCGAGGCCGGCGGCCACGTGCTGCTGCAGCCGGGCATGTACGTGGAAATCCTGGATGCCGAGGGCACCGCACTACCGCTCGGGCAGACCGGCGAGATCACGCTCAGCGGCGGCTTCAACTTCTGCCTGCCACTGCTGCGCTACCGCACCGGCGATCGCGGCGCATTGACGATGGCCGGTGACACCCCGATGATTGTCGGGCTGCAGGGGCGCCGCCCCTTGCGCTACCGCACCGCGCAGGGCCAGTGGATCAACAACATCGACCTCACCCATGCGCTGGCGCCGTTGCCGCTGTCACGATTCGTCGTGCACCAGCACGCCGATGGCAGCGTACAGCTGTCGCTGCCGCCGGCCGAACTGCAGCATGCCGACGACGCTGCACGGCGGCTGGCCGCAGCGCTGGTCGGCCAGCCCGTACAGGTCGTTCCGCTGCAGCATGACGGCAAAGTGCTGCAGTACAGCAGCGATCTTGCCGGCAGCCACGCGCAGTAGCCGCTCAGCGCAGCAGCTGCGCGTATGCCGCCAGCACCGCCAGATGCCCGACGTAGTACACGTAGAACCACCAGCGCGTGCGCGCAATGGACCAGGGCCAGCGTGCCATCAGCCACAGCACCGGCACCGCCAGCAGCGCCCACGCGTTGCCGTTGAACCAGCACACTGCGGCCAGCGCCGGCAGCGGCAGCCACCACACCCGGTGGCGGAACGCGATCCAGCACAGCAGCACCAGCCCCACGCCGGCCCAGCGGTAATCCACGAAGAATGGCAGCACGCCCGCGGCCAGCAACAGCGACCACGGTCGATTCCGTGCTAGCGCCTGGATGGCGAGCGCCGCCAAGGCGAAGGTCAGCAGGATGTTCACCGGCAGCCAGCCGCCGAATGCCCAGGCATGCACCGGCTGCGCCAGCACGCCCCACAGCGCCAGGCGGCGGATCGACTTGCCCAGGTCTGCGCCGGGCTGGGCCAGGTTGCAGGCCATCACCGCCGCAAACAGCGGAAACGCGATACGCCCCAGCTCGCTCACCAGCGGCAGGTAGCCGCCATAGACCACCTTGGCCACGTGGTCGCCGGTCATCAACAGCAGCGCCAGCCACTTCAACGCCTCACGCGCGCCGCTGGGCAGCACGTAGGGAACGGTGGTCGGGGCTGTGGTTGCATCCTGCATGGGTGTTGGGTTCCTGGTTACGCCCCAAAATCTTGCCACGGCTGGCTATGCTTGTGCGTCCTGCACGTGAGGCACCGCCATGCGCACCCTGTATCCGTCCATCGAACCCTACCGCCAGCACAGCCTCGCCGTGGATGCCCTGCACACGCTGCATATCGAAGAATGCGGCAACCCACAGGGCCAGCCCGTGGTGTTCCTGCATGGTGGACCCGGTGCGGGCGTTTCGCCGGTGCACCGCCGCTTCTTCGACCCGGCCCGCTACCGCATCGTGCTGATCGACCAGCGTGGCTGTGGCCGCTCCACGCCCTTTGGCGAACTGCGCGACAACACCACCGCGCACCTGGTGGCCGACATCGAGCAGGTGCGCGTTCACCTGGGCATTGAGCGCTGGCTGGTATTCGGTGGCTCGTGGGGGTCCACGCTGGCACTGGCCTATGCGCAGGCGCACCCGCAGCGCGCCACCGGGGTGATCGTTCGCGGGGTCTATCTGGGCCGTGCTGAAGAAAACCGCTGGTTCGCCGAAGCCGACGGCGGCGCCCGCTGGATCTTCCCGGAGCGTTGGGCACGCTACGAGGCCTTCATTCCCGAAGACGAACGGGGCGACATGATCGCGGCGTACTGGAAGCGCCTGGACAGCCCGGACCTCTCCGTTCGCATTGCCGCCGCGCAGGCCTGGCTGGGCTGGGAAGACAACGCGGCCACCCTGCTGCACGACGTCAACGCGGTATCCGATGAAGACCCGCAGCAGACCCTGGCCAAGGCACGCATCGAAGCGCATTACTTCCGCCACAACGCATTCCTGGAACACGGCCAGCTGCTGCGCAACATCGATCGCATCCGTCACCTGCCCGGCATGATCGTGCAGGGCCGCTACGACATCATCTGCCCCGCGCGCAGCGCCTGGGAGCTGGCCCAGGCCTGGCCCGAAGCGCGGCTGGAGATGGTGCTGTCCGGCCACAGCGCCACCGAAGCGGCCACCACCGATGCACTGATCCGCGCCACCGATGCCGCCCTCGGCGGCCACGCCGGCTGACCCCGACACGCCCGTACCGCACACCGCGCCCACCCCGCACACCCGTAGAGTCGAGCTTGCTCGACTGCCGCACGCCAAAAGCCGTCAAGCAAGCCCGACGCTACGAAAACCCCGCCCCCCTCGCACGCGCGGCTATACCCACGTATACCCGCGCTGTACCACGGGCCTCTAGGCCGGGCACGGCCGGCGGCGGACAATACCGGCCTGCATCCACTGCGGAGTCGAAAATGGATCCCGATCCTGTCCGGTGCGCTGCGCGCGCGCCCTGCCCCCTTGTCCCTCTCTGCTGGTGCCTGGCAACCGGTTCGCATCACGTTGCGTGACCGGGGCTGCGGGCATCGCCTGCCCGGAGCCCGCCCATGTCCTACAAGATCCTCTACATCACCCTGCGCCGTCTGATCGGCGAACGCGCAGTACCAGCGCTGCGCAGCCAGTTGCTGCAGCACGGCCCGGTGCTGTTCGCGCGTGCGCTGGCGCTGGGCTCACCGCGCGTGGTGGCCGACGCCCTTTCGCTGCTGCCCATGGGCGAACGCATCACCGTACTTCGCCACCTGCCCGCGCCGCTGCGCGAAACCATGAAGCCGCTGTGCATCGGCAGCAGCCCGCGCGTCCGCCTGCAGCTGTGCGTCGCCGCATTCGTGCTTCATCACTCATGACCGGCTCCGATCCGTGGAGGGCTACACCCCATGAACCTCGATCTGCACCTGCCGACATTCGATGCCGGCGCCACCCTGGCATCCCTGCTCAGCCTGTCCACCGCCTTCGTGCTGGGTGGCGCCATCGGCCTGGAACGGCAGGTGCGCCAGCGCACCGCCGGTCTGCGTACCAACACCCTGGTCGCGGTGAGCGCCGCGGTATTCGTCGATCTGGCCGTGCGCTATCACGGCCTGCACGGCGGCACGCCTTCGCCGCTGCACGTGGTCGCCTACGTGATTTCCGGCGTGGGCTTCCTCGGTGCCGGCGCCATCATGAAGGACGGCGCCCAGATATCGGGCCTGAACACCGCCGCCACGCTGTGGGGTTCGGCCGCGGTCGGGGCCTGTGCAGGGCTGAAGCTGTTCCCCGAAGCGTTGCTGGCCGCCGTCTTCGTCCTCGCCTCGAACACCCTGCTGCGGCCGGTGGTCAACCGCATCCAGCGCCAGCCGCTGCCGGAAGCCTTCAGCGAAGCAACCTACGCCATCAACGTGGTGTGCCAGCGCGAGCAGCAGGCCGAGGTGCTGGACCGTCTGCTGCTGTTGCTGGAACAGGCCCAGTACCCGGTGCGTGCGGTGGACCAGCGCCCGTTCGGCGAGCGCGACGTGGAAATCGAAGCGGTGCTCTACGCCACCACCGTCGATGGAACCGAACTGGACGCCGTACTGGCCGAACTGGCGGCGCAACCGGGCATGTTGCAGGGGTTCTGGAATGCCACTCTGGAAGAATGACGTGCACGCGCCCCACCAGCGCCCCCAGCCCGCTTTGCTATCCTCGCGCCTGCCCGCCCGGGAACCGTTGCCGATGCCCCGCCCCCCGCTCCGCCGCCCGCTGGCCCACCTGGCCCTGATCGTCGCGATGGCGGCGATCTTCCTGGTGGACACCTTCAGCGACTATGCCGTCGCTGCCGCCTGCTTCTACGCCGCGCTGATCCTGGCCATGTCGCGGCGGCTGCTGCCCCGCCCCCTGTTGGGCCTGGCCCTGGCCTGCGTCGCGTTGACCATCGCCAGCTTCCTGCTCACCCGCGCCGGGGCCTATCGCATCGGGCTGGTGAACACCGCCATCGGCATCCTGGTCATCGGCATCACCACCTATCTGTCGCTGAAGATGGAAGCGGCCAAGGCCGCCGTGCAGGACGCGCAGACGCGGCTGCTGCGGGTGGCCCGTGCGTCTACCGTGGGCGAGCTGACCACGTCCATCGCGCACGAAGTGAACCAGCCGCTGGCCGCCATCGCAAGCAGTGCCGAGGCCGCCCAGCGCTGGCTGGCCCAACAGCCGGCCAACGTGGAGCGGGCGCAGCAGGCACTGGCGCGGATCCTGGCCGACGCGCACCGCGCCAGTGACGTGATCGCCCGGGTGCGCGGGCTGACCCGCGGCGCTGCGCCACAGCGCGAAGTGTTCGACCTGAACCAGGCCGTGCAGGACATGCTTGCCCTGTCGCAAGCCGAACTGGAGCGCCAGCACATCACCGTGGCCACGCTGCTCGACCCGGCCCTGCCCACGGTGCTGGCTGATCGCGTGCAGGTGCAGCAGGTGATCGGCAACCTGCTGCTGAACGCCATCGAAGCCATGGCCAACACGCCGCTGCCCGAGCGCCGCCTGTCGGTGCTCACCCACGCCCGCGACCAGCACGTGCGCCTGAGCGTGCGCGACCGGGGCGCCGGCCTGCCCAGCGAAGCGATCGAACAGGTGTTCGATGCATTCTGGACCACCAAGCCCGACGGCCTGGGGCTGGGGCTCAGCCTGAGCCGCAGCATGCTGGAAGCCAATGGCGGCCGCATCCACGCCGAGCGCGCCAGTGGCGGCGGCGCGTGCTTCATCATCGAACTGCCTGCCATGGAGGACGCCGCACATGACCCGCACCGCGCAGACTGAACCCGATGCCGTGGTCTACGTCGTGGATGACGACGCTTCGGTGCGTGCGGCATTGGAGGATCTGCTGGCCTCGATGGGGCTGCAGGTGCGCAGCTTTGCTTCAACCCAGGCGTTCCTGGACGCGGCGCGCGACGATGCGCCGGCGTGCCTGGTGCTGGACGTGCGCATGCCCGGCCAGAGCGGCCTGGACTTCCACCGGCAGATGGCCGCCCACGGCCTGCACCTGCCGGTGGTGTTCATCACCGGCCACGGCGACATCGCCATGGGTGTGAACGCCATCAAGGACGGCGCGCTGGAGTTCCTGACCAAGCCGTTCCGCGACCAGCAGTTGCTGGATGCCATCCAGAAAGGCATCGCGCAGGACCGGCAGCGCCGTAGCGAGCACAGCGAAGCGGCCGCCCTGCAGGCACGCTGGGCTACCCTCAGCGCCGGCGAGCGCGAGGTCGCCCAGGGCGTGGTTGCCGGCCGCTTGAACAAACAGATCGCCGCCGATCTGGGCGTCAGCGAAATCACGGTCAAGGTCCGGCGCGGCCAACTGATGCGCAAGCTGGGCGCACGCACCCTGGTCGACCTGGTCCGCCTCTACGATCGCCTGAGCGCCGAACGCCCGTAGAGTCGAGCTTGCTCGACTGCCACACGCCAAAACCCCACCGGTAGAGTCGAGCTTGCTCGACTGCTCCACGCGAAAAGCCGTCGAGCACGCTCAACGCTACGAAGCCACTGCACGCCCACGGTGCTTCAATTCCGGACCGGTCCTAATTCAGCGAACGGCCGCAACACCTAGCATCGCCGCTGACTCTTGCTTCCGGAGGCACCCATGCGTGCCCAACCTCGGCGCTGCGCACTGCTTGCGCTGGCCTGCAGCGCGGCGTTGCTCGTGACCGCACACCTCGCTTCCGATGCTGATCCCACGCCCATCGTGCGCGCCGCACTGCAGCGTGACGACCTGCTGTGCCTGGGGCTCACACAATGGCCGCTTGATGTCGTCCAGGAAGGCCCACAGGCCCGCCAGGCGGCCGCACTGGCTGCACTTGGATTGCTGCTGTCCGAAGAGATGGAGCTGGATCCATTGGCGGACGGCCATCGGGTCATGGGTATCCGCTATGTTCCAGCGGACGCTGCCACCCCGTATCTGCATACGCGCAGCATCGAACAACCCACGCTGATGGGCACCGAGGCGCGGGCCCTGCAGGACATCTGCTGGGGCCGCAAGGCGTTGGATGCCGTCACCGAGTGGACAACGACCACGCCGCCGTTCGTGCGCGGTCGCGCGGTGTACAGCTACCACCTTGAACTGGCGCCGTGGGCTACGCACCCCCGTGTGCTTGAAGCGTTCCCCGGTATTGGCCACGCGCAGTCCCAGGCCTTACACCCAGCCATTCTGAACCTGCAGCAGGACAGTCGTGGCTGGCGCGCCGTGCCCGAATAAGCCACACAGCGCATGCACCGAAACGCAGAACAGCGCCCGAAGGCGCTGTTCTGCGTTTTTCGTCAATGTGTCTGGGCTCAGTCGAACGCCATGCCAAAGCCAATGTTGAACAACGCTTGGTCACCCCGCGACATGGCCACACCGGCATTGAGGTTGAATCGACCGGACCGGCTCCAGCGCGACACACCCAGCGCGAAGGCCGATTCCCCCCGGTAGGTCGCCGTACCCAGGTTCAGTGTCACTTTCCCCGGCAGATTAGGCGTGACCTGCACCAGCGCCGCCGAGGCGGCGATACCGCGATTGATCTGTCGCGACATGTGCGACGCCTTTGCGCCAATGGCCTGCTCCATCGCTTCAACGCGCTGGTCGGTGTAACGATTCACCGACGCCATCTGCTCCTGCAGCTGCGCCACGTTGACCGCGTCGGTATCGGCGCTGCCAGCGGCAACATGGGCAATCTGGCGCTCGCCCCCGGCGTGCCCGACCGACACGCTGTCAGCGCGATCGGCGATGGCATCGGAACCGAGCGCAACGCTGTTGTCTGCATTCGCCTGCGCGCCGGAACCGGCGGCCACGGCGCCCTGGCCCGTGGCTTCAGCCGGCGCACCCTTGGCCACCAGCGCCTCGTTGCCGGTAGCGCCGTAGTACGGCAGATCCGACCCCGCCCCGTCGCCCGGTTGGCCTTCCAGAACCCCGACACGATCCTGCAGTCCATCCAACTGGCGGCCGATGCCTTCGCCTATGGCCGACAACTGGCCACCATTGACCGACTCGCGACTGCCCAGCTGTACGCGACCGTCGGCGACGTTGGCCAGCACGGTGCCTGCGGCCCCACCGAACATCACCTGGCTGCGATCGCTGCCCGCCACATAGCCAACCGTCTCCTGGACATCACCATTGTCGCCCACCAGCCCCGCCTGCTTCAGCTGGCGCAGATTGATGGCGTCGGTGTCGTCGCTCGCATCGGCCACGTGGGTGACCTGGCGCTCGGCACCATCACTCCCGATCGATACGGCGTTGGCACGGTCGGCCACCGACCCTGCGCCTAGTGCAATGGAACCGTCCACAGAAGCCTGTGCGCCCTGACCCAACGCGATGGCCCCGGCACCGTCGGCCTGCGCCGACGCGCCGATGGCCAGCGCCGCCACGCCGCTGATGGACGCGTCGTCGCTGCCATCACCACGACCATCGACCTTCAGATAGCGGCTGTCCTCCGGCTGCGCCGCCGCCAGGCCATCCTGCATCTGTGCCAGTGTCACTGCATCGGTTGCGTCATCGGCAGCAGCCACGCCCTTCAACTGCCGCGCGCCCGTCGCCCCCGCAAGGTCGACCACGCCACCGGCACGGCCAGCCGCCACCGCAATGTTGCCGCTGGCGGCATCCTGGCGTACCAGGCCTGCGTCGCCGTCATTCCACGCATCGATCTGGCGCTGCGTGTCCAGCACGTCGTCTTCGCTGTGGTTGACGCGCTGGTCCAGCAGCTGCAGCTGCCCGTCCACTGCACCCAGCGCGGAACCCGCATCGTGGAAACGGCTGCCCTGCACGACATAGGTCGGGCCTGTCACGATACCGGTGGCCGCGTCCACCTGCGCACCGCCACCGAGGGCGGCGACCGTGGCCTGCAACTGCTGCAGGTTGATCACATCGGTCGCGTCAGTGCCGTTGGCCACGTTGATCAACTGGCGCGCACCCGCAGTACCGCCACCAATCGACAACACCTGGTCGCGATCGGCAACCGAGCCTGCGCCCAGCGCCACTGTATTCTCGCCGTTGGCGCGCGCACCGGCACCGATGGCCACGCTGCTCTGCCCCGCTGCACGGGCGTCGGCACCCAGGGCCATCGAATGCTGGCCGCCTGCTGCCGCCGCACTACCCAGCGCCGTGCTACCGATCCCGCCCGTGGTCGCGGGCGCATCGGCGTCACCGGCGGCGGCCTGGAAGTAGCGCTGGGCGACTACCATATCGCTTCCAAGGTCGGCCAGTGCGGCACGCTGCGTGCGGTCTTCCGCATCCAGTGCGTGCAGCGCGTCACCGGTGCTGTGCAAGGTGGCACCCAGCACATTGAAGTCCGGAGCCCGCAACGTACCATCTGCGGCCACGCCCGCGCCTGCACCCAGCGCCGTTGCCACACTGGCCACGGCGGCGTCGGCCTGCGCCTTGTTGATGGCCTCGTCGCCGGCGGCCGCATCGGCAACACCGCCCAGACGGCGGGCACCCGCCGTTCCAGCCATGCCAATGGCGGCGCCATCACGATCCGCGCCGACGGTCAGGTCGGCGCTGGCCGTGGCCTGCTGGACCATGCCAACGGTGCCCTGGCGGATGCGCGCATGCAGATCATTCACCGATACCTCTACGCTGGACAGCCCGCCGTCCAGCGCGGTAAGCGCGCTGCCGATGCTGGTATGGGTTCCGCCGTGGGCGAGATCGAAGCCGGGCGCGATGACAGTGCCATCGGCCGACAACGCGCCACCGGTCGCCTGCAGAAGTCCCTGCAGCTGCTGCACGCTGACCGCGTCATTATCCTGGGTGCCAGCGGCCATGTTCTCGATGCCACGGCGTGCGGTGGTCGAGCCCAGCGCAACCGTAGCGTTGCCACGGCTAACCGAACCGGCGCCGATGGCAACACTGTTGGCATGCGTCGCGCGGGCACCTGCGCCGATCGCCGAGGAATACTGCCCGGTTGCCGTCGCTGCGCGGCCGAGAGCGATGCCTCGCTCGCCCGTGGCCACCGCCGCTGAACCCAATGCGGTTACCACCGTACCGGCGCCATTGGCCTGGAAGCCGATCGCGGTCGCGTTCCAGGTGGTGCGGGTGCTGGCGCCCAGCGAGGTCGCGCCGCTGGTACCCGAGCCGTTCTGGCTGTCGGACGTGGCACCGTAGCCGATCGAGACGGCGTTGGTGCCGGCGGCCAGCGTGTTGCTGCCCAGTGCGATGGCACCGTTGTTGGCGCCATTGCTGGCCGGTCGTGCAACGGCATTGCTGCCGATGGCAATCATGTTGATACCGTTGACGCTGGCGGCCGTGGCGTTGCTGCCGGCGTTGACCACCAGCAGGCTGTCATCGGTTGCGGCCAGCGGCAGGACGCCACGCAGCGCAGCCGGGTCCACGCAGGTGCCCTCCTGCAACTCGTGCGATGCGCTGCACAGTGCCTGCTGGATGTTGTTGGCCAGCACGTTCGGAGCAATCATCGCGAGCAGTACGGCGGCAACGCCCGCGCTCATGCGACGGCGACGGCCCTGGGCCAGTTCCGAGGCGACGACCCACTTGCCGGTGGCCGCGTTCCAGACAATGCGATAGATGCAGTTCATGGTCGTTCTCCGAGGGCGGGACGCCCGTTGGGGGTAGGCAGCAGGTCGTTGCAGCCATGACTGGATGCTAGGCAAGCGCCCCCCGCTGGCGTATCGGACGCGGCCTAAAGCGCGCCCGGATACACCCGTGGAATGGTTTGTGATTCAGCAGGTTGCGGCGGGGTGCGCGCTGAACTGGCGCACCCCGCGCCGGTCTCAGTCGCCCAGCACCACGCCGACGCCCATGCGGAAGATCGGCTTGTCGCCGCGCGCCATGGACGCGCCACCGTTGACATTGACGCGCCCGTTGTCGCTCCAGCGCGACACGCCCACGCCCATCGCTGTTTCGCTGCGGTAATTGGCCAGGTTGGCGTTGATGGTGGTCTTGCCCGGCAGGTACGGCGTCATCGGTGCCAGCGCAGCGGCTGCGGCGATGCCCCGGTTGGCCTGGCGGTTGACCTGGTCCAGGCGCTGCTCCATGCCGCTCCAGGCATCCTGCACACGCTCGTCGGCATAGGCCTTGGCGTCGTGCACACCCTGTTGCAGCTGGCCCACGTTCACCGCATCGGTGGCCTGCACGCCGGCCGCCACGTGGGTGATCTGGCGCTCGCCGCCTTCGCGGCCGACCGACACGCTGTTGTCGCGGTCGGCCAGCGAACCGGCACCCAGCGCAACGCTGTTGTCAGCTCGGGCCTCTGCACCGGCACCCGCCGCCACGCTGCCCTGGCCGACGGCCTGGGCCGGGTTGTCACCGGCCTGATCGCCGGGCTGCGGATTCGCACCGTAGTACGGCGGATTGCCGCCGCTGCCACCGCCGGCATCGCCGGCTTCCAGGGCACCGACGCGGCCATCCAGATCGCCGATGCGGCCCTGCAGCTGGTCGCGCAGCGCGGCCAACTGGCCACCGTTCACGGCCTCGCGGCTGCCTGCACCCACACGACCATCGGCCACGTTGGTCAGTACGGTGCCATTGGTCCCATCGAAGGTGACCTGTGCACGCTGGCTGCCGGCATCGTAGGTCACCGCATCCAGCATCTGCCCGCCATCGCCGACCAGCCCGGCCGCCTTGAGCTGGCGCAGGTTCACCGCATCGGTATCCTCGCTGCCATCGGCCACATGGGTGATCTGGCGTTCGGCACCAACCGCACCGACCGACACGCTGTTGGCGCGATCGGCAACGGCGCCCGCGCCCAGCGCCACGCTGTTGTCAGCCTGTGCCACCGCACCCTGGCCCAACGCCACGCTGCCCGCACCATTGGCCTGGGCCGATGCACCTACCGCCATCGCGCCCTGCCCGTTGGCCTGCGCATCATCACTGCCATCGCCTGCACCATCCACCCGCACATAGCGGTTGCCGGTGGCACGAAGGTCATCGACGGCCGAGGCCAGCTGGCCCAGGTTCACCGCATCATTGGCGTCGGTGCCCGCGGCCACGCCCTTGAGCTGGCGTTCGCCGTCGGTACCGCGCAGGTCCACCACGGTGCCACCGGTACCGGCACCGATCGTCACAGCCGCGTCCGCAGCCGCCTGCTGCACCAGGCCGGCTTCGCCATTGCCCAGTTCCACCAGCTGCTGGCGCAACTGGGTGATATCGCCTTCGTTGCGGGTCACGCGGCCATCGATCACGGTCAGGCCACCATCCACCGAAGACAGCGCATCGCCCACGTTGTCGAAGGTCTGGCCCTCCACGCTGTACTGCGGGCCGGTTACCGTGCCGGTCGATGCATTGTGCGCGGCGCCGCCGCCCAGGCCATCGATGACCGGAAGCAGCTGCTGCACGTTCACCGCATCCGCCGCGTCGGTACCGTTGGCCACGTTGATGACCTGGCGGGTGCCGTTACCGCCCATGCCCCAGCCAACCGACACGACGTTGTCGCGGTCTGCTACCGCCTCAGCACCCAGCGCAACCGAATTCTCACCCGTGGCGCGCGCATTCGCACCCAGGGCAATCGCACCGTCACCCTTGCTCGCGCGCGCACCCCAGCCGATGGCCACGCCGTGTTCAGCGCTGGCGGCTGCACTGGCACCCGCCGCGATGCTGCCCGAACCCGTTGCAGCCGCCTCGTCGGCCACGCCCGAACCGTCCGCCTTGAAGTAGCGGCTGCCTGCATCCAGTGCGTCGCGCAGGTCGGCCAGGTCCTGGCCGGTGCCGCCGACACGGCCGTCCAGCGCCGTCAATGCATCGCCCACGTTACCGTAGTTGCTGCCACCCACGGTGTAGGTGGGTGCACCGATGCGCCCCTGCGCATCGGCAACGCTGCCACCGCCGAGCGCATCGGCCACCGACGCCGAGGATGCCTGCAGCTGCGCCAGCGTCACGGCTTCGTCGGCCGAGGCGGCATCGGCCACGCCACGGAGGCGACGCGCCCCGGCAGTGCCACTGAAGTCCACCGCCGCACCGTCGGTGCTGGCGCCCACGGTCAACTCGGCACCCGGTGCCGCCTGCTGCACCAGGCCCACGGTGCCGTTGTCCAGCGAAGTGCTCAACTGGTTCAGGGTCGTGGTGGTGGTGGTCAGGCCATCGTCCAGCGCTTCCAGCGCGCTGCCAACGGTGGTGTGGGTGCCGCCATGGCCGAGCACATAGCTGGGCGCAGTGATGCTGCCGTTGGCGGCAACGTCGGCGCCGCCGCCCAGCGCCTGCACGCCCGCGCGCAGCTGCTGCACGATCACCGCATCATTGGCCTGCGTACCCGCGGCAACATTGACGACCTGGCGGCGCAGCGTTGCGCTGCCGACCGACACCGTATTGGCGCGGTTGGCGACCGACGCACGGCCGATCGCCACCGCACCGGCAGCCGTGACCTGCGACGAACCGCCGAGGGCGACGCCGCCTTCGGCGCTAGCCGAACTGTTGTCACCCATCGCCACTGCTTCGGAAGCGCTGCCGCGCGCGCCGCGGCCCACGGCCACCGCCCCCGAGCCGCTGGCATTGGTGTTGTAGCCCACGGCCACGCTGTTCCAGCCGCCGGCGTTGGCATTGGCGCCCACGGCCAGCGAGCCTGCCGCGCCCTGTGCGTTCTGGCTGTTGGCGCTGGCGCCCATGCCGATGGCCACCGCATTGTTGCCTTGGGTGCTGGCGTTGGCGCCCATGGCGATGGCGTTGTCGGCGTTGCCGTCCGCATCGGCCAATGCGCGTGCGTTGTTGCCGATGGCGATCGCGCCCACCCCTGCGGCCGTGGCGGCGGCACCCGAGCCATTCACCTTCACATACTGGTCGTCGACGGCGGCCTGCACACCGATGGTGCGGGCCTGCGGCGACACCCCGGCGCCAGCCTCGGCATCGGCATCAGCCGCGACGCAGCGGCCCTGCGCATCGAGCACGCCCGGCTGGCCCTGGTCCAGGACACAGGTGGTGCCGTTGTCCTCGGCCGCCCACAGCGGCACGGCGAGCGTCAGCAGGCCCAGCGCAGCAAGTGCGCGTGCAGCCCCCTTGGTGCCCTTCTTGCTGCGGCCCGTGGCCAGTTCCGAGGCGACCACCCACTTGCCGATGGCCGCATTCCAGACAATCCGATAGATGCTGTTCATGAAATTCTCCGTAGGCGAAGTGCCTGGTTGGTCGAACGGGTCGAAAGGCGGCCAGGGCCGCGTCCACGGGGAAAATCGTAGGAAAGACAAGGCCCGGGCCGAATCGGACCGGGCCTAATTGCGGTGTGGCGTGGCAAACGCGTGGGCGGCGTTCAGCGCAATGAGGAGGGCTAGTTGTAGGTCATCGAGACCGTGATCGGCCGGCTGACCGTACCCGCGGACACCGCGGCCGCGCTCTGTACGAAGCGCGCACGGAACGCATGGGTGCCGGCCGCAGTGGTCATCTGCGTCCATCCTCCCGGCCGCAGACGTGCCCCGCTGCTGGTGCGCTGCAGTTCAATGCCGATGCCGGCAACGCCCTGGAACAGGGTCGCATCGTTGACGTCGGCACTGCCGTCGAAGTGCAGCCCGACGCGGGTGATCAACGGATCGCACTGGCTGACCACCACGTTGACGTTCTGGAACGGCGTAGTGAACGCACCGGTGAACTGGGTCGACTGGTAGGTGCCAAGGTCGACGTCGGCCACGGCGATCCGGCATACCCCGGGCAGGATGGTGCCGGTGACGTTGAAATTGGTGGTGGTGGCGGTCTGTGCCTGCGCGGCAGCAGCGCACAGCAACAGGCCGGACATCAGCAACAGGGAGCGGAAACGACGCATGGCGGGCCCTCAGTTGTAGGACAGCGAGACGGTGATCGGCCGGGTCACCCGGCCCGCCCCCACGCTGGCGGCAGACTGCAGGAAGCGCGCACGGAACGGATAGCTGCCGGCTGCGGTCACGTACTGCGTGCGGCTTCCCGGCGGAATCGGTACGGGCGTGCTGCCAACCACACGCACCAGCTCGATGCCCACCCCCTTCACGCCCTGGAACAGCTGAGCGTTGTCGGCGTCGGCGCTGCCGTCGAAGGTCATCGCCACGCGCGTCACCAGCGGGTCGCAATCGCTGACCGTGCCGTTGAAATCCACGTAGGGCGTGCCAAAGCTGCCGGTGAACAGGGTCGCCGAATGCGAGCCCAGATCGACATCGGGGAACGAAACGCGGCAGGCACCGGGCAGGATCTCGCCGGAGACGGAAAAGGGTTGGCTGTCCTGTGCCTGCACGTTCGCAGTGGCCAGGGCCAGCATCAGCACAACGGTCGAACGATGCATGGTGGTTTCTCAGTTGTAGGTGACCTGGACGGTCACCGGGGTACGAAGGGTGCCGGCCGTTACCGTGCCGGTGCGGATCAGCTGTGCGTAGAGCAGATAGCCACCGGCCGCCGAGCCGCTGGTGTACCAGTCGAATCCAGGCTGGTTGGGCGCCAGCGTCTGCCGCCCCGATGTGTACAGATGCACGGCCAGACCGCGCACGCCGCCGCTGGCGGGCACAGCGAAGTAGCGCGCATCACTGCTGTCGGCATTGCCGGCCAGACGCACATGCAGCACCCGCAGGTCGGCGGCGCAGCTGCTGCGGTTGAGTACGAAGCTGACCGCGGGCGAGCTGGGGTTGCTGCTGAAGTACGGCGCCTCGAAGGTGCCCACGTCGACGTCGGCCACGCTGAACTGGCAGGTGCCCGGCTGGAATCGTCCGCTGAAGCGCACGGTCAGGTCCGCCGCCTGCAGCGGGAGCGCGGACAGCAGCATCGCGATGGCGAGCAGCAGGCGCATCTCAGTTGTACTCCAGGGTGATCGTGGCAGCACCGTTGGCCTGCCCCGACGATGCGGCGGCATTCAAGCGGTAATAGCGTGCCCGCAGCATCAGCGTGTACTGCGCGTTGTTGACCTCGGTCAGTGCCAGGCCGGAATCGCGCATGGCATTGAAGCCCACCGAGTCCTGGGTCTGCGTACCGATCTGGATGCCGATGCCGGTTGCGGTCATGTTGACCCCGTCGTCCTGCAGCGCCATGACCGATTGGGTGCGATCGGCCACGGCCGTGACCGGATCGACGCGGAAGCGGATGCTGTTGTCGACCCGTCCGTTGGCGGTCTGCACGGTCCCGGTGGTCAGGTGGCCGCGGTAGCGGCCGAAGAACGCGGGGCAGTTGCGCAGCACCACGGGCACGTTCACCCAACCGGTGCCGCTGCCGACCGTGGGAATCTCGCTCATCTGATGCGTTCCCAGGTCGATCGGCACGTCGCTGGTCGAGCAGGTGCGCGAGACGATGCTCAGGTTGCCCTGCACGCGGCCGCTCCACAGCAGCACGTTGCGGTTGACCCCGGTCATGCGGTACTCGAACTGCGGCAGGCTGGCGCCGGTCACCGTGCCCGCACTGATCGGACCGATCTTGATCAGGCTCACGTCGTAGGACTGCACCGGCCAGTACTGGAAGAACGTGGGTGGTTGCACCTGGGTGTCACCTTCGGTGACGATGGGAAAGCCGCTGCCGCTGAACCACACAGCCACGCCCACACCCGGCACGTTGGTTTCATACACCGTGCCGTAGCGCGGGTGCACATAGCCGGAGGCGCGGTAAGGCAGCGAGGTGTACTGGCGGATGCGGTCAAGCCGTCCTGCGGTGCAGTTGACCAGATTGCTGGGGCCGGCATAGTAGGTCGCCCGGAAGATCTCGGTCCCCACCGACACGTCGGGGCCGACCGTGATCGAGCCGTTGAGATTGGCGATGTTGACCAGCGCGCTGTTGCCATCGGCCATCCGGCAGTTCTGCGCGGACGCCGGGCTGCTGGCCCAGGCCAGCGCCAGGACTGCCAGCAGCAGGCGGATCACGAATTGAAAGGCGTTCACGGGGCGTTCTCCAGCGCGGCCAGCGGTGGCGGCGCAGCGGGGTGCGAATTCGCAGTGGGCGTCGGTCGCAGGCAGCGTCCGTCAATCACGGTGTAGCCATCGGTGGAACGGGCAGCGGGAATCTGCACCTGCAGCACGCACTGCTGGTCCGCGCCGGTGCCCCACTGCACCTGCACCGGTCCGGAGTCCTGCAGCCCGCTCAGCAGCAGGCGACTGCCCTGCCCGACCATGCCGACGTTGCTGCCGGCCGCATCGGTGGCCTCGGCGCCGAACGGCAGCGGCCGGCCGTCCTCGGTACGCGCATCGACCATCAGGCCGCGGCTGCTGCGTGTGCTGAAATCCAGCCGTACCATCGCACCAGCACGCGGCGCGACGCTGCGAGCGGTCTCCTGCAGTTCCACACTGAATCCGGTGCCCTTCGGGTCGATCGACACGGTGTTGAGCTGATACGGTGTCAGGAACGGCACCACCGCATAACCGCGCTTGTCCAGCCGCGCGCCGCCCCCGTTCTCGATGCGCGCGCCCGCGGCACCGGCCGCGTGCACCAACGCCACCGTGTCACCCAGCGGCGGCGACAGGGTCAGTCCGTCGCCGTGCAACACCGCACCGCCGGAAGCGCCCAGGCCCAGCTGCGTGTAGCTGCTGCCGTTGCTGATGCTGGCTGCCCACTGTCCGCGTGCGCCGCGATAACCGGTATTGAGGTCCACACTGTTGCTGCCCGCGATGCGCGACAGGGTCGCGCCATAACTGAAACGGTCATCCAGCGAGGAGATTCCGTTGGTCGACAGCTGGGTGGCAGGTTCACCGTTGCGGCTGCGGGTATGCATCAGGTTGCCCAGCGGGGCCCGTGCCGAGCGGCCCAGCGGCAGCGACACCATCAGCATCAGTCGATTGTCCACGCGGGCGTCCTGCGCACGTGCCACTGGCAGATCCGCACCCGGCACCCGGTCCTGCAGGTAGCCGCGGCCGAAATCGATCGAATCACGGGTGCGCTGGAAGTTCAGGCTGTAGCTCAGCGATTTCCACTGGTTGCTGTAGCCGATGCTCAGATCCAACTGGCGACCCGGCGCGTTCCAGAAATCGCGACGGGTTCCGATGACGAACAGCTGTCCGCCGCGCTCGCCCAGCTGCTGGTTCATGCTCAGGTCCATGCGGTTACGCTGCCGCGCCACGCTGTCGGCGTCCTGGTCGCGGGCGCGGGCATCGCGC
Organism: Stenotrophomonas sp. B1-1; assembly: GCF_010894375.1. NCBI lineage: Bacteria > Pseudomonadati > Pseudomonadota > Gammaproteobacteria > Lysobacterales > Lysobacteraceae > Stenotrophomonas > Stenotrophomonas sp. B1-1. The sequence goes on along the minus strand of NZ_JAAIUZ010000012.1, from coordinate 173,922 downwards.
AGCGAGGCCCAGTCGCGCAGGCTCACGTAGTCGCGGGTGGCATAGCGGTACGCGGCCACGGCGAAGCTGGTGCCAGTGCGCACCACGTTACGGTTGTAGGCGAGCCGGAAGCTGCTGCCTGACATCACCGGCAGGCCCTGCACGGCGGTGCGCGCCAGCGAGACATCGGCCGCCAGGGCGCCCCACGCGGTATTGAAGGCGGCACCGGCCACCGCCGCGCGGTAGTCTTCGCCGGCCGACACGCCGCCGTAGGCGCTGAGCGCATTGTTGAGGCCTCGCTGGTACTGCAGCTGCAGCAGCCCCGGGGCATCGCTCAGGCCGTTCTCATCGACCTGGCCCAGGCCCGCGCTCCAACGCGACTGGCCGGGGCGCAGCAGCTGCGGTACTGCGGAATACGGCACGTTGAAGCGACGCGAGCGGCCATCGGCCTCGCGCACTTCCACCTCCAGATCGCCGGCGTAACCGGTCGGGTACAGATCGGTCAGCTCGAACGGGCCGGGTGCCACGCTGGCCTCGTGCAGCACCGCGCCGCGCTGGCGCACGATCACCCGCGCGTTGCTTTCGGCCACACCGCGCACCACCGGCGCGAAGCCGCGCTGCGACTGCGGCAGCATGCGGTCATCGCTGCCGAGCCGTGCACCACGCAGGCGCACGCTCTCGAACAGGTCACCGGGGGTCGCGGTATCGCCCACGGTCAGCTGCGCCTTCCACGGCACGACGTCATGCTGCAGGTAAGCGGCACTGGAGCGGTAGCGTTGCGGCTGGCTGCCGCCGAGCGTCAGCGCACCCTGGTGCACCAGCTGCCAGCCAGCCACACGACCGCTGGCGTTGAGGCCGACGAAGCCCGAATAGCGCGCACGACTGCCGTTGTTGTAGTGGTAGGCATTGGCGTTGTAGCCCACCGCCAGCGCCGGAATGCCCGCATCCCATTGGCTGGGATCGACATAGCCGCGTGCCTCATTGCGCAGGTACAGCTGGGGGACCTGCAGATCCAGGGTCTGTGTGCCAGCGTCGAAGACCGCCGTGGCGCCCGGAACCAGATCGCCCAGCGGCTCACAGAATTCGCCCTGCGGCCACGGCCGCAGCGGTGCCTGAGCCGGGTCGGCCAGCAGCCGCGAGGGTACGATGCCATAACCCTGCAGGCGTTCGGCGTCCAGGCACAGGCGCGAGCTGCCATCCACCTCGCGATAGACGATATCGGTGCGTGCCTGCCATTGGCCATTGAGGCGGATGTCCCCACGGTAGGTTCCTGGCGCCACGTAGTCCGCCTGGGTGAAACGCTCCAGGTCCAGCCGCGCCGAAGCGCCGGCCGGCAGGAATGCGGCATCGAAGAACACCTCATCGTCTGCCGTCGACGCGGACGACGTCGTTGCACGGGCGAACAGGATGGCCGCCACCAGGATCGGCAGCCGGGCACGCAGCGGGCGGCAGGCGCCGTTGCCCGGCGCCCGGTTCGGGGCGTTCATCAGGAGGTTCTCCGGGGATCAGGGCTGGCGCGGACCGGGTCCGCGCCGCGTTGCACTCAGTGCTGCAGGGCCACCTGGGTCGGCACCAGCGCACCAAAATCATTGATCACGGTGACCGCGCCTTTCAGTTCACCCGGCGGACGTCCGCTCACCCCGTCGAGCAGGAACTCGGCCTGCGCGAACGGTGCGACCATGCCGCCTCCCTGGCTGCCCAGCTCCTTGCCTGCGGCAAGCAGGCCGACGCTGGCGAAATTGACGTAGTACGGGGTCGGATTATCGGCCCGCAGCAGCAGCCCCTTGGGCCCGGACTGCAACGACCAGCGCAGCTTCTGGTGCGCCAGCACCGGCTCGCCCGTCAGGTTCGGCGGACGGTAGAAGACCTTGATGCGGGTGCGGAAGGCGAACTGCAGGATGTTGGCGCCGTTGCCGCCGGTCTTCGGCGGAATCTCCAGCATGTTGAGCCAGTACAGCGTTTCGCGGTCAGCGGCCAGCGCTGCACCGGTGAACATGATGCGCGCGGTCTGCTGCTTCTTCGGGTCCAGCCGGAACACCGGAGGCGCCACGGCGAAGGTGGCACGGGCGGTATCGGGCGTCGACTGGTCGTCGCCATCATCCAGCCACACCTGGACCAGCGCTGCGCGCTCGCCCTCGTTCATGAATTTGAGGGTGACTTCCTTGTCCTGCGCGGGATAGACCACGCGGGTGCCACCAATCACCACCGATGCGTCGGCAGCCTGAGCGAACAATGTGCCAATGGCGAGGGCGCTGGCACAGAGCATGCGGTTGAAGGAAAGCATGGATCACCTCATGGATGAGGCCGGCCACAGGGCCGCCGGCATGTGCCGACGGCCCCGCGCGGCATCAGTTGTAGACAACCTTGTAGTTGACGTACGACTGCACGAAGCCGGGCGCAGCAGCGCCATTGACGGCGACGTACTGGCTGGCCATGTCGATCACGGCAGTGTTGTTGGCGATGGTCACCGGATCGGTCTTGAAGGACGGATCGCGCAGATCGACCACGGCGTTCTTGTACAGCATCTGGATCTGGGTATTGACCGCCGGCGCATTCGCTTCCTGGTTGCGCAGGTTGCCGTTGCCGGCGTCCACCTGGCCCGCAGTCGGGTCGAAATACAGCTCAGCGATCTTGCCGTTCTGGCAGGTACCCTGGCCCGGGCCGCCAATCACCAGCTGGAACGGGTGCAGACCGGCGATGTCACCGGCAGCTGCCAGCTGGTTGGCCTGGACCGCGTCCATCGGCACGGTGATGTTGGTGGTGCCGATGGCACCTGCACCGCCGGAAATCGTGCAGGTCAGGTCGGTCACTTCGCCGGTGAACTCGATGACGCCCGAGCCGTAGGACTGGGCACTGGCGGCCGCAGCGGCCAGCAGGAGGGTTGCAGCGGAAGCAATCGGGAGGAGCTTCATGGTGTTGGATTCTTCTTCACAGGTGTGATCCGCGCGAGGCGGAGGAATGGCCCCGCCGCCGGGGAGAGCGGCGGGGCCGGGAACGGGCGGGACACCTGGGGAATAAGCGTCCTTCCCGGCAGGCCGGTTCATTGGCCTACGGGAGGAATGCTAGGAATCCAAGTCGATGGCCTCCATCGGACCCGGCCGAGATTTCGGCCACGGGCGCTGACCGCGCCTTACCCGGGATCACACGTCATCGCCATCGTCCTCGTCCTCGGCGGGCGCCAGCAGGTGCCAACGACGGCGTAGCTGGGTGCGGCGCTTCGGCGAGGCAAACAGGTAGTGGTTCAACAGTTCGAGGAAGTGCGCCTGCGCCGCTGCCGGCAGCCGGGTGAAGTGCAGCAGCAGGGAGGTCAATCGTGGGTCGTCTCGAACGGGCACATCATCACCGCAGCAAGGGGTCCGTCTCCGAGCCTAGACATGGACGACGCAGGGTCCATCGGACCGGTCCTCAATCAGTCGGTGGATCCTTCACCGCCTGCGCCTGCGCGTGCGTTCTGTGACGCCTGCACAAGGCCGTGCGTCAGCGCGTATTCGAAGATGTCCGCATCGCGCTGCAATCCAAGCTTGCGCATCGCTGCAACCTTCTGCGTGCTGACGGTCTTGCGGCTGCGTCCAACGCGCTCGGCAATCTGCATCACGCTCAGCCCTTCGGCAAACATCCGCAGCACCTCCGACTCACGCTTCGACAGCCCTCCGGCCGCCTGCACATCACCCTGCAGGCCGTCCTCGGCGATCAGCCGCGCGATCTCCGCCGAGATGTAGGCCTGCCTGCAGCTGGCGGCGTGTACCGCTGGCACCAGCTGTTCAAGGGGGTCACTCTTGCTGACGATGCACGACACCCCGGCCCGCTGGATCGAGCGCAGCACCAAGGGGCTTTCCATGCCGGTCAGCACCACCAGGTGCAGGGCCGGGAAGCGGCGCTTCAGGAAGTGCAGCAGCGTGACGCCATCCCCGTAACGGCCGTTGGGCATCGAGAAATCACAGACCGCCACGTCGACGGCTGTACGGCTGAGTAGATCGACCAGTTCGGTCGAGTCGCGCACCAGCCCGACAACAGCCAGGCCCGGCACAGCCTGCAGCAGGTGTTCCATGCCGGCCAGCAGGACCGGATGGTCATCGGCCACAGCGATGTTCAACGGCATGCTTGCTTCCTCCGGTAACGGCGCGCCGCACGGCCTGCCAGAGCAGGGGCGGCTGCCTTATAGTGGTCAACGCAAACTACGGCAATTTCTGTCGGCCTACTCAACAGGGTCTCCCATGTCCCATCCTGTCATACGCGTTGCCATCGCCGATGACCATCCGGTCATCCGCATGGGCATCGAAGCCGCCATCGACGAAGTACCTACCCTGTCCTGCATCGGCGCGGTGGGCGATTCCTCTGCGCTGGTCACGTTGCTCGAGCAGACCGCCTGCGACGTGGTGGTGACCGACTACGCGATGCCAGGCGGCGCCTTCGGTGACGGGTTGCAGCTGCTTGACCATCTGCGCACGCACTTTCCGGACCTGCGTCTGATCGTGATGACCGGCCTGGACCAGCCGGCGATGATCCAGGCGCTGCACGCCAGCGGCATCGACCACATCCTGAGCAAGGCCGACGACACCAGCCACGTGCCGGCGGCGATTGCGGCCGCTTGGGCCAACCGTCGCTACCTGTCGCCGTCGATCACCCAGCTGCTCCCCACACGCAGGGCGCCACGTGCCACTGCGGCGCTTTCGCCGCGCGAGCACGAGGTGCTGGCGTTGTTCGTGTCGGGGCTTAGCATCAATGAAATCGCAGCCCGGCTGGACCGCCGCAAGCAGACGATCAGTACCCAGAAGACCGCAGGAATGGCCAAGCTCGGCATCGACAAGGATGCCGATCTGTTCAAGTTCGCCAGCGAGCTGGGGCTGCGCACCGCCAAGCCGGATACTTGATAGCGGCAGCCTGCTCACGCTTCGTCCCGAAGGCCATCGCGATAGGCTTCGATCAGATGGCGCAGATCGGACAGCAGCGCGATGCGTTCGTGTTCCGGCAGCGCCTGTCCTTCGCGCAGCAAGCGCTCGGCATCGCCGAAGCGGGCGCCAAGCGGCTTTTCCCCCATCATCAGCAGTACGCCCTTCAGCGCATGCAGCTGTTCCAGCAACGCCGCGTCGTCGCGGCGCTCGCCTGTGGACTGCATCCTGTCGAGGTCGCGGGTACTGGTTTCCACGAATAGTGCACGCAGCTTGTGCGGCTTGTCCTTTCCTGCGACAGAGCGCAGCGGTGGCGACGATGCCGGCGCCTGCAGGTAGCGGTCCAGCATCGCCTGCAGCCGGGCAAGGTCCAGCGGCTTCAGCAGCAGGTCGTCGATGCCCGCCGCGCGACAGCGTTCGCGTTCACTGGCCAGCGCAGTAGCCGTTACGGCCAGGATCGGCAGCGTTTCGCCGCGCCCCCGCAGCGCCCTTGCAAGCTGGTAGCCATCGAGGACCGGCATGTTGATGTCGGTCATCACGATATCCCATAGCCCGGATCGCCAGTCAGTCAGAGCCACCTGCCCGTTTTCCATCGCATCGACCTGGCAGTCCAGCTCCTCCAGCTGCTGCTGGATCAGTTCCCGATTGACCGGGTTGTCCTCCACCAGCAGAACGCGCCCCCTCGTGCGGCGTGCTCCGGCCTGCGGCACCGCACCGTGCGTCCGCAGCACGGGCATCCCATCCCCGCGCAGCGCCTGCAGCAGTGCCGGACTGGCGTAGCAGGAGACGTGCACCGCATCATCGCGTTGCTCAGGCGACAGCGGTCCCTTGGGATAGGCTCGCAGCACCCTGGCATAGCTGGGCAGTACCGCCAGCTCTTCATCCTCGGTCCAGGCCCGGCGCTCGCCGACGATCACCAGCGCGGCCCCCGCGGCGCCATCCGCAGGCCGCTCGATCACCGTCACCTCGGCGCCCCAGCGGTGCAGCAACTGCCCAATCTCTTGCCGCCACTCCTGCGCCGACGACAGCAGGGAAATGCGGCAGCCGGACAGCGGCTGGTCCGGCGCTGCCGCAACCGTTGAACGCTGAACGGGGACGTCAAGAGTGAACACGCTACCCACGCCCAAGGTGCTCTGCACATGGATGCTGCCGCCGAGCAGCTGCGCCAGCTGCCGGCACAACGCCAGCCCAAGCCCGCTGCCGCCATAGCGGCGGGACACGCTGGCATCACCCTGCTGGAAAGGTCGAAACAGCGAGGCGACCTGTTCTTCTGAAAGGCCAATGCCCGAATCGATCACCTGCAAGCGCAGCTGCCGTTCCCCGCCTGCTCCACCAGCATCCTCGGCGCGCAGGGTGATGCGACCGGATGCGGTGAACTTCACCGCATTGCTCAGAAGATTGTTGAGGATCTGGCGGATACGATGCACGTCGCCGATGAAGACCTCATCCAGCGCGGGATCAATGGCGAAGTACAGCTTTACGTCCTTGCGCTGGGCCTCCGGCGCGTACAGCAGCGCAGCCTGTTCGATCAGCGCACGCAGCGCGAACGGCAGCGGATCGATATCGAGCTGCCCCGCTTCGATTTTGGAAAAGTCCAGCACGTCGCTGATGATCGCCATCAGTGAATCGGCCGACAGACGAATCCGCTGCAGGCGCTCGTGCTGGTCCGGCTGCAGCGGCGAACGGGCCAGCAGCTCAAGATGTCCCAGCACGCCATTGAGCGGCGTGCGGATCTCATGGCTCATCGTCGCCACGAACGCGGTCTTGGCGCGGCTGGCTGCCTCGGCCGCTTCGCGCGCGCGCTCCGATTCCTGCCGCGCCTGCTGCAGCGTTTGCTGAAGCTCGACCTGCGCGGTGGCATCGCGCATCGCGCACACCCAGACGGCCTGGTCGTGGTAGTTGGCTGCCGCCAGGGCGACCTGCAGCTGGCGGGCGTCGTTGGTACCGGCGTCGAGCGCCCAGTTGAATTCACCGCCACTGGCCGGCAGCAGCCCGCGCGCGTGCGCGATCAGTTGGGCATAGAGCTCCGGCACGGCTGCTTCCTGGCCGGATTCGCCGACCAGTTCGCGCGCCACTTGGTTCTGCAGCAGTGCGGCACCATCACGGCGGCGCAGCAGCGCCAGGCCAACCGGCGCGGTACCAATGATGGCCTGGCTCAGCGCCTCGCTCTCATATACCCGCGAGGCATCGGCCAGCGCCGGTGCGAAGACGCGACGGTCCATCCGCCACAGCAGCATCCACAGTGCCGCCAGGATCAGCAGTGCGGTGAACACCCGCAGCAGGATCGCCGCGTGCTGCTCGCGCCACAGGTCCGCCCAGCCGTACAGATGCGTAAGGCGCCAATCCACCCCGCGCAGTGAACCGCTGACCAGGAACCATCCGTCGTGGTAGTGGCGCTGCCCAGCGGCAGACGACGCATCCGACAGCGCCGCAGCCAACGTTGCGGGTGACTGCGCGAGCGGACCGCCTGCCAGCACCACGCGCCCGTCACCGGTGGTCACCAGGTAACTGCCGGGATCGGTAGCCTCCAGTCGTTCCTTGAGGTTGTCGATGGATTCGAACACCACGCGCCGGAAGTACGGCACGTCGGCGCGGGCCATCGTCATCACGCCGATCAGTGCCGGTTGACCGTTGAGTGGATTGTCACCGAGAAATGACACCAGGCGGCGCCCCTGCGCGGCGCTCGCCACCGGGCCCGGCGCGGGCGTCCGATCACCCACCGCGGCTTCCATCTGCATCAGCTTCTCGAACGCCTGGGCACGGGTCGGCACACGCAGGGTCTGCAGCAGCTGGGCCTCGTCGATCACACCGGCTACGGCCAGCAGCCGTCCCTTGGGCTCATACGCATACATGATGATCGGCCCCTGCGTCTGCAGGGCAGTGATGGTCCCGGCCGTGTAGGCCGAATACTCGTGCAGCATGCCCAGGTAGGCTTCGAGCTCGCCTGCCGGCATCGGCTGTGCGGTATTGCCAAGTACCAGCCACGGCACCGACGCTCGTCCTTCGGCGCGTACCACCAGCTGTTGTCCCTGCGCGTGGAAAGAGGGCAGCAACGGCGCGCCCAGTCGCCGCAGCTCGTCGCGCTGGTCCGTCCACAAGGCGTCGTTGGCATTGATGCTGTTGGCATAGGCACGGTCGCGCTGGGACAGGAAGTAATCCAGTGCCGACTGCGCCTCCTGGAAGGTCTGCCGCTCGCGTGAATGGAAGGCGCCGATGCCACCGACGAGACTGGCTACGGCCGTCAGCAGGATCAGGATGCTGATCAGGCCGCCCCCGCCGAACAGCAGGCGTCGCTGCAGCCTGCGCAGTGCGTCGATCTGGTTGCTGTTCGCTGCAGGCACGGCCGGAAGCATGGAGATTCCCCTTGAATGAAGTCGTGCGGTGTCGCCCGCGATGAATCTAGTCCAAGCCCTGCCCGACCGCCAGCAGCCGCTGCCCTGGTCGGGCCGGTGCCTGCAGCGCCTGCAGCAGCGACTCGCCGGAATAGCAGGATACCCGCCACATGGATCCCCGCCGCTGCGCTCGCAGGGGGCCATTGGCACTCACCCGGACCACGCAGCGCCCGTCCTCGACGGCGGCGGGCAGTTCCCGACCTGGCCCCCGTTCGAACAGCACCAGCGGCGTAGCCGCATCGACATCGTGCTGGGCCAGCAGCGCGGGATCATCGAACACCTGCACATGGGCGCCCCATGCCTGCAGGCGTCGGCTCAGTTCCTCGCTCCAGCCGGCCGCCGCCGAGACGAGTACCACGCTGCGTCCTGCAAGCGGCCGAGGCGCGGCGCCAGCCACACGCCCCACCGGTACCGCGAAGGTGAACACGCTGCCCACCGCAGGCGTGCTGCGCGCATGGATCTCCCCGCCTAGCCGCATGCACAGTTCGCGGCACAGCGACAGCCCCAGGCCGGACCCACCGAAGCGGCTGATGATGCTGGCATCGGCCTGCACGTAGGGCTGGAACAATCGCTCCAGCTGCAACGGGTCCAAACCGATACCTGAGTCAGCCACCTCCACCTGCAGCAACAGTGTTTCGCCCTGAAGTTCCACCCGCGCACGCAGCGCGATGCGGCCGGACAGGGTGAACTTCACTGCATTGCTGACCAGGTTGCGCAATACCTGCTCGATGCGCGCCTGCGGGCCTTCCACCTGGGCAGGCACGGACGCATCCACTGACAGGTCCATCACCAGTCCCTTGGCTTCGGCCAGCGGCGCGAACAGCAGGGCAACCCGTTCCAGCAGGACGATCGGCTCAAACGTTTCGGTGTGCAGCTCCAGCTGGCCCGCCTCTGCACGGGAGTAATCCAGCACGTCGTTGATGATCTGCAGCAGCGAGTCGGCCGATTGGTTGATGCGACGCAGCCGGGCCTGTTGATCCTCATCGAGCGAGGAGCGGCCCAGCAGTTCCAGGTGGCCAAGGATGCCGTGCAGTGGCGTGCGGATTTCGTGGCTCATCGTCGCCAGGAAGATGCCCTTGGCCTGGCTTGCCGCTTCGGCCGCCTGGCGTGCCTGCGCCTGCTGCTGCTCAAGCTCCACTCGCGCACTGAGATCGCGCAGTGCGCACAGCAGCACGCTGCGCCCCTGGTAGGTGGCGCCCACCGCACCCACCAGCAGTTGCTGGCCGGGTGATGTATCGTTTGCCGGAACAGGCAGCTCGAACTCCACCGGCGCCTGGAACGTGCCGGCGCCCGATTCGTGCTCGGATGCCAGCTGCACCAGTTGCAGGTACAGCGGCATGCCGCTGCGCTCAGCCGCGGCCGCATAGTGGCGCATCAGCTCGTTCTGCAGGACAGGACGAGCCTCGCCGCGGTCGATCAGGCACAGGCCCACCGGCGACAACTGGATGAGGGAACGGCTGAGCTGCTCCCCCTGGTAGACCCGCGCGGCACGCGCCAGCGCCGGGCCGAATACACGCCAGTGCAGCCAGGCAAGCAACGTCCAGAGGCCCAGCAGCAACCCACCTCCCAGCGCGGCAGCCACACCATACAGTCGCCGGCCATCATGAGCGATGTCGCCCACGCAATAGGTGTTCACCAGCAGCCAGTCGGTGCCGGCGACACGCAGGGCCTGGTAGAAGCGGAGCCCTCGCCGGAACGCCACCACGGCCCCATCACCCTGCCTGCCTGCGCGCAGTCCACGCACCGCATTAGCCAGTGGCAGTTCCGCCGCGTCCGCAGTGCCCGCTACCACCCGGCCATCAGCGGCAACCACAAATGACGTGCCACGATCAGCAGCCATCATCACCCCTACCAGCCGGTCCGTGGGCTCCAGGGTCACGAAGGTACCGATTGCACCTGTCTTGTCGTGCGCTGAAAGCCGCACGGCGATCGAAGGTGCGGCGTACACGGGATCGCGCACCAGTGCGATCTGCATCGCACCATCGCCGCCCCGCGCAGCGGCGCCCGACGCGTTCCCGGCATCTGCGGAGGACGAGGACAGCAATTGCAGCTGCTGGAACAATCCAGCGCGATGCTCGGCGCCGGTGGCCGCAAGCAGGCGCTGTTCGGTCAGGCCATCTCCAAGCACCAGGAACTGGTGGCTCGGGTCGAAGAAGAAACCGCTGGCAGCGGTATCCGCTTCCCCTTGCGGCGTGCTCAGCCTGCGGATCACCGACAGCGAATGGGCCAACGTGAGATAGCGGTCCAGACGGGCAAGCGGCCAGGTCTCGGTGCCCACCCCCAACACCATCTGCGGAGCGCTCTCAGGCCCGGCGCTGACGATCATCCGCTGGCCGCCGGCCAGGTAGCGCTGCCGCTCTGCCCGTCGGGTAGCGGCGTCGCTGTCCGGACGATGTCGCCAGGCATATTCGGCCATGTTCAGCATGCGCCGGTGGGCCGCGTCCGCCGCCACCAGATGCGCCTCGACAGCGGCATGGGTGCGCTGCAGCCCCTCCAGGCGACGTGTCTGGAAGCCGCTGGCATGCAGCAGCACCAGCGCGACCACACCCGCAACGACGGCGAAGCTGAGCAGGCACCCGCCCCACAGCAGCACGCGGTGCTGGTACCGGCGCAGCGCACTGACATCGCAGTCTTCATCGTCGAAGGAGGCGCGTCCGCGCAACAGAGCTGGAAGGGAGGAAAACCAGTGCATGGAAGGTGCAGCAGGCGCCAGCGACGCACCGCGTCGGGGCGGCTCGCTCGTGGAGGGCCGGTGGTGGGTTCACGAGGTTATCGGTGCTTTGGCCTCCCTCCCCATAGGACACGGCTGAGTTCGATCCGCCACCACCGGACTGGCGGCCCTGCGGCCAGCAGAGGCGTCTATGGCAGAACGAAGCCGAGCACCACCAGCCCCGCCGCCCACACCAGGAGCGATCGCGGCGCGTTGCCGTAGACCGCGCACTTGTAGCGACGTAATGCAGCCGTCCGCCAGCGACCTGCTTGCGTGGCGCTTGTGACTGGCATGCCAGCAACGCTGTAGCGTGCAGCTAGTCCTTCCCAGGCTGCTCGGGAGGTAAAGTCGAGCTTGCTCGACTACCCCACGCGAAAATTCGTCGAGCTAGCTCGACGCTACGGCTTCGCCAACAACCCAGCAATGCGCTCGGCCACCTGCGCGCGCAGCGCCGGCTCCAGCTTGCCTTCATACATGGCTTCATAGATCCACAGCCCATCGGCCGCCAGCCGCGCTACGAATCTATCCATTCCCGCCGCGTCATCCACGCTGACCGGCGGCGCCGGTGCCCAGCGCTCCATCACCGGCGCCCAAGGGCGTTCACCGGCCTCCGGGTCCATCGATTCCAGCATGAACAACAGCTCGGCCCGCGTAGCACTTTGCGCCGAAACCCGCACGAAGGTCTGGTAGCGCTCCAGCGCACTGGCTTCTTCGGCGCGCTTGCCCAGCAGCACTTCCATCGACGCTTCCCACTGCTGCACCAGATGCTCGTCGATCCCGCGCAGCAGCGCTTCGCGCGATGGGAAGTGGTACAGCAGCCCGCCGCGGGTCAACTGCGCTTCGGCAGCCACCGATTCGAAGGTGACCGCACGCACGCCCTCGCGATTGATGACGGCCACGGCGGCGTCGAGGATGCGTTGGCGCTTGCTGGTTCTCATGCGCGCTACTTTACGCGATCGGCCGCGCCCTCGCGGCTGCCGGCGCGACCACGCAGCAGTCGGCCGGTGACGATCGCGCCGACCGCCAGCACCACGGCCACCACCCACAGCACGATACGGTAGCTGCGGTCATAGGCCGCCGTGGCCTGCGCGAACCAGGGCTCCGGCCCGCTCTGTCGGGCCACATGCACGGCCTGCACGAAGCCCTCGCGTGCGGCATCGGGCAGCCCCGTCGCCGGCAGGAACGCGCCGTACAGCGCCGCGCTCAGGCTGCCCAGCAGCGCCACCGCCAGCAGGCCACCGAATTCGTAGGACACTTCTTCCACCGACGATGCCATGCCGGCACGGTGGGCAGGTACGTTTTTGAGGATCGCCGCCGACGCTACCGAGATCGCCGCGCCCATGCCAAAACCGGTGATGGCCATACCTGCAATCACCCAGCCCAGCCCCAGCGGGAACCCGAACGCGACCACCGCCACGCCCACCGCACCAATGCCCAGGCCACCGGCGATCAGCGGCCGCAGGCCCAGCCGATGCACCAGACTGCCGCCCAGCAACGCGCTGGGCAGGCTGCCGAGCGCGGCCACCGACACCAGCAGCCCCGCATGCAACGGGCTGAAGCCGGCCACCAGCTGGAAGCGCTGGGTGGTGACCAGCTGCAGGCCAGCCAACGCGAACAGCGTGAACACCGCTGACAACGTGCCGGCCAGGAACGCCGGATTTTGGAACACGCTGAAATCCAGCAACGGGTATGGCAGACGACGCTGCCGGCGCACGAACGCGTAACCGGCTACCGCGGCCAGCAGGAGCGCCGCAGCGCCCACGGCATAGGCCGGCGGCGCGGCAATCCACGACTTGATCGCCAACACCAGGCCCGACAGCGCGGCCAGCGCCAGCAGCGACGACCACAGATCCCACGGGCGGGAGTGATCGCGCTGGCCTTCCGGCGCCAGCACAAGCGTGGCCACGAAGGCGACCACGACCACCGGCACATTCACCAGGAACACCGAACCCCACCAGAAATGCTGCAGCAGCCAGCCACCGATGATCGGCCCCAGCGCCGCACCCACCAGCGACACCGAGCCCCAGATCGCAATGGCCATCGTGCGCTCTCGCGGGTCGTGGAAGCTGAGCCCGATCAGCGCCAGTGTGGCAGGCATCATCGCCGCCGCGCCCACCGCCAGCAGCGCCCGCGCGCCGATCAACTGTGCGGCGCTGCCGGCATAGGCGGCCACGATCGAGGCCAGCCCGAATACCACCAGCCCGATCAGGAACATGCGGCGGTGGCCGATGCGGTCGCCCAGCGTACCGGCGCCCAGCAGCAGGCCCGCCATCACCAGCGGATAGGCATTGATGATCCACAGCGCCTGCGCCGGCGTGGCCGCCAGCGCCTCGCTCAGCGTGGGCAGCGCGGTGTACAGCACCGAGTTGTCCAAGGTGACCAGCAACAGGCCCGCGGCCACGGTGAACAGCAGCGCCCAGCGCCGGGCACGGGACAGGGCCGGAGCGCCGGCCAGAGACTGGGAAACCGCCATGGAACACGCCCGCAAGGAGAATTGACGGCCATAACTGTACAGGACGTCCGGTATAGTTATATGAACCTAACCCACCCCGGGGAGGCGCCATGCCCCGTAGAGTCGAGCTTGCTCGACTGCTCTGCGCCCTTCGTAGAGTCGAGCTTGCTCGACTGCTCCGCGCCCTTCGTAGAGTCGAGCTTGCTCGACTGCTTCTGCCAAAAGCAGTCGAGCAAGCTCGACTCTACGACCCCTCGTTTCCCATCATCGCGGCGCCCGAAAGGGCATCGCACCCCGTTTCCCATCATCGCAACGCCCAAAAGGTCACCTCACCCGGTTTCCCATCATCGCGACGCCCGAAAGGTCACCGCACCGCGTTTCCCATCATCGCGACACCCAAACGGTCACCGCGCTGCATCCTCAACCACCACCAGCTCCGCATCCCCCACCTCATACGATGCGCTGGCGATATCCGCATCGAACCGCTGCACCCGCAGCGTCCCGGTCAGCCGATACGCATCCCACAAGGCGCCCGGCGCCATCGGCTGCGCCAGGCGCACATGGATCATCTGGTTCGGCGGTGGCGGCGGAACATGGATGCACGCGCCGTAGAACGGCACGAACAATCCCTCGCTCACCCGCCCGGCATCGTCGCCGCCCAGCGGCACCAGATAGCCCTGCAGGCGCACCGGGCGACCGTCCACCGCCTCCACCACCGCCGACGAACCAAACTGCTTGGCGCGCACCGGGCTGGAGTGGTCGATCACCGTTCCCGGCGCACTGCCGGCACCGCTGTCATCGATCAGCCCGCCAATGCCCTGCATCCCATTGCCGCGGGCAACACCGATCTGCGGCGGGGGTCGCTGGAACACATCCTGGTCCGGCATCAAACTGTCCCATTGCGCGATCACCGCAGCCTCGGGCGGACCGCTCGGCGCTGCGGCAGCAGTGGGCGCCCCCGCTGGTTCGCGCCCGCAGGCTCCCAGCAGACCCAGCACCGCGATCAGCAAGCACCTAGGGTTCATAAGGCCTCAACGTCGGTTCGCGCATGCTGTACGCCGACCCACCCAGATCGTCGTCCACCCGCTCGGCCTGCAGATGCCCGGCAAGAAAATACGGCGCATACATGTCCGGCATCGCGATAGGTTCGGGCAGCCGCACATGCACGATCTGGTTCGGCGGCGGTGGTGGCACGTGGATGCACGCGCCGTAATACGGCACGAACAGGAACTCACTCAAGCGCCCGTCGGCCGCGGTGCCCAGCGGCACCACGTAGCCCGGCAACCGCACCGGTCGCTGCAGCACTGCGTCCACCGTGCGGAACGTACCGAACTGCGCCATGCGCCGGTTACCGCTGTGCTGCACCTCCGGCCCGTCGCCGCGCTCCAGCGCCGCCAGTTCATCGGGCGGCAGCATCTGCAGCCAATCCAGCTCCTGTTCGGCCGCCACCACAGCGGCAGGCGCATCCTGCGGTACCGCGGTCACGCCGGTATCCACCGGACGCTGGCAGGCCGCCAGCAGCATCAACGGCAGCAGGAATACGGTGCGCATGTTCATACCGCCGGCGCCAGGCCATCGGCCAGCGTGCGCCGGTAGGCCAGCAGCGCCGGTACCAGCCCGGCCACTGCACTCAGCACCACCACCGCCGCCACCCAGGCCAGTTCGCGCAGATCCGGCCACACATGCGTGATCGAAAGCCCGTAGTGGGCCAGCGCCCACTCGCGTCCAGCCAGGCTGACGGCCGCCAAGACGCCCAGCGCCAGCACGACGGCCACCGTGCTGCTGGCCACCGCTTCCAGCACCAGCAGTCCGGCCACTGCAGCCGGGCGCGCACCGCAGGCGCGCAGCACCGCCATCTCGCAACGGCGCTCCTGCAGCGTGCTGACCAGCATCGCCACCAACGACACCAGCCCCAGCAGCACCACCATCGCGCTGATCAGCCGCAGCGCCTGTTCGGCACCGCCCAGGCTCTGCCACAGCTGCTGCAGCGTCACACCCGGAAGAATCGCCATCAATGCCTCATCGGGGTAATCGTTGATGCGCCGCTGCACCGCAAATGTCGCCACCCGCGAGTGCAGGCCCAGCATGAACGCGGTGATGCTGGTCGGGGTCAGATCACTGTGGCGCGCCGCCTCGGCACTGATCTGCTGGCTGCGCATCGGCACGCCCGAGCGCCAGTCCAGATGGATCGCTTCGATCGCCGGCAGTGACACCAGCACCGACGAATCCACCGGCGTGCCGGTACGCTGCAGCACACCGCTGACCCGGAACGGCTTGTCCGCATGCGTGGCCAGGGTCACCGCAGCGGTACCGTGGGCCAGCACCAGCGTATCGTCCACCCCCACCCGCTGTGCGCGCGCCACATCGGCGCCCAGCACGGCGTCGTACAGATCATCGAAGACCCGCCCATCGGCAAGCTGCAGGGCATGGCCGGCACCGTAGCGGTAGTGGTCGAAGTAGCCGGCCGTGGTGCCGATCACCCGGTAGCCACGCCACGAATCGCCCAGCGACAGCGGCACCGCCCACTTCACCTGCGGCAGCGCGGCCAGTTCCTGGTAGGACTGCCAGGACACATTGTTGGTCGCGTCGCCCATGTGGAATACCGAATACAGCAGCAGGTTCACCGGCCCCGAGCGTGCGCCCACGATCAGGTCGGTGCCCGACACCGTGCTGGCGAAACCTTCATGGGCCTGCGTGCGTACCCGCTCCACGCCCAGCAGCAGGGTCACGCTCAGGGCAATGACCAGCATCGTCAGGCCCGCGCCCAGCACACGACTGCGCAGGCTGGCCCAGGCCAGTTCAAGCATGGGCCATCCCCGCGTGGTTGATCGCCTGCAGGTCCAGCGCCTGGTCGAACAGCGCCGGCAGGCTGTCATCGTGGCTGACCACCACCGCCGTGGTTCCGGCCGCCTGGCATTGCGCGGTCATCAGCCGCAGGAAGGCATTCGCGGCCGCGCGGTCCAGCGCCGAGGTCGGCTCATCGGCCAGCAGCACGGCGGGCCGACCGATCAGCGCACGTGCCGCCGCCACGCGTTGCTGCTGGCCCACGCTGAGTGTTCCGGCGCGCCGCTGCATCACCGCCGGGTCCAGCTGCAGCGCCTGCAACAGCCGCGCGATCTCAGCGGTCAGGCCGCCCTGCACGCGGCCGCTGCGTGCCTTCGAAAAGCGCACGCCCAGCGCCACGTTGTCATGCACGCTCAGGAACGGCAACAGGTTGAACTGCTGGAAGACCACGCCCAACTGGTCGGCACGGAAACGATCGCGGGCCGCTCCACCCAGTGCGTGCAGCGCATGGCCGGCCACCTGCACGCTGCCCTGCTGCACCCGTAGCACCCCGGCCAACAGGCCCAGCAGCGTGCTCTTGCCCGAACCGCTGGCCCCGCGCAGCAACACGCTGCTGCCGGCGGCAATGTGCAGCTGGGGTATATCCAGCACAGCGTGCGCGCCGTAACCGAAGCGCACCGCGTCCAGAGCGATGATGGGCGTGCCGGTCATGGCGCCAGCACCACCCGCAGATTGTCCGGCGTCACGATACTGCGCCCCTGCCCGTCGGCCGTGGCCGTGTTGACGATGACCTCGCGCAGACCCGGGAACACGGTGGGCAGCGTGACCAGCACCACCCGCAGCGCCGCAGGGTTGGCGCAGCGGTACGCCAGCGATGCAGTAAAGCCCGCATGGGCGTGCGTGTTGCTGCCGGTGTTGCTGCGCTGTGGCTGGAAGCCCTCGGCCTGGGCATCGGCGCGGATGCGCGTGCACTGCGCGGCGCTGGGCAGGGTCAACCAACGTCCCTCACGCAGCACCGTCAGGGCGCGCTGCAGCGCCGCGCGCTCGGCTTCGTTCGCCGGCGGGCGTTCGTAATCCAGCACGCCCATGCCCGGCGCGGCCAGGGCCAGTTCCAGGGCGCCGTTGTCCACGGCCAGATCAACGTTGGCCTCGCCGTGTACGTGTGCGCCCAGCTGCCGGTGGTCATGTGCGTGCGCCGCTGGCAGAGCGCTCAGCAGCAGGAATGCAAAGGTGTACTTCATGGCAGATCCTATTTGTTACTATGTAACATTATGGACCACATCACCACGCTTCCCGCAAGCCACGCCACCCAACCGCCAGCATCGGCACGCTGGCATGCCCGCCTCGATTTCGGTGCCGCCTGGCTGGCCATGGCCTGCGCCGCACATTGCATCACCCTGCCGCTGCTGCTGGCCTTCGTGCCGGCGGCGCTGATGGCGTTGCGTTCGTTCCAGCACCCGGCGCACGGCCTGATGACCGCCCTGCTGGTCATGTCGCGCTGGGAATGGGTGTTCGCGCTGCTCGCCTCTGTATTGGCAGTAGTCAGCACCACGTTGGGGCGGCGCCGGCATCATCGGTCCCTGCCGCTGGGCCTGGCGTTGGCAGGCGCGTTGTTGCTGATGCCTTCGGCGCTGTACCTGCCGCTGAAGGAATCGCTGCTGTGGCATGGCCTGCTGACCGCATGCGGTGGCGTGCTGCTGGCCATCGCGCATATCGCAAACCGCCGCGCGTCGCGTCGCGTTCGCCCAACCGCCCACACCCGCGCACGGCCGTAGAGTCGAGCTTGCTCGACTGCCGTTCGCGTAACGCCGCATTGCCGCGCGGGGTCGTGTTGCACGGAGCAGTCGAGCAAGCTCGACTCTACCGGTCATGGGCGATCAGAAATGTTCAATCCCCCCCCCCCCCGCGTACTGCCCTTATGGCTGCCATGAAAAATACGCGAAACGGCCCGCGCGCCCCGCGTGATAGCGTCCCCACTGCCATCACACCGCCCATCGCCATGCGCACACTCGCCCTGACTCTGCTCACCGCCCTGCCCTTCGCCGCCACCAGCGCCGAACCCGCGCCGTTGCCGCAACTGAAGGCCTACACCGTCGACAGCGACTGGCTGCAGCCGATCGCGCCGCTGCAGATTGCCGACCACACCTGGCAGATCGGCACCGCCGAACTCACCGCGCTGCTGGTGCAGACGCCGGAAGGGGCGGTGCTGCTCGACGGCGGCATGCCGCAGATGGCCGATCATCTGCTGGCGAACATGAAACTGCGCGGCGTGGCGCCGCACGATCTGCGCCTGATCCTGCTCAGCCATGCCCATGCCGACCACGCCGGCCCTGTGGCCGAACTGAAGCGCCGCACTGGCGCGCAGGTGCTGGCCAACGCCGAAACCGCCGTGCTGCTGGCACGCGGCGGCAGCAACGACCTGCACTTCGGCGACGCCATCACCTTCCCGCCGGTGCAGGCCGACCGCATCGTGATGGATGGCGAAGTCGTCGAGTTCGGCGGCATCCGCTTCACGGCGCACTTCGTGCCCGGGCACACCCCCGGCAGCACCGCCTGGACCTGGACCGACACCCGCAACGGCGCACCGCTGCGCATCGCCTATGTGGACAGCCTGAGCGCACCGGGCTACACGGTGAAAGACAACCCGCGCTACCCGTATCTGCCGCAGGATTTCCAGCGCAGCTTCGCCACGGTGCGCAGCCTGCCCTGCGATCTGCTGCTGACCCCGCATCCCGGCGCCAGCGGCTGGAACTACCGCGCCGGCAACGAAGCAGCCGCGAAGGCGTTGACCTGCAGCGCGTATGCCGATGCCGCCGAACGCAATCTGCGCAAGCGCTGATCCGGCTTCAACAACAGGGGCTGGCTACGGAGCCGCGCGCAGCGCGTCCGGCGCCAGCCCGGCAGCATCGCGTTCGCGCTGCAGATCGGTAAACGCCTTCAGGGCCGGCGGCACGTGCCGGTGCCCGGGGAAGTACAGGTACAGGCCCGGGAACGGCGGGCACCACGCGTCCAGCACCGGCACCAGCGCGCCGCTGTCCAGGTCGTCACGGATGTGCCATTCGGACAGGAATGCCAGGCCCACGCCGGCCAGCGCGGCCGCGCGCGCCGCCTGCAGTTCGGCCACCACCAGCCGCGCCGGCGGGTCCACCTGCAGCACCTGGCCGCGGTGCTCCAGCTCCCAGCGGTACAGCCCACCGTGCGACACGCGCATGCGGATCGCCGCGTGCGTGGCCAGCGCGTCCGGCGTGTCTGGCGTGCCGTGCGCGGCCAGATAGCCTGGCGCGGCCACCACGCGCATGCGCTGCTGGCGGTACAGCGGCACCGCCACCATGTCCTGCGGTACCTGCTCGTGCAGGCGCACGCCGGCATCGAAACCATCGGCCACGATATCCACCAGCCGCGCCTCGGCAGCCATTTCCAGCCGCACGCGCGGGTAGCGCTGCACGAACTCGGCCACCAGCCCAGACAGCATGCGCGTGCTTTCCGGCGGCACGTTGATGCGCAAGGTGCCGCCGGGGTCACGCTCATCCTCGTGCAGCGCTTCGCCTGCGCCGCGGATCGCCTCCACCGCCGGCCCCACCTGCGCCACGTAACGCGCGCCGGCCTCGGTCAGCGCCACGCTGCGCGTGGTGCGATGGAACAGACGCGCCTGCAGCCGCGCTTCCAGGCCGGCCACCGCATGGCTCAACGCCGAGGTGGACATGCCCAGCTCGCGCGCCGCCGCGCGGAAGCTGCCACGGCGGGCTACCGCCAACACGGCGTCCAGTTCCACCAATCCAGATCGATGCACGATCGCACTCACATAGTCCCGGAAATCGGGACTCCCCATCCACCATAAACCGGATTCCCAGCACGGTCGAGCGGGCACAGACTGACCGCACCTTCCCGACGGATCCCTCGCCATGCAACGCATCGAGCAGCACTACATCAACGGCGCCTTCGTCGCCTCGCACGGCCAGCAGTTGGCCGACCTGCACAACCCGGCCACCGAGGCGGTGATCGGCCAGGTGCGTCTGGGCGATGCGGTGGACGCCGAGCGCGCCATCTCCGCCGCCCACGCCGCACTGCCGGCCCAGGCCGCGCGCAGCGTGGAAGAACGGCTGGCCCTGCTGGGCCGCTTCCGCGATGCCATGGCCGCCCGCCGCGATGATCTGCATGCGGCCGTGCTGGCCGAGTACGGCGCACCTTCTGCGCGCTCGCGCTGGATGGTGGAACACCCGGTGCAGGTGATCGAAGACGCCATGAAGGTCCTGGCCGACTTCCCGTTCCAGCGCAGCGTCGGCCAGGCCCAGGTGCATTACCTGCCGGTGGGCGTGGCCGGCATCATCACGCCTTGGAACAGCAACGCCGCCTTCATCTGCGCCAAGCTGGCCACCGCGCTGGCCGCCGGTTGCACGGCCGTGGTCAAGCCCAGCGAGCTGTCGGCCCTGCAGACCCAGGTGGTGATGCAGGCGCTGCACGCCGCGCAGTTTCCGCCGGGCGTGGCCAACATCGTCAACGGCGCCGGGCACGATGTCGGTGCCGCGCTCAGTGCCTCGCCGCAGGTGGCCAAGATCTCCTTCACCGGCTCCACCGGCACCGGCCGCGCGATCCTGCGTGCGGCCGCGGACAGCTTCAAGCGGGTTACCCTGGAACTAGGCGGCAAGTCGCCCACGATCATCCTCGACGATGCCGACGCGGACAGCGCCGCTGCCCTGGCGGTGCAGGCCGGCTTCATCAACAGCGGCCAGGCCTGCGTGGCCGGCACCCGCATCCTGGTGCCGGATGCGCGCCGTGCCGAATTCGAGGACGCCCTGGCGCGCGCGGTGCAGGCCGTGCGCAGCGGTGACCCACAGGATCCCGCCACCCAGGTCGGGCCGATGGTCAGCCAACGGCAATGGGAGCGCGTGCAGGGCTACATCCGCACCGGCTTGGACGAAGGCGCGCGGCTGCTGGCCGGTGGCGAGGGTCGCCCCGAGGGCCTGCAACGCGGTTGGTTCGTACGCCCCACGCTGTTCACCGATGTGCGGAACGACATGACCGTGGCCCGCGAGGAGATCTTCGGGCCGGTGCTGTGCATCATCGGCTATCGCGACGAGGCCGACGCCGTGGCCATTGCCAACGACAGCGCCTACGGCCTGAGCGCCCTGGTGATCGGCGCCGACACACAGCGCGCCACCGCCGTGGGCCGGCAGATCCAGTCCGGCCTCGTGCTGGTGAACACCCTGCAGCACGAATCGCTGGCCCCGTTTGGCGGCATGAAGCAATCGGGCATTGGCCGCGAAAGCGGCCAGTGGGGCCTGGAAGCCTTCCTGGAACCGCAGACCGTAATGGCCGCGCAGTAACCCGACCAACGGATGGGTCGGCACGCTCGTGCTCTGGTAGGTGCCGACCTTGGTCGGCACGCCCCTGCCTGGTAGGTGCCGACCTTGGTCGGCACGCTTCTGCCTGGTAGGTGCCGACCTTGGTCGGCACGCTTCTGCCTGGTAGGTGCCAACCTTGGTTGGCACGCTCGTGCCCACCAAGGTGGGCACCTACCAGAGCGCATTGCTTGTGCCCACCAAGGTGGGCACCTATCAAGGCGGATTGCTCGTGCCCACCAAGGTGGGCACCTACCAGAGCGGATTCCTGGCGGGCACCTACCAAAGCAGTTTCCGCCCTTTCGCCGCCGTTACCGGCTCATCGAATACGGCGCCTGCGCGCCCTGCCCCGGCCAGTCCTTGTTCGGCTCTGCCTGCATCGTGAAGCGCAGCTCACCTCCGGCCAGAATCTCGTCGTGGCGCAGGAACGTGCGCTGCAGCGGCTTGCCGTTCAACATCACACCGCCCACATAGGTGTGCTTGTCATCCAGCCCGTCGGCCACGATGGTGAAGGTCTTGCCGTTAGGCAGGCGCATGGCAGTCTTCGGCAGGAACGGGCGGCCCAGGATGTACTCGCCCGAGCCCGGCGCCACCGGGTAGAAGCCCAGCGCGGTGAACACGTACCACGCCGACATCTGGCCCACGTCATCATTGCCGGCCAGGCCATCGGGGCGGTCGGCATACTGGGTGTCCATGATCTGCTTCAAGCGCGCCTGCGTGCGCCACGGCTGCCCGGCATACGAATACAGGTAGGCCACGTGGTGGCTGGGCTCGTTGCCATGCGCGTACCAGCCGATCAGCCCGGTGATGTCTTCCATGTGCTCGAAGATGGAAGGATCGACCTTGGCGTTGAACACCTCATCCAACCGCGCCAGCAGCTTGTCGCTGCCACCGTGCGCGGCAGCCAGGCCGGCCACGTCCTGCGGCACGTACCACGAGTACTGCCAGGCATTGCCTTCGGTGTAGTCGGTGCCGTAACCGCTGGCACTGGGGTCGAACGGGGTGCGGAAGCTGCCATCGCGCTTGCGTGCGCGCATGAAGCCGGTGTCCTTGTCGAAGGCGTTGCGCCAGTTGCCGGCGCGCTTGTCGAAGGTCGCCGCCACATCGGTCTTGCCCATCGCCTGGGCCATGCGCGCGATGGTCCAATCGTCGAACGCGTACTCCAGCGTCTTGCTGGCCGCTTCGCCTTCCTCATCAATCGGCACGTAACCCAGCTCGCGGTACTGCGCGATGCCGTCATAGGGGCCGTAGTTGGCGGTCTCCACCATCGCCTTCAGCGCTTTTTCCGCATCGAAGCCACGAATGCCCTTCACGTAGGCATCGGCGATCACCGGCACGGCGTGGTAGCCGATCATGCACCAGTCTTCCAGCCCGTGGAACGACCACACCGGCAGCATGCCGTAGGGACTGTGCTGGTGGTGGGCCAGCATGGAATTGATGAAATCGCTGTTGCGCTTTTCCGGCTGCACCAGGGTCAGCAGCGGATGCAGCGCCCGGTAGGTGTCCCACAGCGAGAACGTGGAATAGTTCGTGTAGCCCTCAGCCTTGTGTACGGCGTTATCCGGGCCGCGGTATTGGCCATCGGCATCCATGAACAGCGTCGGCCCCAGCAGCGTGTGGTACAGCGCGGTGTAGGCGCTGCGGCGCGCATGCTCCGGCGCGTCGATATCCAGCACCGACAGCGCTTGCGTCCATTCCTGCTTGGCCTGCGCACGCACGCGGTCGAAATCGAAGTCGGCTACTTCGGCATCCAGATTGGCCATCGCACCGGCCTCGCTCACCGGCGAAATCGCCACCTTCACCACCAGCGGTGCATCCAGCTTGCCGAAGTCGAAGGTGCCGACCAGCTGCCGGCCTTCAATCTGCGCCCGCTGCTTCGGATCCTGGTGGCCCGGCGGCGGGAAGCCCTTGTAGGCGATGTCCTGTTCGGTGTTGTGCAGCTCGTGGGCGGCCAACGGGCGCGAGAAGCGCATGGCGAAATACAGCTGGCGGCCCGGCGCCCAGCCCCGGGTTTCGCGGAAGCCGGTGATGGTGCCATCGGCACGCACGCGCACCCGCGACCACAGCACCTTGCCTGGGTAGTCGTACATGCTGGTGCGCATATCCAGCAGCACCTTGGCATCGGCGCCCTTGGGGAAGGCGTAGCGGTGCACGCCCACGCGCGCGCTGGTGGTCAGCTCGGCGCGCACCTTGTAATCGTCCAGAGTGACCGCGTAGTAGCCCGGCTCGGCCTTCTCATCGTCGTGGCGGAAGCGCGAGGCATAGCCGCTGCGCGGCTTGTCCGGATCGCCGCGCTCCAGGCCCGGGTTGCCGGTGAACGGCATCACCAGGATGTCGCCAAGGTCGGAATGGCCGGTGCCGGAGAAATGGGTGTGCGAGAAGCCGACGATGCTGCTGTCGTCATAGCGGTAGCCCGCCGCCCAGCCATAGGCCTTCTCGCGCGGCTGGATGCGCGTGTCCGGGCTGAGCTGGACCATGCCGAATGGCAGCGTCGCGCCCGGGTAGGTGTGGCCTTCCCCGCCGGTGCCGATGAACGGGTCCACCGAGGCATAGGCTTTGTCGGCGGCGGTTCGGGCCGGGGCCGCACTGGCCAGGCCGGAAGCGAACATCGCCGTGGCGGCGACAGCGATCAGGAGACGACGGTCCAGCGTGGGCATCGGCATTTGGATCGATTCAGGTGGTGGTCAGAGAGTAGCACCGCCCCACGCCCGTGGCATGTTGCGCTGCGGCTGAACCTCCGTCGTGCCGCACCGTGCCCGAAGGGCGGCAGAGCAGTCCAGCGCGCTCCACTCAGTCGGTCGCTTCCGGCATGGTCCGCGCATGCCGCCGGTGGCGTCGACGCCGCTCCGTACACGCGACATGACACAGTAATTGAGCCCGTTTCGCCACTTGATGTCGCCTCCAGCACGCCTCGCTTCAACCGCACTTGACGACCCACGGTATTGCACGGCAGCTTCGGGAAAAGACATGGAAATCTCGATCAAGACCTGCGCACGATGCCCCCGCAGCGGATACGCCGCTGCCGGGTGTGGAACCCCGAAATGAGTAACGGGAACTGCCTGCCATGACTACGGCGGGCGGTGCGCGGCGGCCGCATGGCCCTCGGCTTCTTCCCGTTACTAAGCCGAAGTTCCAACCCCGCATCGCCCGCCACCTTTCTGGTGGCCTGTCCTGCCAGGAGCCATCACATGTCACCGCAACCGCCTGTCCTGACCCCGGAAGTGGAGTCCCTGCTGTCCCGTATCGACCACGCCCTCAGTTCGGCCGAAGGCATGGCCTTGATGATCAGCGACAACGAACCGGCCGACCCCACCGCGCACACGCGGCCGGGCTACAACGTGCAGAAGATCAGCGTGGCGATGATGGCGCTCAGCCAGCATGGCCGCCGGCTGCTGAACGAGCTGCGCCAGCAGTACCTGAAGGTCACCCTGCATTGAACCGCATGGCGACCGGGCCCGCCTTCAGCCGCCCACCGCCGCGATCCAGTGCGGCAGGTTGTAGTAGTTGGTGATGCGCGCCACCTTGCCATCACGAATCTCGAAGAAGGCGCCGGCCGGCAGCACGTAGGCCTGGCCGGTGGCTTCGGGCAGGCCTTCGTCGGTCGCCAGGTACTGGCCATTCACGGTGAACTCGGCCGCCCCGCGGGTACCGTCGGCATTGCCGAACACCACGATATCGGTCAACTGCTCACGGTAGGAACGGGCCATCTTCTGGCAGAACGCACGGAACGCGTCCTTGCCCACTTCACGGCCACCCTGGTTGATGTCGTGCACCACATCGTCGGTCACCTGGGCCACGAAGGCCTCGATGTCCCCGCTGTTGAAGGCGGCGTAGTAAGCGTGGATGACGTCGGTGGCGCTCATGGGGAATGTCCTGAGGGTGGGCGGGCTGCGGAGCATAGCCTATACTCACCCCCAGTATCCATGGGCTTGAGCGATCGTGCGCATCACCACGCTGCAGGGGGCCGCCGCCGCCCCGTATCTGGACGACCTGGCGCGCCTGCGCATCGGGGTCTTCCGCGACTTCCCCTACCTGTACGAAGGCGACCTGGGTTACGAGCGCGACTACGTGGCCACCTACGCAGCCGCCCCCGGCAGCATCATCGTGCTGGCCCAGGACGGCGACACCGTGGTGGGCGCGTCCACCGCCCTGCCCCTGTGCGAAGAAACCGACGAGTTCCAGGCCCCGTTCCTTAACGGCCCATGGAACCCGCAGCGCATCTTCTACTTCGGCGAATCGGTGCTGCTGCCGGCCTACCGTGGCCAGGGGCTGGGCGTGCGCTTCTTCGAGGCACGCGAAGCGCATGCGCGCCAGGCCGGTGGTTTCGACATCTGCTGCTTCAGCGCCGTGCAGCGCCCACAGGACCACCCGGCTCGCCCGCGTAACTACGTTCCGTTGGACGCCTTCTGGCACAAGCGCGGCTATGTGCACCACCCGGAACTGCACACCACCTTCCGCTGGCGCGACGTCGGCGACGACCGCGCAACCGCAAAACCGATGTCGTTCTGGCTAAAGGACCTGCACGCATGATCCGCCTCGCCGCCAGCCAGTACGCCATTGACCTGATTGAACAATGGGACGACTACGCCGCCCATCTGGACGCACATGTGGCTGAAGCTGCTGCGGCCGGCGCGCAGCTGGTGCTGCTGCCCGAGTACGCGGCCATGACCCTGACCGGCCAGTTGCCACCGGAGCAGCGCGGCGATCTGGCCGCATCGATCGCCGGCATGCAGGCGCTGCTGCCCCGCTGGCAGGCGCTGTGCGAACAGATTGCACGCCGCCACCAGATCTGGTTCTGCCCAGGCTCGGCACCAGTGCTGGACGACGACGGGTGCTACCGCAACCGCGCCTTCCTGTTCGGCCCGGACGGCCTGCTGGGCCACCAGGACAAACAGATCATGACCCGCTTCGAGCGTGAGGAATGGAACATCAGCGGCGGCCGCGATGGCCTGCGTGTGTTCGAAACGCCGCTGGGTACGCTGGCCATCCTGATCTGCTACGACACCGAATTCCCCATGCTGGCGCGGCGGTTGGCCGAAGCCGGCGTGGACCTGCTGCTGGCCCCCAGCTGCACCGACACCGAAGCCGGTTACCACCGCGTGCGTATTGGTTCGCAGGCGCGGGCGCTGGAAAACCAGATGCCGGTACTGGTGTCGGCCACTGCCGGCCTGGCGCCGTGGAGCCCCTCGGTAGACGTGAACTTCGGCCGCGCCGCGCTGTACGTACCGGCGGACCGGGGCATGCCGGCCAACGGCGTGCTGTGCGAAAGCGAAGCGGTGTTCACCGAACAGAGCCGCTGGCTGATCGGGGAGATTGATGCGAAAGCCGTGGCCGCCGTGCGCCGCGAAGGCCAGGTCGCCCTGTACCGCGACTGGCCGGAGCAGTTCGACATACACGTGCACCCCGCCCCGTAGAGTCGAGCTTGCTCGACTGCTCCTGTAGAGTCGAGCTTGCTCGACTGCTCCTGTAGAGTCGAGCTTGCTCGACTGCTCTTCCAGCCGAGCATGGATCGGCTCTACAAAAGCAAAAGCAGTCGAGCAAGCTCGACTCTACGCAAAGGCAAGAGCAACGGCAGTCGAGCATGGCTCGACTCTACAAAAGTCACGTCGGCAGCGCTGCCTGCAGCGTGGACAGATCCGCACTCTCCACCGGCCGTACCACCCGCGCCACCTCCTGGCCATCGCGCAGCAGCACCACCGTCGGCCACAGCTTCACCGCAAAAGCGCGCCCCAACGGCCGCCCCTTGCCATCCTCGATCTTCCAGTGCGCCAGGTCGTGCGCATCCACGAACGCCTGCAACGCCGCTTGCGCGGCCTGGCAATGGCCACACCACGGCGCCCCGAATTCCAACAACAGCCAGCCCGCCTGCGCCTGCACATCGGCAGGCGCAGGTTCGGCAGCAAGATGGTTGCGCATGAACGGCATGGCTCAGGCCGCGATGGCGCGCTGGATGTCTTCCAGCGGCGCGTTGGTGAAGTTCTTGGCGATGTCATCCAGCAATCGCGCCTGCGTTTCCTTGTGCAGCAGCGGGCGGATTCGCCCCAGCGTGATCGGGTCGGCCACCAGGATCAGATGCGAGAACCGGTTGTTCAGCGCATCATCGTTCAACTGTTCGGCCACCTGCTTGGCGAAGGTCGCTTCGTTCAACTGCGAGATCGACATGTCCTTCGGCACGGCACCAGACGGCCCCTGCCCGGACACACCCTGTTCGCTGATATCGGCCAGGCGCAGCTCACCCTCCTGCTTCAGGGTGATCTGGTGCTCGGTGCCCACGTTGGTGAACACACGTGCGGAACCACCATCGGTCACCACCACCAGGGTGCCTTCGGGAATGCGTCGGGTCATGCGATGTTCCTTCTGGTTACGTTGCAGCTCCACCGTAGAAAAACGCATGTGAGCGGCACGGCCACAGAGCGTTCAGTCGTTGTCAGCATGAACAGGCGCGATGGAACACAGCGTGTGGTTCGGCCGTATTGTCGGCACGCTCACGTTGTAACCGTTATCATGAACGGATGATCGACACGACCCACTGCGTCGCGGCTACGCCCGTTACGTGGAAAGCACTGCCGACCGGCGCCTCGCTTGCCGCAACCGCATCCGCCCCGAAATTCCACCGCCTGGCGCTGGATCCCGGCGGATGATGGTGCAGGCCTGATCCTTCGTTTGCGCGGTTTTTAGTCGCGCCGCTTCTCTGTGGTTCGCGCCTTAGTCGAGCAAGCTCGACTCTACCCTTGCGCGCTTTCTTGGCCGTTTGGCCTCCCGCCCCGATGCCCCTGCGCCAGTTGCGCCCGCATCGCCGTTTCCGTTTTTCGGGACACACCACACCGTCTATTCCGCACTGCATTCACCCAACAAGGAGTCCCCATGCAGGACAACTCCGATGCCCATGCCCATTTCGGCTGGTTCAAACGCCGCCGCCATCTGAACGTTGACGAGATCACGGTTGTCGACAAGCCCATGCTCAAGCGCGCCGTGGGCGCCGCTGCACTGGGCAACGCGATGGAATGGTTCGATTTCGGTGTCTACGGCTATCTGGCCGTCACCATCGGCCAGGTCTTCTTTCCCTCCAGCAACCCCACCGCGCAGGTCATTGCGGCCTTTGCCACCTTCACCGTGGCCTTCCTGGTGCGCCCGCTGGGCGGCCTGGTGTTCGGCCCGCTGGGCGATCGCTACGGGCGGCAGAAGGTACTGGCCTTCACCATGATCCTAATGGCGCTGGGCACCTTCGCCATCGGCCTGATTCCGTCCTACGAGCGCATTGGCATCTGGGCACCGGTGCTGTTGCTGCTGGCGCGCGTCGTGCAGGGCTTCTCCACCGGTGGTGAGTACGGCGGCGCGGCCACCTTCATTGCCGAATATTCCACCGACCGCAACCGCGGCCTGATGGGCAGCTGGCTGGAGTTCGGCACCCTGGGCGGCTACATCGCCGGTGCCGGAACTGTCACCGCGCTGCACATGCTGCTGAGCAGCGAAGACATGCTGGACTGGGGCTGGCGCATTCCGTTCCTGATTGCCGGCCCGCTGGGCCTGCTGGGTCTGTACATGCGCATGAAGCTGGAGGAAACCCCGGCCTTCCGCGCCTTCGCCGAAGAAGCTGACAAGCGCGAGCATGAGCGCCCGGGCCTGGGCGCGCTGTTCCAGGTACATGGCCGCCAGTTGCTGGTGTGCATGGGCCTGGTGCTGGTCTTCAACGTGACCGACTACATGCTGCTGACCTACATGCCCAGCTACCTGAGCGTGACCATGGGGTATGCCGAGAGCAAGGGTCTGCTGCTGATCATCATCGTGATGCTGGTGATGATGCCGTTGAACGTGGTCGGCGGGTTGTTCAGTGACAAACTGGGCCGCCGGCCGATGATCATCGGCGCGTGCATCGCGCTGCTGGTGCTGGCCGTGCCGTGCCTGCTGCTGGTCGGCAGCGGCAATGACTGGCTCATCTTCCTGGGGCTGATGCTGCTGGGCCTGGCGCTGGTGTGCTTCACCAGTTCGATGCCGTCCACCCTGCCGGCGCTGTTCTATACCCCGGTGCGCTACAGCGCGCTGTCGATCGCGTTCAACGTGTCGGTGTCGCTGTTCGGTGGCACCACGCCGCTGGTCACCGCCTGGCTGGTGGAACGCACCGGCGACCCGCTGGTGCCGGCGTACTACCTGATGGGCGCAGCGGTAATCGGCCTGATCACCATGCTGTTCGTGAAGGAGACCGCCGGCCTGCCGCTGCGCGGTTCGCCGCCGGCGGTAGGCAGCGACCGCGAAGCTGCTGCGTTGCTGAAGAGCGACATCCCGGTAACGGTTGACCCGACCCTGCCGCCGCTGCCGGAACCGGCCGAGCCGGAACAAGCGCGCCCGGCCTGACCGCCCCGCTCTGGTAGGTGCCAACCTTGGTTGGCACTTTGGTAGGTGCCAACCTTGGTTGGTATTTTGGTAACCGCGCGCCAACCAAGGTTGGCGACTACCAGGGAGGTCGAGGTAGAGTCGAGCTTGCTCGACTGCACGTGCACCGCCAGTCGAGCAAGCTCGACTCTACAAAAGCGGGTTGACCTCGCCCATCCCGTCAATCGGTGCGGGCCAGCTTCCCTGCGGTCCAGGCATACGTCCAGGTGTGCCGCCCATCGGGCGGGCACGCCGTGCGGCCCTTCCCGGCGCCACACAGGCGCGTGGGCCGTGCGCTGCTGAACGCCACCACGATCCGGCCGGCGTCGAACGTCACGCTTTCCACTTCGCCGGGCACGTGGACGCTGGCAGCGTCGGCGTACCCCGATGCACGGATCAGCGCATAGGTCTCATCGTCGTACACGCTCTTGCCCGGCGCCGGCGCCTGCGCGCGCGGGTCGTTGTCGGCCAGCGCGGTCATCACCACCAATTCGTTCAACTGCTGCGCCGCGCCGGTCTGCGCGGCCGTGTACACATAGATGATCTCCGGTCGGCCATCGCCATCCAGATCGGCATTGCCGGCCCACAGCGGTCGGTAATCGTAGGTGCTGTCGGTGGCCGGGTGCAGCCGCAGCGAGGCCTCGGCGGTGCGCCGCGCCTTGTCATAGCTGATGCCCTCGGCCGGCGCGGCCGCCCCTTCTGCCGGTGTGGTCTGTGCCACCGCCGTGGCCGCCAGCAGCATCCACAGCACGGTGCACGCGGCCTGCAATGGCCCCTGCCTGCGTTCTTTCATTGCAGCTCCCTTGGCAATGCGATCCATGCGCCGATGATCGCACACGATCCACCCCGCATTTGACCCAGATCACGGCCCGCACGCGCCGTTGCTGCCACCCTGAAGTCCCCACACCGCACCACGGCCTTATGTCTTCTCTGCCTCCCGCCGCCCCCGTGGCGGTTGCAACCCCCGGTTCCAGCTTCGCCCTCCAGGTCATCAGCCTGGATGGCCTGCACTGGGACGGCGATGTGCGCGAAGCCAGCGTGCCCGGCGCTGCCGGCCGCCTCGGCTTCCTGCCCGGCCACACGCCATTGATGGCACCGCTGTCCGCAGGTCTGGTGCGGCTGTTTCCCGCCGACAACACCGCCATGGTGGAAATCCACGTGAGCGGCGGCTACGTGGAAGTGCAGCCGGATCGGGTGATCGTGCTGGCCGACCTGGCCGCGCGCAGCGATTCACTGGACGAGGCCCTGGCCGAAGAGGCCCGTGCCGCCGCGCACTCGCCCATGGCCGCCGCGTTCACCGATGTTGACTACGCGCAGCTGCATGCCGAGCTGGCCGCGCAGCTGGCCCAGGCCGCGCGCCTGTCACGCCCGCGCTGATCGCCCGTGCCATCATGGCGCGGCAGGTGCCGTGCCCTCCCCTCATCCGGTAAGGAAGCAACGATGCTCGAGCGCATCAAGGCCGCACTGCAGTACTTCAACCAGGCCGTTCCGTTCCGCCTGGTGCCCGCCCTCATCACCACGGCGGTGCTGGTCACCCTGTTGCTGCTGCCCTGCCCGCAGGGCCTGACCGCCGATGGCTGGCGGCTGGTGGCGATCTTCCTGACCACCATCGTGGCGATCATCCTGAAGGTGATGCCGATCGGGGTGATGGCGATGATGGCCATCGTCATCGTTTCGCTTTCGCAGGTCACCTCCAACAGCTCCAAGGGCGCCATCACCGATGCGCTGAGCAGCTTCGCCAGCCCCCTGATCTGGTTGATCGTGGTGGCCATCCTCATTTCCCGCGGCCTGAAGAAAACAGGGCTGGGCAACCGCATCGGCCTGATGTTCATTGCGCTGCTGGGCAAGCGCACGGTGGGCATCGGCTATGGCCTGGCGGTGTGCGAATTGCTGCTGGCACCGTTCACCCCCAGCAATACCGCGCGTGGTGGCGGCATCGTGCATCCGGTCATGCGCTCGATCGCCACCGCCTTCGATTCCGATCCGGCCAAGGGCACCCAGGGCAAGGTCGGCACCTACCTGGCACTGGTGAATTACCACGCCAACCCGATCACCTCGGCCATGTTCCTGACCGCCACCGCGCCCAACCCGCTGGTGGTGGATTTCGTGGCCAAGGCCAGCGGCCAGCAACTGCAGCTCAGCTGGACCACCTGGGCGCTGTGCATGCTGCTGCCCGGCCTGCTGTGCCTGCTGCTGATGCCGCTGGTGGTGTATCTGCTCAGCCCGCCGCAGTTGAAGCACACCCCCGACGCGGTCACCTTTGCGCGCAGCGAACTGGCCGCGATGGGCCCGCTGGCCGCCAAAGAGAAGGTGATGCTGGGCACCTTCGGCCTGCTGTTGCTGCTGTGGGCCAACGTGCCGGCGATGATCTTCGGCCCCGCCTGGACCCTGGACCCGACCGTGGTCGCCTTCGTCGGCCTGTTCGTGCTCATCATCACCGGCACCATCAACTGGGACGATGTGCTTTCCGAAAAGAGCGCCTGGGACACCCTGATCTGGTTCGGCGCGCTGGTGATGCTGGCCGAGCAGTTGAACAAGCTGGGCGTGATCGACTGGTTCTCGCAGGGCATGAAGGGCGCCATCGCCAGCAGCGGCATGGGCTGGCAGGCCATCGCCGCGGTGCTGGTGCTGGCCTTCGTGTTCTCGCACTACCTGTTTGCCAGCACCACCGCCCATATCAGCGCCATGCTGCTGGCCTTCCTGGGCGTGGGCGTGCAGCTCATTCCCGGCGAGTACATGGTGCCGTTCCTGCTGATGATGACTGCCGGTTCGGCCATCATGATGACCCTGACCCACTACGCCACCGGCACCTCGCCGATCATCTTCGGCAGTGGCTACGTCACCCTGGGCACGTGGTGGCGGGTGGGCTTTGTGATGTGCGTGCTGGAACTGCTGGTGTTCGCCCTGGTCGGCAGCGCGTGGTGGAAGCTGCTGGGCATGTGGTGATGCCGCACTAGAGCGGCAGTTCGGTGGTCTGCTTCACCCGCTGCATGGGAATTTCGGTCTTGGTGTTCTGCACCCCGGCAATGCGGTTCAAGTGCTGGATCTGGAACTGCCGGTAGGCATCCAGATCGGCCACTGCCACCCGCAGCAGGAAATCGCAGTCGCCGGCCATCAGGTGGCACTCCAGCACTTCCGGGAAGGATTTGACGCTGTTGATGAAGTGGTTGGTGGTGTCCTCATCCTGCCCACGCAGCCACACCCGCACGAACACCGTGAACCCGCGTCCGACCTTGGCCGGGTTCAACAGGGCCACGTAGCGGTCGATGTAGCCGCCCTCTTCCAGCAGGCGCACCCGCCGCAGGCAGGCCGAGGGCGAAAGGCCCACCTGCCGCGCCAGTTCCAGGTTCTGCAGGCGGCCATCGTGCTGCAGGGCCTGCAGGATGCGCTTATCCAGGTTGTCCAGGGCGTCAAGCATCGGATTCCATCATTTCGCGGTCTTGACGCATCATATGCGGAAATTCCGCGCATCTGCCGCATCAACGCAACCCGATTCTGCGCCGCGCCCGCTAGCATGGGCCACCCCCACGCAAGCATGCTCCATGGACGCCCGCACCACCCTGCCCCTGCCCGACCCCGCCTGCCAGACCAGCACCCGCAGCGAATTCCTGCGCGGGCTGCGCGCCGCCGTTCCCGTGATGATCGGCTTCCTGCCCTTTGCCCTGGTGCTGGGCGCACAAGCCGCACAGAAGGGCCTGAGCGCGCTGGAAGTGCCCTTGATGACCGGCCTGAACTTCGCCGGCGGCTCGGAATTTGCTGCCGTCGAGCTGTGGACCTCGCCGCCGCATATCGCGCTGATCGTGGCCATCACCGCGCTGGTCAACAGCCGCCACCTGCTGATGGGGGCCAGCCTGGCACCCCTGCTGCAGCGCCTGCCGCGCCGCCGCGTGCTGCCGGCCCTGTTCTTCATGTGCGATGAAAGCTGGGCACTGGGCGTGGCCGACGCGCGCCGGCGCGCCCTGGGGTTCAGCCTGGCCTACTACCTGGGTGTTTCTGCCGGCCTGTATACGGTGTGGGTGGTGTGCACCTGCATCGGCGCACTGGTGGGGCCGCTGCTGGGCGACATCCACGCCTACGGTTTCGACATGGCCTTCCCGGCGGTGTTCCTGGTGCTGCTGCGCGGCATGTGGCAGGGCCTGCGCGCGGCGCGCCCGTGGCTGGTCAGCCTGGTCGTGGCGGCGGCCACCTACCTGCTGGTGCCAGGTGCCTGGTACGTGGCCAGCGGCGCGCTGGCCGGCCTGGCCGCCGCGTGGTGGCTGGCAGGAGACGAAGCATGATCTTCGACGGCCTGCTGCACTGGACCTCGCTGCTGACCATCGTGCTGATGGCCGCAGTAACCTACCTGACCCGCGTCGTCGGCTTCCTGGCACTGCGCAACCGCACCCTGGGCAAGCGCGCGGTTACGGTGATGGAAGCGGCGCCGGGCTGCGTGCTGATCTCGGTGATCGCACCGGACTTCGTGGCCAACAATCCGGCCGACCTGGCCGCGCTGGCCATCACCCTGTTGGCGGCAACGCGCTGGTCGATGCTGCCCACGGTGCTGATCGGCGTGGTTGCAGCGGGCGTGCTGCGCTACGTGCTCGGGTGAACCGTCCGCCGGGCACGGCCCGGCCCTACCTGCCCACAACGGTAGTGCCGGGCCATGCCCGGCGTCACACGCCCCCTCTCGATCTGACCGCCTGTGGAGGCGTTTGAAACCATTCTGATTGCCCGATCGCGATCCGCAGGTTGAACCTGTCGGTCAACCGAAGCGCAGCATGGCGCGTAGCGATGGGCGATCATTATGGCGGAGCAAACAAAACGGCCTCAGTTCAAGACGTTCAAGTCCGGGTGCCACGCGGGACTGGCGGCCGTCCTTCTGGCCACAAGTGCATGCCATTCCATCGAGCTTCCTCCCCGTGACCTGGTAGGCGCCAAGGGAGGATATGCCACCGTGCTGCGAGGCCCTGCCTCCCGTCTGACAGTCAGCACAGTGTCTGTGCTTCCCGGACCGGAAAGCCGGGAGCATCCCAATCGATCCACCGAGTGCGGGTGGTCCGCCGTTGCAACCCAGATTCTCTGGGCAGATGGCACGCTTTCAGCCGAGCAGGCCGCACAGCTCTGCGAGGCGGCCGCACGCTCTGCCGGGCTACCGCTGCAGGCCGTTGGGCTTGAATGGACCCCGGTGCGTTATCGCCTCACGATAGTGAGCGACGGAGGTGGCATCTGGCGGCAGTTGCCACACGCGAAGCCGCCGGGACAGACCGTCAGTTTCTGGTTCCCGCACGGCCCGGACACCGATGCGCTGCGCCGGCGCGTGATCGCCACCACCGCGCACGAGTTCCAGCATATCGCCACCGCCCTGGCAGGCCAGGCACGACGCGGCAGGCAACGCGAACCCGATGCCTATCTGGCCGGCGCCTGTGCCCAGCTCTTGATCGAAGGCGCTCTTGCACGTGCCGATCTGCCAGGCGGACACGATCCGCGCGCGGATGCGTTCCTGCCAGAGGCAGCCCGACGCTCCGGGCATGCCGGCAACGAAGCCGGAGCGTCGCTATCGCAGTTCTTCGGCGACGCAGGGATTCTGTACATCAAGGGTGCAGGCCGCGACCTTGCGCAGCATTGCCACCAGACGATCGGGTTCCCCTTGCAGCGGTGAACCCTCCGCCGGGCACGGCCCGGCGCTACCGGCCCTCAACGGTCGCGCCATCACGCGGCGCTGCTCGATGCCAGCAGGCACAGACTGCGTGCCGGCAGCGTCCACTGCCCCGCTTCGTCCATGTCCAGTGGCGCCTCATCGGTCTGCAGCACCACCCGGCGGAACGAAAGCACCTGGTCGGACGGGCGGAACCGCTGCGGTTGGTCACTCGGGTTCAGCAGAAGGGCGAGGCTGACGTGGCGGCCCGGTTCCCGCAGGCCACTGTCAGGGCTGCGGCCATCAAGCACGATCAGCAGGGCGCGCTGTTCCGCATCGTGCCAATCACTTTCGCCCATCGGCTCGCCATCCGGCCGCCGCCACTCGATGTCACGCATGCCCAGGGATGCGTCGTAGTCACCGGTCAGGAAGCGATTGCGCCGCAGCAGGCCGTAGCGCCGCCGCAACGCGAGGACGCGCCGCACGAACGCTGCCTGCGCCTGCGGGCCGGGTTGCGCCGCGCGTTCCCAGTCGATCCAGCTCAGTGGATTGTCCTGGCAGTAGGCATTGTTGTTGCCGCGCTGCGAATGGCCGAACTCATCGCCGGCCAGCAGCATCGGCGTGCCCTGCGCCAGCAGCAGCGTGGCCAGCAGGTTACGCATCTGCCGCCCACGCAGGGTCAGGATGCCTTCGTCGTCTGTATCGCCTTCCACGCCGTGGTTCCACGACAGGTTGTGCGAATGACCGTCGCGGTTGTCCTCGCCGTTGGCCTCGTTGTGGCGGTCGTTGTAGCTCACCAGATCATTCAGCGTGTAGCCGTCGTGGGCGGTGACCAGGTTGATGCTGGCCGACGGCCGGCGGCCGTGATGGTCAAACAGATCGGCCGATCCGGTAAAGCGCGCCGCAAACTCCGGCAGCTGCCCGGCATCACCGCGCCACAGCGCACGGGTGGTGTCACGGAAACGGTCGTTCCATTCGGCCCAGCCCGGCGGGAACTGACCCAGCTGGTAGCCGCCCGGGCCGATATCCCACGGTTCGGCAATCAGTTTCACCTGGCTCAGCACCGGGTCCTGGCGCACGGCATCGAGGAAGCTGCCCGAGGGATCAAACCCATGGCGTTCGCGGCCGAGGATGGTGGCCAGGTCGAAACGGAAGCCATCCACGCGCATCTCGGTCACCCAATAGCGCAGCGAATCCATGACCATGCGCAAGGCACCGGCATTGGTCAGGTCGAAGGTGTTGCCGGTGCCGGTATCGTTGATGTAGTAGCGACGGTCCTCGGCAAGGCGGTAGTAACTTGCGTTGTCGATGCCCTTGAACGACAGCGTGGGCCCGAGTTCGTTGCCTTCGGCGGTGTGGTTGTAGACCACATCCAGAATCACCTCGATGCCCGCGCTGTGCAGCCGCGCCACCATCTGCTTGAACTCGGCAACGGTTTCCAGCGACAGGTAGCGCGGTTGCGGCGCGAAGAAGCCGATGGTGTTGTAGCCCCAGTAATTCCGCAGCCCCCGTTCCAGCAGCTGCTGGTCGTCCACGTAGGCGTGCACAGGCAGCAGCTCGATCGCGGTCACCCCCAGGTACGCCAGGTGGTCCACCACCGCGTCGTGGCGTAGCGCCGAGAACGTGCCGCGCTCGGCCGGCGGTACGCCGGGGTGCTGCATGGTCAGGCCACGCACGTGTGCCTCGTAGATCACTGATCGGTCCCAGGCCGTCGCCGGCGCGCGCTCGCCGCCCCAGCTGAAGGCCGGATCGATCACCGCACAGCGCGGCATGTACGGCGCGCTGTCGCGACGGTCGAAACTCAGGTCCGCATCTCGGTGGCCCAGGGTATAGCCGAACAGGTGCGGCGCCCACTTGATTTCACCCACGATCTGCTTTGCATACGGGTCCAGCAGCAGCTTGTTGGGGTTGAAGCGATGCCCGTCCGACGGTGCGTACGGTCCATGCACGCGGTAGCCATAGCGCTGGCCCGGCCGCACATCCGGCAGATAGCCATGCCACACCTCGTTGGTGTACTCGGGCAGCACGATCCGTTCGACTTCCCGGTTGCGCGCATCGAACAGGCACAGTTCCACCTTCGTGGCATGCCGCGAGTACAGCGAGAAGTTCACTCCCAGGCCGTCCCAGGTCGCGCCCAGCGGGAAGGGGCGGCCTTCGCGCACGCGCGAGGTCTGGGTCCATTTACGCGTTGCCATCGTGTTCGTCCTCAGCCGCATGCAGGGCCGCTATTTCTGCTTCCACAAGGCGTTCGGCCATGTGCCAATGCCGCTGCTGCTGGTCATCCGGGCGCCCTTCGGCCTCCCAGATCTGGTGCGCCAACAATTCGATACGGCGTCGCCGCTCACTGCTGTCCATCTGCCCCACTCTCCTGGCTGATCCACACCGCCACCGGGCTGCTGGCAAACAGCAACGCGTCGGTGGCGGAACCATTGAACATCTGCGTGCGGCCATCCAGCACGTTGCGCATGCGTCGCTGCGGGACCCCTGCCACCCCCTGCTGCGCGGCGTCCTGCCAGGCAAGGCCTGGGCCGGCCGGCTGATCCATCCCCGCCCGCCTGACCGCCACCAGCAACTGCTGCCCCCTGTACTCACGTACGAAGACCAGGCGCGTGCACTTCGCTTCGGACAGCCTGTGCAGCGTGCCCTGCATGAACAGCGGGGCATTGTCGCTGCGCAATCGCAGCAGCGCGGCCAGCAGCCGCTGCTTCGGCGATCCGCTGTGCCAGTCGTGCAGCAACGCTGCCCACGATCGATCATCGGCCAGTGCATGTGCGCGCTGCGCGAAATCGACTGCGCGCCGATTGTCCGGATCGACCAGGCTCAGATCCCAGAACTCGGTGCCCTGGTAGATGTCCGGGACACCGGGCAGGCACAACTGCAGGCACAGTTGTGCCAGCCCGTTGCTGGCACCGGCAGGCGCGATGCGTTCAACAAATGCGGCCAGCGCGGCGCGGACATCCTGCAGGCGGCTGCCGGCAAGCAATGACTGCAGCCACGCACACGCCGCATCCTCCACGGAAAGATCGGGGTCGAGCCAACTGCTGGTCCGCTTGCCCTCGCGCAGGGCCTTGCGCAGCCACTGCTGCATCCGCCCTGCGAAATCCGCCTCTGGCCTGCCCTGCATCGGCCACGCTGCGACCAGCGCCTGCCAGAGCGCATAGGCTTCGGCAGCGGGCAATGGCATGGCCATGCCCGCCGCATCACAGCGCCGTTCCCAGTCCGCCAGCGCTGCCTGCCAAGCGGCCACATCGCTGCTCAGCAGCGCCAGGCGCGCCCGGGCATCCGGTCCACGCTTGTGGTCATGCGTGGCGACGGCCAGCATCGCCAGCGGGTGCTGCCGCGCACGCGCCTGTGCCAGCGCAAGCAGCTCGCTGCCATCAAGGCCGATCCGTTGCGCGTCGCTGCCCACTTCATTGCGCGACAGCAGGCGGTAATAGCGATAGAAGGCGGTATCCTCCACCGCCTTGGCGTTCAGCGGTGCCGAGAGCTGGCCAAAGCGCACGCGCAGCGCGTCCGCTTCCGGGGCCTGCAAGGCATCCACCAGCAGGCGCAACGCTGTGCGTGCGGCTTCGTCCAGCTCTTCGGCAGCCGCTTCACTGGCGCGCTGCAAGGCATCGCGCTCGGCTTCGGTCTGCAGATGATACGGCCGATACACCGGGTAGCAGCGCAGCAGCGCGCACACCGCCCTGCGCAGCGTTGCGTCGGTCACATCGGCCTGCCGTGCCGCTGGGCCCAGCACCTGCCGCACGCAGACCCGCAGTCGCTGCAGATCCGCATGCAGGGAGCCGTCCAACAGCGCGTCGCGGGCCGCCCGTTGCACCTCATCCACCGTACGCCGGTCCCCGGCACGGCCCTGCCACTGTGCCGTCAGCGCGTCGGACCCTGCATCGTCATGCAGCCATGCGCCCACCTGGTCCATGAAGTCGTAGCCGGTGGTGCCATCGCAGCACCACCGGTCTGGCAAGGATTCGCCCTCGGCCAGGATCTTCTCCACGTGCAGGGTGATCTCATGGCCCGCGCGGCCGCCCTCTGCCGCCGCCGCGTCAAGGCAGGCGCGCAACCGCGCCAAGTAGCCGCCCGGGTCGGACAGCCCATCAACGTGGTCGATGCGCAGCCCATCCGCCCGGCCCTCGCGAACCAGCCGCAGCGGCAGCGCGTGCACTGCCTCGAACACGTCCTCGCGCTCCACCCGCAGCGCAACCAGCGTCGTGATGTCGAAGAAGCGGCGGTAGTTGACCTGGTCACCGGCGGTGCGCCACCACGCCAGGTGGTAGTGCTGCCGGTCCAGCAGCGCATGCATGCGCTCGGCAGAACGATTGCAGCGTGCGACCCAGCCTTGCCGCGCACCGCGTTCCAAGGGATAGCTGCGCGGTGACAACGGCAGACACAGGTCGTGGTGGCGCAGCACGGGCAGATCGCCGTCGTCGTCCACGCGCAGCATGCCGGACGCGATGGCCGCTTCCAGCGGCCGATCCAGTACCGGCAGCCACAGGCGCTGCCCGCAGGCTGCGGCATCCCAGTCAATATCGAACCAATGCGCGTAAGGGCTGCGTCGGCCATGCATCAGCACATCCGACCACCAGGCATTCTGTGGCGCGGCCGCCAGGTGGTTGGGCACCCAGTCCAGGATCAGGCCCAGTCCATGTGCGCGGGCGCGGCCAGCAAGGTGCAGGAAGCCCGCTTCACCGCCCAGCTCCGGGTTGATGCGGGTGGGGTCGATGCCATCGTAGCCGTGGCTGGAACCGGGCATGGCCGCCGCAATCGGCGACAGATACAGGTGACTGACGCCCAGCGACGAGAAATAGCCCACCTGGTCCGCGGCGGCGGCGAAGTCAAAGCCAGCGTGCAACTGCAGGCGGGCGGTGGCGCGCAACGCGGTCATCGGCCGGCTCCGCCGCGACCGGCGCTGATGCGCCCGAGCCGCGATTGCAGTGCAGGCTCATCCCAGTGCAGCGGCAGTCGCCGCCGCCAGTTCGGGTGGACGCCGACGGTGCCGGGCAGGTTGACCTGCGTGCGCAGCCCCAGCGCGTCCTCCAGCGGCAGCAGGGCCAGCCGTGACGGCGTGGCGGCCAGCCGCTCCAGTGCAGCGTCTTCCACGCCGTTACCGTGCGCGGCCTGCGCAAGCGCCAGCGCATCGGCGCGACGCTGTGCCATCGCAGCGGGTAGATCGTCCATCTCACCCAGCCGCGCCCGCCAGCGCAGATCGCGGCCGCGCAGCCATCCCGCCAGCGGCGGCAGGTCATGGGTTGAAGGCATCGCGACGGCGTCGCGCCGCCAGGCGGCAGGCGCCAGAAAGCCGCTCGCATCGCGGGTAAAGGGCAGCACGTCCACGCCCAACACGCCACGGCTGGCCAGCTGCTGGCGGATGCCTGCAGGCACCACCCCCAGGTCTTCACCGATGACCACGCACTGATGCCGCCAGGACTCCAGCACCAGCAGGTTCAACAGATCATCCAACGGAAACTGCAGGTAAACGCCGTCACTGGCCGAGCCGCCGCTGGGCAGCACCCATAGCCGGTGCAGGCCCAGGATATGGTCGATCCGCACGCCGCCGCGGCCGGCCATCACCGATCGCAGCAGCGTGATGAAAGGGGCGTAGCCGTGCCTGCGCAGCGCAAGCGGCGAGAACCCAGTAATTCCCCAGGCCTGGCCCTGCGTGTTGAAGGCATCAGGCGGCGCACCCAGCTCCAGACCGGAGAGCATGCACTGCGGCTGCGAACGTGCTTCGGCACCCTCGGGCGCGCAGCCGACGGCAAGATCGGCGATCAGCCCGATGCCGGCACCGCCACTGCGCGCGCGCTGCTGCACCTGCGACCAGCAACGCTGCGCCAGCCATTGCGCGAACGCGTGATCGTCCGCATCGCCACTGCGCGGGTCGGCGGCCAAGGCGCAGTACGCCTGCAACGCGGGCCCGGCCTCGGACCGCCACTGGCTTATCGCGTCCCATTGCTCCGGCTGCAGGCGCTGCAGTTGGGCCCTGGCCGAACGCAGCCAGCGCCACTTCAGGTCGGCCGAGGCGGGCCAATCAATGCGCCGCGCCGCGGTGGCGGCCTGCACGGCCTCGGCCAAGGCGGAACTGCTTGCCAGCGCGGCTCGGGCCGCATCGGGAACGCCCTGCAGCGGCGAGGCCTGCAACGGGTCCAGCCAGCGGCGGTCGCTGGGTGAGTAAGGGCTGTAGCCGGCCGTGGGCGGCAAGCCGGCATGCATCGGGCTCAGTGCCAGTGCGTGCCCGCCGCGCGCGACCAGGCGCTGCAGCCACGGCTCGCACCCGGCACTGTCTCCGATCCCCGCGTCGGCGTGGCTGCGCAGGCTGTATACCTGCGCCGCCAGGCCCCAGGCCCGATCAAGCTGCGCGGGCCACCACGCTTTCTGCGGCGCCACCGCGATGGCGATGGACTCGCGCCCCTGTTGCCAGTGCCAGTAACCTGGCTGCTCCGGCGCCGTCCACGCACCGCGCCGATCCTGCCTCGCATCGTGCGCCCTGCCCGCTTCATCCACCCAGCTCGCCGCGCCGGATACTGCCGGCAGCGCCACGGACTGGCCGCAGAGGGCCGTACGCAGCGGTGCGTGCTGGGCGTCTGCATGCGGCTGCAACTGCGCCAGCACCACACGCAGCACCGCGGGCGACACCGTGCAGTGGCGCCCGGCTACATCTTCCCACTCGGGCATCAGTCCGGCCGCACGGGCGGCGCTCTGCAGCGCTGCGTCGGTGCTCATGCCGGCAACCA
Source organism: Stenotrophomonas sp. B1-1 (assembly GCF_010894375.1). Classification (NCBI taxonomy): domain Bacteria; kingdom Pseudomonadati; phylum Pseudomonadota; class Gammaproteobacteria; order Lysobacterales; family Lysobacteraceae; genus Stenotrophomonas; species Stenotrophomonas sp. B1-1. Next base: position 131,665 of record NZ_JAAIUZ010000012.1, on the reverse strand, counting down.
GCGCAGCTGCAGCCCACCCTTGGGCGCCAGCCGTGAACCGGCCGGAAGCTGCAGCGGCGAATCGCCCTCCGGAAGCGAATGGGCCACCGCCTCTGCGCCGGCATTGATGGCGATCCACCATTGCCCGGCAGGCAACTGCCAGCCGGCCTGCACCGCGCCCGCACCCAGTATCGTCGCGCCCAGCGAACGCGCCTGTTCCAGGCCCGGCTGCAGGTAGCGCCGGCGCGCCGCGAGCAGCTCGCGCAGCCATGTCAATGCCGCCTGCGCCGCGGGGTCAGCACCGGGCGAGGCCACACAGGACGCCTGCAGCGTTGCCGGATCGTTCGGGTCGGGAATACGCGCGCGTGACGCGGCATCGGCAAAGGCACTGAAGCCGGCGAACTCGCGCCGGCGTCCTTCGCGTACGGCCTCGTCCAGCGGCGCTTCGAAATCGGTGAAGAACAGGAAGGGCAATGTTGCCTGCCACGGCTCGCCCATGAACAGCAACGGCACCATCGGCGTCAGCACGGTCAGCGCCGTGGCCATGCGCAGCTGCGGCGGCGAAACCAGCGTACTCAGCCGATCACCGAACGCGCGGTTGCCGACCTGGTCATGGTTCTGCGCGAACACCACGAACCGCGACGGCGGCAGGTCTGCGCTGGCTTCGCCACGTGGTACGCCGTGCAGGTCGGGCTCGCCCTGCCAGGCAAAGCCTTCGGCCAGACAGCGCGCCAGCAGCGCCTCGGCCCGCCCGGCATAGGCCGCGTAATAGCCTTCGTTCTCGCCGGTCAGCAGCACGTGCAGCGCATTGTGGAAATCGTCATTCCACTGTGCCTGATAGGCACCGCGCAGCCAGTGGGCCTGATTCTGTTCGTTCTCAAGCACCAGGCAGGCATGCGGTACCTGGGCGCGCACCGCATCACTGAGCTGCTGCAGGAAGCTGTCATCGGCGATGGCATGCACGGCATCCAGGCGCAAGCCGTCGAAACGGTACTCCTGCAGCCACATCAGCGCGTTGTCGATGAAGAAGCGCTGAACCTGCGGCTGCGAGAAATCGATGGCCTCGCCCCACGGCGTGCTGTGCCCGCTGCGGAAGAATGCCTTGGCGTACTGGGCCAGATGGTTCCCCTGCGGGCCGAAATGGTTGTAGACCACATCCAGCAGCACGGCCATGCCGGCCGCATGTGCGGCATCAACAAAGCCTTTCAACGCGTCGGGGCCGCCATAGGCCTGCGCCGGGGCATACGGAAACACACCGTCATAGCCCCAGTTGCGGTTGCCCGGAAACTGGGCCACCGGCATCAGCTCGATCGCGGTGATACCGGTCTCGGCCAGCATCGGCAGTTGTGCGATGAGCGCATCGAAGCCACCCGCTGCGCCCACATGCACTTCGTAGATCACCATGTCCGACCACGCAACCGGGTTGCGTTGCCCGGTCAGCCACACGTGGTGGCCAGGCATGACCACGGCGCTGGGGCCATCGATGCCGTCCGGTTGCCAGCGCGAGGCGGGGTCTGGCACTTCACTGCCGTCGGGCAGACGGAACCGATAGCGGTCGCCATGCCCGGCAGCGGCATGAACCCAATGGGTACCGTCAGGTTCCCGGCGCATCGGTATCGCCGCGCCCACCAGCACCAGTTCCACCTGCGCGGCATCCGGCGCCCACAGCCGGAACGCCACCGCACCGTCGTCCACCGGCCACGCGCCCAGGCGCGCGTCTGCGGTCATTGCGCTACCTGCAGGTACAGGGTCGACAGCGGCGGCAGCGTCAGTCGCAATGACTGGGCATGGCCGTGCATGGGCCGGGCATCGGTGCCGACCGCCCCCAGATTGCCTGCGTTGCCGCCCGCGTAATGGTGGCTGTCGGTGTTCAGGCACTCTGACCAGCGGCCCGGCGTGGGCACGCCCACGCGATAGCCGTCGCGCCGCACCGGGGTGAAATTGCTGACCACCAGCACCGCAGGCGCCCTGCCAGTAGGGTCCTGCCGCACGAAGGCGAAGACGCTGTTGCCGTTGTCGTCGCCCACGCTCCAGGCAAACCCGCGCTCCTCATGCTCGTGCTGATGCAGGACAGGTTGCTGCCGCAACTGCGCGTTCAGATCGGCCACCAGGCGCATCAGTCCGCCCCCCTCGGGCGTGCCGGCCTGCTGCCATTCCAACCCGCGCTGGTGGGCCCACTCCTCCGTCTGGCCGAATTCGCCGCCCATGAAGAGCAGCTTGCTGCCCGGGTGCGCCCACATGAAAGCGTAGTACGCGCGCAGCTGGGCAAACTGCTGGCGGTGCTCGCCCGGCATCTTGCGCAGCAGCGAGCCCTTGCCGTGCACCACTTCGTCGTGCGACAGCGGCAACACGAAACGTTCGGAGAACGCGTAGACCAGGCCGAAGCTGATCTCGCTGTGGTGATGCGGGCGATGCACGGGATCGCGCCGCAGGTACTGCAGCGTGTCGTGCATCCAGCCCATGTTCCATTTATGGCTGAAGCCCAGGCCGCCGTCGGCCACCGCACGGGTGACGCCCGGCCAGGCCGTGCTTTCCTCGGCAATGACCAGCACGTCCGGGAAGCGCTCACGCAGGGTCTGGTTCATGCGCTGCAGGAACGCGACTGCCTCCAGATTCTCACGTCCCCCCTGCACATTGGGCACCCACTGCCCGTCGGCGCGGCTGTAGTCGCGGTACAGCATCGAAGCCACGGCATCCACGCGCAGCCCATCGATGTGGAAGCGCTCGATCCATTCCACCGCGCTGCCCAGCAGGTAGCCCGCCACTTCGTTGCGGCCGTAGTTGTAGATCAGCGTGTCCCAGTCGGCGTGTTTGCCCTCCCGCGGATCGGCATGCTCGTACAGGGCGGTGCCATCGAAACGTGCCAGGCCGTGGCCATCCTCGGGAAAGTGCGCGCCCACCCAGTCCACGATCACACCCAGCCCAGCCTGGTGGCAGCGGTCCACAAAGCGGGCGAAGTCCTCCGGGGCACCGTAGCGGGCCGTTGGCGCATAGATACCCAGCGGCTGGTAGCCCCACGATCCACCGAATGGGTGCTCGCTGACCGGCAGCAGTTCGATATGGGTGAATCCCAGGCCGGTCACGTGGGGGATCAGCCGCTCTGCCAGCCCATCCCAGTCCAGCGCGCCGCCGTCGTCCAGCCGTTGCCACGAGCCGGCGTGCATCTCGTAGATGGACAGCGGCGCTGCAGCGCCCAGCCGACGGCGGCGGTCCAGCCAGGGCTGATCGTTCCAGTGCAGCGGTGCGGCGGCAGGTACGCGCGATGCGGTCGCCGGTGCGCGCTCGGCCCACCGCGCCATCGGATCCAGTTTGTCCGGCAGCAGCTGGCCCTGCGCACCGATGATGCGGAACTTGTAGCAGTCCCCCGGCTTCACCCCAGGCACGAACAGTTCCCACACCCCGGCGCGATGGCGCAGGCGCATGGGGTGGCGGCGTCCATCCCATCCGTTGAAATCACCGATGACCGCCACGCGCCGCGCATTCGGTGCCCACACCGCAAAGCGCACACCGGCAACACCGTGCAGTGTCATCGCGGTCGCGCCGAGCGCGCGCATGGCATCGGCATCGCCCTGGTGGATGCGTTGCAGCAGCTCCTCGTCCAGCAACGGACCAAACGCGTAGGCGTCATGCACCTGCTCGATACCGTGGGCAAAATGCAGCGCCAGCAGCGGAATCTCCTCGTCGCCGGCCGGCCCCGCAAACAGTCCGGGCAGTCCGGTACTGCGAAGGTCCCAGCGTCGGCCGCCCGCTGACACCACCTCCACCCGATGCGCGTCCGGCACCAGTACGCGGATCAGCCGATTGCCATCGGCATCGACATGCGGCCCCAGCCATGCGAACGCGTCCGCAGGCCGGGCCTGGGCCAGATCCTGCAGTTCCGCCGCCACTGCCGCGGCAACATCCACCTGCGGGCCCAGCCCGCACTCCACACCCACCGTGCCGCGCCCGCCGTCGGTCATGCCGCTACCCCGCAGGTCTGCTGGTACAGCGCCAGGTACGCGCGGCCGGCGGTTTCCCACCCGCCCGGACGCAGCATCGCAGCACGCCGCATGGCCTGCATCAGCACCGGCAGCCGGAAGGTACGCATGGCCCGTTCCACGCAGCGGCGAAGCCCATCGGCGCTGGCGCCATGGAACAGAAAGCCCGTCACGCCGTCCTCCACCGTGTCGACCAGGCCGCCCGTGGCGTGGGCCACCGGCAGGCAGCCAAAGCGCTGTGCATACATCTGGCTGAGCCCGCACGGTTCGAAACGCGATGGCATCAGCAGGAAATCCGCGCCGGCGAACATCTGCCGCGCCAGGCCTTCTTCGAAACCGATGAAGGCGCCCACCCGGCCCGGGTAGCGCTGCGCCAGTGCCTGCACCTGCGCCTCGACCTGCGGCTCGCCACCGCCGATCACCACCAGCTGGCCACCGGCAGCAACGATCTGCGGGGCCACATCACAGGTAATGTCCAGGCCCTTCTGGTGGACCAGGCGCGATACCACGGCAAACAACGGGCCCTGCGATGGCTGCAGACCGAAGGCCTGGCGCACGGCCTGCGCGTTGGTATCGCGCCCCGCACACTGGCCCACGCTGAAACGCGCTTTCAGATGGATGTCGCGGCGCGGGTCCCAACTGGCATCGATGCCGTTGACGATGCCGCTGAGGTGACCGCCGGCAGCGCGACGCGCCAGCAGTTCATGCAGGCCGCAACCATCCTCGGCCGCAGTGATCTGCTGCGCGTAGCGAAGACTGACCGTGTTCAGCCGTGTTGCATTGGCAATGCCTCCCTGCAGGAAGGACATCTGGCCGTGGAAGTGCAGTTCATCCAGGCGTTCGGCAGGCACGCCCAGGGCGGGCGCCAGCGCGAAGGGAAACAGCCCCTGGTAGGCCAGGTTGTGGATGGTCAGCAGTGTCGGTACGACGGTGCGATCCCAGCGTACGTAGGCGGCGGCCAGCGCCACCGGCCAGTCATTCAGATGCAGCAACTGCGGGCTCCAGTCCAGCCCCGCCCTGCCCGCCGCGAGCTCGGCGGCGGCATGCGAAAGCGTGGCAAAGCGCACCGCGTTGTCCGGCCACTCCCTGCCCTGCGCATCCACGTAGGGCGAGCCGTCGCGCTCATACAAGGCGGGCGACAGCAGTACGTAGATCGGCAGCCCATCGGCCTGCAGCGCCATGCCGAGGGTGCAGGCGGGAAGCCCGGCGCGGCCGCCAATGCGGCCCACCTCGCGCAGCTGCGGCAGGCGCTGCAGCACTTCGGGATAGCCCGGCAACAGCACCCGCGCATCACAGCCGGCGCGCACTGCGCGTGGTAGGGCCGCAGCGACATCACCCAGGCCACCGGCCTTGATGAAGTCGGCCATCTCGGTGGCCACGAACAGCACCCGCTGCACGAGCGCAGGCAGTTCAATGGGCTGTGAGGGACCGCGGCGCGTGCCGATGGGCACAGCGCCGGGTGCGGGCAGCGCAGTGTCTGCCACGGAGTCGAACGGGGAATCGGCGACGAGATCGAGGGCCATGATGCTTCTCTGAATCAGTCAGGCAGACGCCAGCGGCGCCCTGCTGGGCGCTCGTGCTGGAAAGGAAGTCGTCGCGGAACGTGGGGGACGTGCGCGTAGGCTCTACGCGAATGTGCCCTGTTGCATATCAAACAGCTGTGAAGTGATGGCGATTTATTTGTGACAGGGCTTCATGAGCTCAGTACGCATCGTTCGATGCAGCCCGCCCTGAGCCTGCGGCAGCCATCTGGCCGGCATGCGGACCGGCCTTGCGGGGGCAACGCCGCCCCCCATTGCGAGGTCACGCGCCAGACTGCGCCGGCGCGACCAGAACCTGCACCTGCAGCGTACTGCCATCGTCCAGGTACAGCACCTGCTGCACTGGCACCGAACCTGCGTCCGCCAGCGGCTGCACGGTCGTACGCGGCAGCACCAGCCGGCAGAACGTACCGCCATCCAGCAGCACAGGTTGGTCACCCGCGTGCAGCGACAGCGCCAGGCCCCAGCCTTCCACGCCGCCGAAGCGGGTCATGTTTTCCACCGTCTCCCCGCCCAGCAGCACCTGCAGTTCGGCGCGCTCCAGGCACAGGCGTAGCGATTGCTGCTGCAGTTCTACTTTCATGCGGGCACCTGGGCGGGGCGGTACGCAGACATCATGATTCAAGGCCGGAACGATCGTGGGCGTGCATGGTACTGCCAACGCCCCTGCCTCAGTGCGCTGGCATGCAGGCATCGAATCGGGCGAGCACGCGATCCACCTCGTGCGCCGCACCCAGCGCGCAGGCGTAGCCATCGGGGCGGATCAGCAGCCAGTGGCCTTCGGCAAGGTCGAGCGCCGTGGCAACGTCGCCGTGCACGTCCCGCCATTCGCTCTGGGCGCCCAGCACATGCACCTGCAGCCCGGCACGCGGCACAACGCTGTGCCGGTCCGTGGCGTGGCCCAGCAGCGTCCAGTGGGTGCCGCGCAGCAGATCGAACAGCCGTGCCGACTGACCGCCCGCGCCCCGCAGCCGCGCATCCGGAATGCGATCGCCGGCAAGCACCTTCGCGATGCCCGCGTCCGCCTGCGCGGTCAGTGGCGAGCTGCGGTACTGCAGATCCAGCTGCTGCACCTCGCGCCCGCGCCGGTGGTCCCCTTGCTGTGCGCGCTCCAGCAGGCTCGTGGCAAGGCCCAGCATGGCGGCGGCAATCGGCCGTCGCTCCGGCTCGTAGCTGTCCAGCAGCGCAGACGGCGCGCCGCGCAGCACCGCTGCCAGCTTCCACCCCAGGTTGTAGGCATCCTGCACGCTGGTGTTCAAGCCCTGCCCGCCGGTGGGCGGATGGGTGTGGGCCGCATCGCCCACCAGAAGCACGTTGCCGCTGCGATAGCAGTCGGCAAGCCGCGCATTCATCTGGTAGGCCGATACCCAGTGCACCTGCTGCACCACGATGTCATCGCGCCCAGTGCGCAGCTGCACCATCGCCTGCAGTCCGGCGGCGGACAGGTCCACCTCGCCTTCCAGCGGTACCGGTGCCTGCAGCTGGAACAACGCCGTTCCCATCAGCGGGCACAGCATCAGCCGTTGCTGCGGGTCGTGCTCGTTGAAGGTGTGCCAGGCATCGCGCGGCAAGCCCTGCAGGCTGACATCGGCAACCACCGCGCGCACGCCCAGCGTTTTGCCGGGGAACCCGATCTGCAGCACCCGGCGCACCGTGCTGCGGCCGCCATCGGCGCCGACCAGATAGCGCGCGCGCAGCGCCTGCGGGCCAGCGGGGGTGTCCAGCTGCAGCGTGACCCCGTCAGCGTCCTGCTCGAAGTCGCGCAGCACATGGGCAAACGCCACGTGGTGGCCCAGTTCGGCCAGGCGTGCGCGCAGCACCTGCTCGGTGGCGAACTGCGGCACCATCAACGGCACGCCATAGGGCTCGGCCACGGTCGCACGGTGTGCCTCCAGCATCACGGCATCGGTGCTGCTGCCGTCCGGGCGGTGCGTGCGGGTTGGCGGGTAGGCACCGCCCACGGCAAACAGGCGGTTGACCACGCCCATGTCTTCGAAGATTTCCAGGCTGCGCGGTTGGATGCCCTTGCCGCGCGATCCCTGGAACAGCGCTTCGCGCTGCTCGATCACGCGTATGGCAACGCCGCGCCTGGCCAGTTCAATGGCCAGGGCCAGGCCCGCGGCACCTGCGCCACAGATCACTACTTCAGTTGACGCCTTCATTTCGACCACCCACATATATGTGTAGGATGCACATATTTCAGGAGCAGCCTATGCCCACCCAAAATCGCGTGCAAGATACACATATCTCGACGGACCTGAAGTCGCTGCACCTGTCCATGCTGGGCATCGTGAGCGTCATGAACCGCCCGGCCAACGACCTGCGGCTCATCAAGGAGGCCGGCATCACCCTGGACCCGGCGCTGTTCCGCCTGCTGGTGGTGATTGAACGGGTCGGGCCGATTGGCGTTGTCGAACTGGCCGACCGGCTGGGCCGCGACTACACCACCATCAGCCGGCAGGTGGCCAAGCTGGTGGCCAAGGAATTGGTGACCCGCCAGGGCAACCCCGCCGACCGGCGCATGCGCGAGGCGGTGATCGCGCCGAAGGGTAAGGCGATGACCGACCGCCTGGATGCAGCGCGTGCGCGCATCGCGGCCGGCATTTTCGCCACGTGGCAGCCGCAGGACGTCAAGGATCTGGTGCGCCTGATGGCAAAGTTCTCTGCGGCGCTGGAGGCCACCGAACAGTGAAGGCCGCGCCACGCAGCACTCCAATCTGGTTGAGCGTACGGGCGGGCATGTGCAGTGGCGTGCCGGCCCTCATGACCCATGCTTGTTGGCCAGCAGCGATCGTCCTAGCATCGTCCGGCGCCCACTACCCGGCCTTGGTACTCACTCGATGAAATGGTTGATCCTGCTGTTACTGGTCCCCATGGTTGCGGTTCCCCCACGGGCCCGGGCCGCAACGCCGCAGGCGCAGGCGCAGGACATCCACCAACAGAACCTGGATGCATATCTGCGCTACATCGAAGACCACAACGCCGGCCGTGGCAGCGTGTCCGTTTTCAGGCAAGGGCAGCCGATCTACATGCGCAGCTTTGGTCAACCGCAAGACGCTGTTCCGGCACCGAGTCCCGATACGCCCTACCCGATTGCATCGGTCACGAAAATGATCACGGCCATCCTGACCTTCAGGCTGATCGAACGTAATGATCTCCACCTCGAAGACAAGCTCTCAACGTATGTAGAGAACATCCCGCAGGGTGAAACCATCACCATCGGTCAGATGTTGCAGCACACAAGTGGATTGGGAAATTTCGCCATCCGGAACGGTGCCATCTGGGTGACCGAGCCTGTCAGTCAGGCGCAGATATTGCAGGAAATCAGGCGCCAGGGCGTGGCGTTCGCACCCGGCAGTCGCACTGCCTACTCCAACTCCGCGTACTACCTTCTGCGTCTGGTGCTGGAACAGAAGTACGGTCGCCCCTACCACCAGATCGTGCAGGAGGAAATCGCCACGCCGCTGGGGCTGAAGCACTTCACCGCCGCGTTGGCCACACAGGGCGCCACTTTCACTTCGCACACCTTTGTTGGTCACTGGCAGCCGATCAAGGATATCGACTACCGCAACGTGATCGGCGTTGGTGATATCGCAAGCACTACCAATGATCTAAACACCGTTGTTTCCGCGCTGTTCCAGCACCGGCTGCTGCGCGCTGAAACCGTGGCCATGATGCTGCCGGAGGGCGGTCATGACGGCTGGGGCATGGGTCTGGCTGCCTTTCCCATCAGACAACATGCATTCCTCGGCCACGGGGGCGATGTACTGGGCGCGCATGCCAGGGTGGTCTACAACCCGGCCGACGGCATTGCCATTGCCTATGCCACCAATGGCGAGCGCATCGCGACCAACACGTTCCTGGAAACCATTGTCGGCATCGTCTACGGAGCACCGCTGCGGATGCCGACATTGAAATGACGCGCTGTTGCAGGCGCTTCGCTGGAAGCGCCTGCAGGACGAAGACACCGGGAGGCGGCCGCGCTCAGTTTTCCTGGTAGTCGCGCTCGTCGTACTCACCCGGCACGGTGCAGGTCAGCGTAACCGGGCTGCCTTCGCTCACCATCAGCGAGCCCAGCTTGGTTTCGCGGCCACCGCCGGCATTCAGCTTGGCGGCCTTACGCACGGCGGCAACGCTGGCGCCCAGTTCGGCGCTGTAGCTCTGGCCCATGCCATCGCTATCGTCGATGTAAGCGGTGATTTCCTTCACCGGCAGACCGAACAGGGTGAACCCGGCGGCCGGGGTGATTGGCTTCAGGCTGCCGTCTTCTTCGCGCGGCAGCGCCTTCCAGGCGGCGTTGTTGGTATCGGGGGCGGCGCGGCATTCCAGCGCGGCCTGCAGCGACGGCGCGATGGCCTGCCACTGGGTAGCGTTCAAGGCGTGGGCGGACGGTGCAGCGGCGGCGACGGCCAGCAGCGGGGCCAGCAGCTTCAGACGCATGCGGCGTGCACGCGACAGGGAGGGAGTTACGTTCATTACCTACATTCCATTTGCAGTGGGGTTCCTTGCCGCTGGCGCTGCGGATGCAGGCGCTAACGGCGAAGGAATTCTACGCTTCCACGTACGGCCGGTCTGCCTCAACGATTGAGCGTGTAGTTGGCCGGCACCCAGCGGTACTGGTACGGCGCGCCTTCGGCGATATGGCCGATGCCGGGGAAGGAGATGTGTGCCGCGGCGATCCACCAGCCGTTCGCTACCGCTTGCTGGTACAAGGCATCGCGCGAGGCAATGGCCTGGGTGCTCTGCCAGTCGTAGCGGATGGCGACCTGCGGATCGTCGAACTGCACTGCCGCCACATGCACGGTGTCACCCCAGAACAGCATGGCCTGATCGGCATCGTGCAGCAGGTAGACACTGTGGCCGGGGGTGTGGCCGGGGGCTGGCAAGGCACGCAGCCCCGGCACCAGGTCCTGGCCTGCCGGTTCGAAGGTCTGCACACGGCCGGCCGCACGATACGGCGCCAGCACGCTCTGCGCGGCGGCGAAGAACGGACGCTGCAGCGGTCCCACCTGGTCCTGGTTGCGGCTGTTGGTCCAGAAGTCGAACTCGCGCTTGGCCACATGCACCGTGGCATTGGGGAACACCGCCTTGCCATCGCGCAGCAGGCCGCCGGCATGGTCTTCATGCAGGTGAGTGATGAAGATGTCGTCCACATCGGCCGGGCCATGCCCCGATGCCCGCAGCGCCGCGACCAGGCCGCCGCCCTCGGCGCCGTACAGATCGCCTGCACCGGTGTCGACCAGCATCACCCGGTCGCCCTGCACGATCAGGAAGGCGTTGATCATCCCTTCTACGGGCGCCTTCAGATACTGCTGCGCCAGCAGCCGATCCACTTCACCAGGACGCGCCCCCAGCAGCAACTGGTCCACGGGGAACAGATGCGTGCCATCCAGCAGTGCGGTCACCTGGAACGTGCCCAGCTGCATGCGGGAGAAGCCCGGTGCCTGCTGTGGCTGCTGCACGGCCGCCGCAGCGGGTTCGGCCGCCATGCCGGCCATCGGCAGCGCCGAGGCAACGGCCAGCAACAGTGCGGCCGCGAGTGTGTGTGTCTTGTGCATCATTGCATTCCTGCGTGTGTTGAACGAAAAGGCCAATAGGCTCGGGGATACATGGCGGTGTACTGCACCGTGTGCAGCCGTGTCTGCAGCAGCGCTGTCCGTCAGCCCCTCCAGTCCTGCAGGAACTCCATCAGCAGGCCGTTCACCACCTCCGGGCGCTCTTCATGCGGCAGGTGGCCACAGCGTTCGATGGCAACCGCACGCAGGTTCTCGGCCATTTCCGCCCAGACCTGTGGCATGTCGAACATGCGCCCCACCGCCTCGAATTCCGCACCCCACAGGGCCAGCGTCGGGCAAGCAATGCGCACGTGCGCGTCTTCCAGGTCCTGCTGCACGTCCACTGCGTTGGCGCGGTAGTCCGACATCGCCGCGCGCACCGCACCCGGCGCACTGTAGGCACGCACATAGGTGTCGAAGGCTTCGCCGCTGATCGCGGCCGGATCGTAAGCCCAGTCAGAGAAGAACCAGCGCAGCCATTTCGCTTCATTGCCGGCAATCAGCGCTTCGGGCAGGTCCGGCACCAGGTGGAACAGGAAGAACCAGTACGCCTTGGCGATGGAGGCGTTCAGTTCACGCGCCACGATGCGGGTGGGCACGTTGTCCATCACCACCAGGCGGTCCACGCGCTGCGGGTGATCCTTGGCCAGGCGCGTGGCCACGCGGGCGCCGCGGTCGTGCCCGACCAGCGCCACCTTGTCGATGCCCAGCGTGTCCAGCAGGGCCACGATGTCCTGCGCCATGCTGCGCTTGTCGTAGCCGGTGGCCGGCTTCTCGGTTTCACCGTAGCCGCGCAGATCGGGCGCAATCACCCGGTGGTTGGCCGCAAGCACCGGAATCTGGTGACGCCAGGCGTAGTTGGTTTCCGGAAAGCCGTGCAGCAGTACCACCGGGGCGCCGTTGCCGGCGTCGATGAAGTTCTGGCGGATGCCATTGGCACGCACGGTGTGGCTGACGAACGGGCTCATCAGGGTGTCCTTTCAACGTGGGGGAAAGATGAGAAAGGTGTTCAGCGCGCTGCGGCGCGGGTGCCGAGCTGCAGTGCGGTGGCCAGCGCCGCCAGACCAATCGACAACACCACCACGCCACGCCAGCCATCCAGCGACCAGGCCCAGCTGGCGGCTGCGGCACCGGCGGCACCGCCCAGGAACATCGAGCCCATGAACAGCGTGTTGAGCCGCGAACGGGCTTCCGGCCGCAGTGCGTAGACCACGTGCTGCTGCGAAACCAGCACGCCCTGCACGGCCAGGTCCAGCAGAACGCAGCCCACGACCAGGCCGATGATGGACGGCCACAGGCCCAGCAGCAGCCACGACAGCAGGGTGAGCGCGCTGCCGGCGATGATGGCCAGGTGCGGGCCACGGCGGTCGGCAATGCGGCCGGCCAGCGGTGCGGCCAGGATGCCGACCGCACCGACAATGCCGAACAGCCCCGCCACCTGTGCGCCGTAGTGGGCATTCACCTGCGGCAGGCGCAGCGACAAGGTGGTCCAGAACGCGGCGAACGCAGCAAACAGCAAGGCCTGGGTGATGGCGGCACGGCGCAGTACCGGCAGTTCCCGCCACAGGCCCACCAGCGAACGCATCAGCGCCGGATAGCTTGCGCCCTGCGTGGGCTGGCTGACCGGCAGCAGCGTGCGTGCCAGCACCGCCGCACCCAGCGCCAGCGGCACGCCCAGCCAGAACATGGCGCGCCAGCCGGCGTGGTCGCCCACCGCGCCAGACAGGGTGCGGCTGAGCAGGATGCCGCACAGCACACCGGACATGACGATGCCGATGGTGGCGCCGCGGCGTTCGGGCGCGGCCAGTGCGGCGGCCAGCGGCACGATCTGCTGGGCCACGGTGGCGGTCACCCCCACCAGCAGCGAGGCGGCCAGCAGCATGGCGCCGCTGGGCGCCAGCGCGGTGAATGCCAGGGCCACGGCCAGCAGGGTGAACTGCACCACGATCAGGCGGCGGCGCTCCATGCGATCGCCCAGCGGCACCAGCGCGAACAGGCCCAGCGCGTAGCCCAGCTGGGTGGCGGTCGGCACCAGGCCGGTCAGCGTGCCCGGCAGCTCGCGCTGCATCAGGCCCAGCATGGGCTGGTTGTAATAGATGTTGGCCACGGCCAGGCCCGCACACAGGGCCATCACCAGGGTGAGGGCCGGGGTGAGGGCCGGTAGCGCGGCGGGTTGTGCCGGTGACGTTGCAGTGCTCATGGATCGGGCTCGATTCGCACCCGGAGTGGGCGTGGCGAAACTATGAGCGCATATCGATTCATGCAGTAGACTGCCAATCAGTTAGGCCAGCCAAACGGAAATCGTTACAATGAATTTGAGCGATGTGCAGGTGTTCGTGGAAGCCGTGCGCGTGGGCAGCCTGGCCGGCGCGGCGCGCAAGCTGGGCCTGACCGCCATGTCGGCCTCGCGCAGCCTGGGTGCGCTGGAGGCCGAGCTGGGTGCGCGCCTGCTGCACCGGACCACCCGTTCCCTGTCGCCCACCAGCGATGGCGAGGTGTTCCTGCCCTACGCGCAGGCGCTGCTGGAAGGCCAGGCCAATGCCCTGGCCGACCTGCACCCCGATGGCGGCGGCCTGAGCGGCCAGTTGCGCATCACCGCGTCCACCGCATTCGGGCGCCGGGTGGTGGCGCCGCTGCTGCCGGCCTTCATGGCCGAGCACCCGCGCCTGCACGTGGATCTGCACACCACCGACGAACAGGTGGATATCGTCGCGCAGGGGATTGATGTGGCCATCCGCATTGCGCCGCTGCGCGACAACCGGCTGGTGGCGCGGCGTCTGGCCGACAACCCACGCGTGCTGATCGCTTCGCCGGCGTACCTGCAACAGCGTGGCCAGCCGCAGCTGCTGTCCGATCTGGCAGCGCACGAGTGCCTCGCCGCCAGCGGCACCCGCCACTGGGCGTTCCTGCGCGAGGGCAAGCCGCTGCGGCAGCGGGTGGCGGGCCGGCTGACGGCCAGTTCGGTGGAAGCCGTGTATGAAGCCTGCGCGGGCGGGCTGGGCATCGCCAATCTGTCGCAGTGGTATGTGCGCGATGCGCTGGCGCGCGGCGATGTGCAGGCGATCACGCTGGATGACGCCGCGCCCGAACCGCTGGATATCTGGGCGGTCTACCCCAGCGCCAGCCGGGTGCCGCCGAAAGTGCGCGCGTTCGTGGCGGCGGTGCAGGACGCGCTGGGCTAAGGCCTTGTCGCAAATGCCACGTTGCGGTGTGTAAGTGCAGGTGTTCAACACGGCACTGTGTCGCAGATTGCCGGTTGGGCGCAGCGCCAAGCGCCATATTGGATGGAGATTGCTTAACAGCCTGCGACAATGCCGAAAGCGTCGCTATCAGAATGCGTTCTTCAACTTTTCTGATTGGCATTCGGCATCACCGCGGTTACAGATGGCGGGCCATCGATTACGGATGGCCGGGCTTCGAATCCCGCATTAAAGCTGAGTGATTGCGCTTGCCAGTCGGCGCCGCCGTGTGCGGCGTCGGCTGGCAATCCGCCTGCCGGCCATGGCGGGCGGTGCGCGGGGGCGTTCACGCCCGCCGGCTTGGCTTTATCCGGATTCGAACCGCGTACCGCCCGCCACCTTTGTGTGGCGGTTGTTGCTTGCCCCTTTCGGAGCCACGCCATGACCACGCCTGATGTTTCGCCGCTGCGCCCTGCCCGCCCGGCGGCCGCCGACCCCACCACCTTCGCCGCCACACTGCGTCGTATCGCCTGCGGCGCCGCCGCCAATGGCCAACCCTGGCCCGAACAGCACCCGCTGCCGACCCGGCGCATGCAACTGGCCGATGCCGACTGCGCCGTGGCCGGCCTGCGCGTGGTGCAGGAACTGCTGCTGGCCGCCGAACGCGTGCGGCAGAGCGGCAACGACGAGGAATGCCTGGGTGATCGCGTAATGGAAGGGCTGATGATGGCGTGCCTGGCGCTGAGCGCACAGGTGGGTGATCGCCTGCACGGCGATGGCGCAGGCGCACAGCCATGACCCGCGGCCGCTTCCGTTACCTGCAGACCGCCTTCCGTGCCGTGGAAAAGCAGTTCCTGATCAAGCACCTCTGGCTGTTCGGCATTGTCGCAACGGTGCCGTCGCTGGTGCTTTCGATAACGCCCCTGCACCTGAAGCCCCTGCCCACG
Organism: Stenotrophomonas sp. B1-1; assembly: GCF_010894375.1. Lineage (NCBI taxonomy): Bacteria > Pseudomonadati > Pseudomonadota > Gammaproteobacteria > Lysobacterales > Lysobacteraceae > Stenotrophomonas > Stenotrophomonas sp. B1-1. Next base: position 116,487 of record NZ_JAAIUZ010000012.1, on the reverse strand, counting down.
CTGCTGCATCTGGGGGTGCTGCTGGGCCTGCTCGCCCACATCCTGCTGCACAACCCACGCAACCGCCCGCTGCCCGACGGACTGGTCTGCCCGGCCTGTTCGCGCCATCTGCTGGGCAGGTTTGGCAAACGCGCGCTGGCCACCGGTGAATGCCCGCGTTGCGGACAGGAACTGTTCAACGGTTAGCCTCTGGCGCCCTGATCAACGTCGTTCCCGCGCGCGATGGCGTGAACGGACAGATTCAGGGCGCCGCTTCCACAGGCTGTTGAGCGGCATGTCGTCTGCGAGCTGCGGCGGCTGAACCACCGCAAATCCGTACCGCGTCTTCGTTCCCGCTGCCGTCGACACGGCGCCACCAGTCACATACGACACGAGGTGCAAGGTTTCTGATTGACCGCCCTCGTGCCCTGGCAATGGAATGTGGGCACCGCGGAAGGAGCCGTGATCGCACGGCGCTGGAACCGCAGGTACCCCGCCCGGTTTGCAAGGATTGCCATGACTCGCACCTCACCCGTTCGTTCCCGCGCGATGCGCCTGCTGGCGTGTGTCGCCGTTGCCATGCTGCTGCTGGCCGGGCCCGCGCATGCCACCTGGACCGTCAACGACCCGCAGTCGATGGCCAAGGCCATCGAGCAGTACAAGCGCCAGGCCGAGCACTACAAGCAGCAGGTCGAACACTACAAACAACAGCTGATCCAGCTCAATCCACTGCCGCGCACCGATTCGGTGATGACCGACAGCTTTTCCGAACGCAGCGAGGACTACCAGCTGCAGGAGCGCTGCCCCGGCGCAGCAGGGCGCGGGATTGGCGGATTGACGAGCCGGCTCGGCGACCTGCTGCCAGGCATCGGCGGCGATGCAGCCAGCGAGCAGACGCGCATCTGCGCGCGCATCGTGCGCGCCAGGAACACCCAGTACAACGCCACCGTGCGCATGCTCGATCGGCTGGTCCAGCGCAACCAGCAGTTCGAGGCCATCCAGACCCAGCGCAGCCAGACCGGCAACAGCCAAGGCAAGCTGGCCGCCAATGACAACGAAGTCCACCGCTTCGCTGCGCAGAACGAAATGGACCTGCAGCACTGGCAGGCCCAGATGAAGGCCTACGACGGCTACATCGAAGGCCTGACCGCACAACGGGCGCAGCTGGCGCGCCAGGCGCTGGACGGCAAGCCCCCCAGCCTGCTGGGCCAGTTGGTACGGGGCGCCGTGCTGGCAAGGGCGCTGTCGAACTGAGGCGTCGCCGTTCCCTCTCCCCCCACCGATGGACAGATGGCATGAATGGATTCGTTGACACCGCCGCGTTCGGCCTACCGCTTCTTGCAGACATCACGCCGGGGAACTTCCTGTTCTTCCGACTGGTAAGTGACTACTTCGACAGAGAGATCGCCGAATTCGGGCTGGACCTTACCCGCCGCGCCGCGCGATGGGTCACCTTCACCGCAATGACGCTCACCACGTTCTGGGTGCTGATCCAGGGCTACGCGCTCGCCGCCGGGCGCTCGCAACAGTCGGCCATGGCGATCATGGGGCGGGCGGCAAAAGTGGCATTGGTGGTCATGGCCGCCACCGCCGCGGGGGCCAATGGCACGGCACTGCACAAGGCGGTTACCGACAACCTGGACAAGGAGATCCACCAGCTGTTTACCGGCAAGCGCAGCGGCGGTGCAGCCGATGCGATTGACGAGAACCTGATGTACACGCAGCTGGCGTTGTCAGCGCTGGACGCCATCCACGTGGATGAAAGCGATCCCGAACTGATCGAAAAGAAAGGCCGCGCCATGCAGCTGGCCAGCTTCGGTACCGCCAGCCCGCCCATGGCCGCCGGTGCCATGCTGCTGCTGTTCAAGTTCACCATGGCGTTCCTGATGGGCATCGGGCCGATCTTCATCCTCGCCCTGATGTTCGAACAGACCAAGGACCTGTTCAAGAAGTGGCTGTTCTACGTGCTGGGCACGCTGTTTTCGATGTCCCTCCTGTCGGTGGTGTCGGCCATGGTGCTGAAGTTCACCGCCAAAGTGGCCGCCGCCTACTGGGTGATGGAGCTGCTCCCGATCGACACTGGCGAAGGCTTGTCATCGCAGGCGCTGCAACAAGGCGGCATCGGGCTGCTGATGACCGCGCTCATCATCACGGCGCCTACCATCGGCGCGGCCATGTGGCAGGGCAACATGGGCGCCTTCATGGCCTATTCGCCGTTTGCCAGCCCGACACCGCCGCCGGGCATGTCGGGCTCACCTGGGCTTTCTTCGGCGCCGGCGCCGGCACCGGCACCGGCACCGGCAGCAACGCCGGCCATGGCAACGCAGGATGCACTACCGATGGGCACCTTCGCCGCATCGCCGTCACCGTTGCCGGAAGCGACCGGCCTTCGCGGCAACGCCCACCATGACAGCAGCCGCATGCTGTGAAGAAGGGAGAACCTGCAATGAAGAGAACACGCGGCGTCTGCGCGCTGGTGCTGCTGCAGCTGCTCGCCCTGCCGGCAGGGGCGCAGTCGGACAACTACTACGAGCCCATCCCCTACTACAACGACAACCCCTTCCTGTTCTGCACCCTCGGCGTGCCCGGCGACTGCTGGGCACCCGTCGACCCGGCCACCGGCACCTTCACCATCACCAACATCTACTGCTACAACCCGATCTCGGCCCTGCAGTACGCACGGGTCTGCCCGAAAGCGTTCCCGAACGGCCCGCAGGGCGCAGGCGCCGCCACCGAGTGACCGCAGGCCAGTGCGGTGCTAGTGTGCGCAGCAGATCGCCCCTGCCCCGGCCCGGACCGCCGCATGAAAGCACACGCCCTGCTGTTCGTGGTCGCCACATTCGCCCTGGGTGCAGCCAATGCCCAAGCCCAGGAGGCGCGATTCATCTCCTCCGAACCGTCGCCCTTCAAGCGTTCGGTCTTTGTCGCGCCGAACGAAACCCGCTTCAGCGGCAGCGCCACCGTATCGGGCACGCTGCAGGTCGCCTGGGAGCCGGAAAGCGAGGGCTTCGGTGGCGGCTACCGGGTGGTGCTGAAACCGGACGCGGCCAGCCAGCGGCGATTGCCGCACGATGCGGGCCGTGGCCCGGTCAGTGAGATCTGGATCCGCAACACCGACACGATCATCAGCGCGCTGCTGTCGCCGGCCCAGCGCAAGGCCGGCTTGAAGCAGCAGCACTACTTCAGCGGCCAGGTACGGTTGGTGTTGAATTCCTACCGCACCGGCGTGGACTGCGACATGCGCGGCTACAACGCGTTGTTCGTTGCCGTGGCCGACGAACGCCCGGCCCTGGCCCTGGCACCGCGCCCGGACGAAGTGCCCAGCTGCTAGGCCGGGTGGCCGTGCCCCCTCGCCGGGCATGGCCCGGCGCTACCGGGTTACGGCGCGGCCAGCGCGAAATCCAGACCGGCGCACACCGCCGCCACCTGGGCGTCGTTGCATTCCAGCGGGTTGGTGCGCGGGCTGTCCGGGTAGACCTCGGTGGTGGTGGCATACAACGCATCGGTAAAGCCGGCGCAGGCACCGATCGAACGCGATTCGCCCCAGACCACGCCCGGCGACTGCAGCGGCAGACCGACCAGGTTGCCCTCGGCGTCGGCCGGGGCGATATGGGTGATCGGCGCCACCGCGGCAATCAGCGCCTTCTGGAATTCCGGCTGCGGGTCTTCACTGTTGCCGATCACATAGAAGCCATCGGGAATGGTGTCGCGCTCGAACGGCTTGCCGTCGCGGGCGCAGCGTGCCGGGTCGAACTCGTGCAGATCGCTGTCGGTGGTTTCGTGCAGGTCCAGGTGTACCCGGATGTTCGGCTTGCGCTCGGCCAGCCAGCGCATCAGGGCCGCCGCTTCCTCGATCTGGCCGCCGTCACGGAAACTGCGGTTCGGGTCGATGGCGTCCGGGTTCCAGCGCTGGATGCGCTCGTAGCCCCACGGGCTGACACAAGGCGCCACGATCAGGTTGTAGCGGCCCAGGTAGCGCTCGGCCTGGTCCTGCAGGAACTGCAGGGCGCCATGTACGCCACTGGTCTCGTAGCCGTGCACGCCGCCGGTCACCAGCGCGGTGGGCAGCGCCGGGTTCCAGTCGTGGTTCACCACCGCAAACAGCGGGTAATGGTCGGGCGCGTAATCCAGCTGGCCGTACTGCATCACGTCGAAGCGCTCGTCCAGGCGTTCCAGCTCGGCCACCACATCGTCGTGGTAACTGCGCTGCTTCTGCTGGCGGGCCCGCCACTGTGCGCGTTCAGCATCGCCCCAGGGCTGGCCGGGGGTGCCGATGGGGTAGAACTGCGCCAGGGTCATGCGGAACTCCAGTGGATTCAGGTGCGGTAGTGCAGCCGGCCATTGTACGCCCGCTGCCGGGCACGGGCGGCATGCCGCCGGCCCTTTCATACGGCCAGGGTCATCTGGCTGTAAAATCAACGGTTTTGGCCCCCAACCCCTTGATGGCGAACGCAGTGCAGCCGGTCCTGGGCGGACCGGACTTCCTCCGTCTGCTCGCCCGTCTCAGTGACGGCGCGATGCCGGCCACCAGTCCTGCCCTGACCGATCGCCTCGGCCAGTGGGTGGACTGGAGCCGTGCCGTGGCCCTGTCCGGGGCCCTGGATGGCCGCCTGCCCGAGGCTGCCGAGCCGGTCGAAGCGCTGGACGATCTGCTGGCCGACTGCGCCCAGGCCGAGACCAGCCTGCTGGCCTCGCTGAACGAGGATGCCGAGGCCGAGCGCCTGCTGGACCTGGCCGAGGCGGCCGCCACCGCAAATTTCGCTTCGCTGCGGCAGCGCTATCTGGTGCTGCAACGGGCGATGCAGACCGCCACCGGCCGCCTGCGCGGCCGCCTGCGTGACCAACTGGTACAGACCACGCCCGAACTGGCGCGGCTGGCCGAGGTCGACGCGGTGATGGAACAGACCCTGAGCCCGCGCGAACACGCCCTGCTGGCCACCGCCCCGGCCGTGCTGGGCGCGCGCTTCGAGCGCGTGCATGGCCAGCCCGGCTGGCGCGCTCCCTTCAGGAATGACATGCGCAGCCTGCTGCTGGCCGAACTTGAACTGCGCTTCCACCCGATTCATGGGCTGCTTGCAGCCCTGCGCCCCCACTGACCGGAACACCATGTCCAGAACCGTCTTCCCCGTCGTTGTCTTCCTTGTGGGCCTGCTGGCCGTGTGCTGGATCGGCATTGGCTATGTGGCCGTGCATCCGCTGGGCGCGCTGGTGGCAGCGGTTATCGCGGCCTGCTACGTGGCCGGTGGCGTGGAGCTGTACCGCTACCGTCAGGCCAGCAACGGCCTGCGTGCCGCACTGGCCGATGTATCGCTGGCCAAGGACAGCCTTCAGCCTTGGCTGGAGCGCGTGCCGGCCGGCCTGCGCAACGCGGTGCGCCTGCGCGTGGAAGGCGAGCGCACCGCCCTGCCCGCGCCGGTGCTGACCCCGTACCTGGTGGGGCTGCTGGTGCTGCTGGGCATGCTGGGCACCCTGCTGGGCATGATGGACACCCTGCGCGGCACCGGCCTGGCCCTGCAGAGCGCCACCGATATGGCCGCCATCCGCGGTTCACTGGCGTCGCCGGTGCAGGGCCTGGCCGTGGCCTTCGGCACCTCCATTGCCGGTGTGGCCAGCTCGGCCATGCTGGGTCTGCTGGCCGCCCTGCTGCGCCGCGACCGCCTGCAGGCCGTGCAGCAGCTGGACCGCGCCATCGCCGGCGACCTGCACCCGCATTCGCAGGCCTGGCAGCGTGCCGAATCGCTGCGCCTGCTGCAGGCACAGTCCACCGCCCTGCCCGCACTGGTGGACCGGCTGCAGGACATGACCCGTGCGTTCGAGCAGCACAGCAGTGCCGCCAACGAGCGCCTGCTGGCCGGCCAGGGCGAGTTCCTGACCCAGAGCCAGGCGCTACAGGAAAGGCTGGCGGTTTCGCTGCAGCAATCGCTGCTCGAAGGCGCCGAAGCCAGCGCCAGCGCCATTGGCGGCGCCCTGCAGCCCTTGGCCGAAACCACGCTGGCCGGTCTGGCCAGCCACGGCCAGGCACTGCATGCGCGCGTCGAACAGGCCGTGCAGCAGCAGTTGGCCGGGCTGGCCGACGGCTTCGAGCGCAGCCGCGTGGCCACCGAGGCCAGCTGGGCGCGCGTGGTGGATGAGCAGACCCAGGCCCAGCAGGCGCTGGTGACCGAACTGCGGCAGCACCTGCAGGCCTTCAGCGACGGCCAGGCCCGCCAGAGTGAAACGCTGCTGGCCAGCCTGGGTGAGCGCCTGCAGGGCGATGCCCAGCGCCATGCCGACACCTGGCGCACGGCCGCCGAGCAGCAGCACGCGCTGAACCGCGAGCTGGCCGAGCGCCAGCAGCACGCGCTGCAAAGCGCCAACGACAGCCTGCACACCCAGGCGCAGGCCCTGCTGCAGACGCTGGATGCGCGCCATGCCGACAGCCAGGCGCTGCTGCAGGCCCACGAGCAGCAGCGTACCCAGGACTGGCACAACGCACAGGCCGCCGCAGCCGCCGCGCATGCCGAACTGCAGGCCAGCCTGGACACCCGCGAACAGCAGCGCCAGGCGCGCTGGGATGCAGTAAGCGCCGATCTGCAGCAGGCCCACGCGGCCCTGCAGGCGCAGTTGCAGGCCAGCGACGAACAGCGCCTGCAGCGCTGGACCGATGCACTGCAGGCGGCCTCTGCCGATCTGACCGCGCAGCAGCAGACCGTGTGCCAGACCCTGGCCGACACGGCCCAGCAGATTGGCGACAACGGCCGCGCGCAGGCCAGCGCCACCCTGGCCGAAGTGTCCACCCTGCTGCAGACCGCCGCGCAGGCGCCGAAGGCCGCCGCCGAAGTCATCAACGAACTGCGCAACACGCTGTCGGAAAGCCTGGTACGCGACAACGCCGTACTGGAAGAACGCGGCCACCTGCTGGCCACCGTGCAGACCCTGCTGGAGGCCATCAACCATGCCTCGCACGAACAGCGCAGCGCGGTGGACGCACTGGTGGGCGGTTCGGCCGAGCTGCTGGAACGCGTGGGCAGCCGCTTCACCGATCACATCGCCGCCGAGACCGGCAAGCTGGATGGCATTGCCGCGCAGTTGAGCGGCAGCGCCGACGATGTGGGCCAGCTGGCCGGCAACTTCGGCGCGGCAGTGGAACAGTTCGGCAGCGCAGCGGTCGAGCTGTCCGGCCGCCTGGAACAGATTGGCGGCGCGTTGGATGCCTCGTTGGCACGCAGCGATGAACAGCTGGCCTACTACGTTGCCCAGGCCCGTGAAGTGGTCGACCTGAGCCTGCTGTCGCAGAAGCAGGTGATGGACGAACTGCAGCAGCTGGCCGCGCGCCGTGGCAAGGCCGGCAGCGCATGAGCGACGAACTGGAGGTCGATGGCGGTTCACACGCCCCGATCTGGGCCGCCTTCGGCGATCTGATGTCCGTGCTGCTGGGCGCCTTCGTGCTGATCCTGGTGGGCGTGGTAGCGGTGCAGCTGGAGTTGTCGCAACGCCTGGACGCCGAAGTGAAGCAGCGCCAGGCCGAGGCCAAGCGGTTGCAGACGCTGGAACAGGCACTGGCCGGGCCGCTGGCTGCCGGACGGGTGACCCTGGTCGATGGCCGCATCGGCATCAGCGGCAACGTGCTGTTCGCGCTGAACTCGGACCAGCTGCAGCCGGAAGGCCAGGAACTGCTGCGCAGCCTGGCCGCCCCGCTGTCGGCCTACCTGGGTTCCCGCGATGAAATCCTGATGGTGAGCGGCTTCACCGACGATGCGCCGATCCGCGATGGCAACCGCCGCTTCGCCGACAACTGGGAGTTGTCCGCGCAGCGTTCGCTGACCGTGACCCGTACCCTGATCGCCGACGGCGTGCCGGCCGATGCCGTGTTTGCCGCCGCCTTCGGCAGCGAGCAGCCGGTCAGTTCCAATGCAGACGAAGCCGGCCGCGCGCGCAACCGCCGCGTGGAGATCGCGCCGATTCCCAAGCCGAAGGCTGGCGATGGCAAATAAGCCGGCTACCAGCGCTGCGCGTGAGGGGTTGCGCGCCCTGGTACGCGATCTGGATGCCGGTTCGCGCGCGCGCGAACACTACCCGCAGGTGCCGATGCTGGAAACGGTGCGCCGCGAGTGGTCGGCCCTGCGCAGCGAACTTCAGGTGAAGCGATCATTGCGCGCCGAAGCCCCGGCTGACGGCGGCCCGCTGAACTCGGCGGTGCTGGTGCAGCGCATGCTGGACACCATGCAGGGCGCCAGCCCCGGCTACCTGCGGCATTTCATTGATTACGTGGATACCTTGTCGTGGCTGCAGGCGTTGCAGGACGGCGTAGCCAGCAGCAGTGATGCGGCGAAGCCCAAGCGCACGCGCAAACCCCGAACCGCAGGCTGACCGGCCGGGCGCAAGCACCAACCGCGACTTGACCCACTTCTGGTAGGTGCCAATTGACCCGCTTTTGGTAGGTGCCAACCTTGGTTGGCACGCGCCGCGCCTCGGCGCCTGGTAGGTGCCAACCTTGGTTGGCACACGCAGTGCCCGCGTGCCCACCAAGGTGGGCACCTACCGGGAAACCGGCGGCCCCAGAGCGTGCCCACCAAGGTGGGCACCTACCGGGAATCGGGGACGTGTGCGTCAGCCGCGCAGGGTGGCGCCGCCGTCCACGTACAGATCACTCATTGCCACGTGGCCGGCCTGCTCGGACAGCAGGAACATCACTGAATGGGCGATGTCGTCCGGGGTCGCCAGCTTGCGCAGCGGAATACCTGCCTTGTAGGTATCCAGGTTGCCCGCGATCACCCGTTCGGCGCCCTGCGCGTCTTCCCACATGCCGGTCTGCATGGAGGTGAGCGTGGAGCCCGGGGCGACGATGTTGCAGCGGATGCCCAGCGGGGCCAGCTCCAGGCCCAGGCAACGGGTGAACATGGTCGCCGCTGCCTTCGAGGCGGCATAGGCGGCCATGCCATGGCGCGGCACGCCGGCCGCGTTCGAGCTGACCGTCACCAGCGCCCCCTGCCGACGCGGTGACATCACCCGCGCCACCGCGCGGCTGACATGGAACACGCCTTCAGCATTGACCGCGAACACGCGGCGCCAATCGGCATCGGTGGTCTGCACCACCTCGCCCACATGCAGCACGCCAGCCACGTTGGCCACCAGCGCAATCGGGCCGATGCGCGCTTCCACCTGGTCCACCAGCGCATCCACTGCACCGCTGTCGGTCACGTCCAGTGCAAAGGCGTGTATCCCACGTGCCTGCGCCACGGGCGCGGCACGATCGGTGGCCACCACCGTGCACCCGGCCGCCGCCAGCAGTTCGACCAGCGCCGCGCCGATGCCCCCGCCAGCGCCGGTCACCAGCGCGACGCGGCCTGCAAACCCGGTCAACTGCATGTTGCGATCTCCTGTTGTTCATCCCAGTGCTGCAGGCGTGCCGACAGCCACGGCGCCAGCTGCGCCACCGCGTCGCGGCCGGTCAGCTCGGCGTGCAGGAACGGCAGTTCCAGCGCCTGTACGTCCAACGCGTGCGCCTGCCACAGCGCCGATTGCAACTGCGGCCGGGCCACGTGGTCGCGCCCAGCCCGCACATGCACCAGCGTGCCTGCGTACGGGCGGTGGTGATGGGACCGAATCAATCGATTGGTGCCGGTCACCGCGCGCACCACGCCTTCCAGCACTACATCCGGCAGGCTGCCCAGCGCGCTGCCGCCCTGGCGCAGGAAGGCCAGGATGGCCTCGCGGCTGTCCAGTTCCGGGTGCGCGTCGGGATCATGCCCGGCAATGGCCAGCAACGCCCGCAGCGCGGCAATCGGGTCGGGCTCGGGTTCGGCCCGCCAGCACTCAGCGGGATAGGCATCCAGCAGCACCAGTTCGCCCACCTCGCGCCCGATGTCGTGCAGGCGTACGGCCATGGCCTGGGCCAGGATGCCACCCACCGACCAGCCCAGCAGATGCACGGGGCCGCGCGGCTGCAGGGCTACCACGCGCTGCACGTAGTCGTTGGCCATGGCATCGATGCTGCCCGGCAGCGGCTGCGCGGGATCCAGCGCAGGCGACTGCAGGCCATACACGGGGCGCGCCGGCTGCAGTGCGCGAGCCAGCGTACGGTAATTCCAGGCGATACCACCGGCCGGGTGCAGCACGAACAGCGGTGCAGGCGCAGGTTCGCCCTCCGCCGCTGCCAGTGCGATCACCGGCCCCAGCGCGTGGTCGGCGTTGGCCGGCGGTTCGGCCAGCCGCGTGGCCAGCGCGGCCACCGTGGGCTGGGCGAACAGCGCCCCCAGGCCCAGCTCGCAGCGCCAGCGCTGTTCGATGGCCAGCAACAGATGCACCGCCGACAACGAGTCGCCGCCCAGGCTGAAGAAATCCGCGTCCACCGGCACCGGCGCATCGCGCCCCAGTGCCTGCGCGAACAGCTGCGCCAGTTCCTGTTCCAGCGGCGTGCGCGGCGCCAGGCCGGCAGCCACCACCTGCGCAGGCGCAGGCAACGCTGCGCGGTCCAGCTTGCCATTGGCGGTGACCGGCCACTGTTCTACCCCCACGAACAGCGAGGGCACCATGTAGTCGGGCACGCGCGCGGCCAGATGGCTGCGCAGCGCGGCCGCATCGTCCAGGCCTGCAGGCACATAGGCCACCAACCGCGGCTCGGCCGGCGCATCGTGGCGCAGCAGCACTTCCACCCGCTGCATGCCGGGCAGTTCGCGCAGCGCCGCCTCGATCTCGCCCAGTTCGATGCGCAGCCCGCGGAGCTTCACCTGGTGGTCGCTGCGGCCGAGGTATTCGACCGCGCCATCCGGGCGCCAGCGCGCCACGTCGCCGGTGCGGTAGATGCGCTCGCCGGGCAGGAACGGATCGCCCAGGAAGCGGTCGGCGGTCAGGTCGTCCCGGCCCAGGTAGCCGCGTGCCAGTTGCACGCCGCCCAGATACAGATCACCCGGCACCCCCACCGGCTGCGGCCGCAGCGCGGCATCGAGCACGTACAGGCGGGTATTCCAGACCGGGAAGCCGATCGGCACCGGACGCGACACATCGTCCGCCGATGCAGGCCAATAGCTCACGTCCACCGCGGCTTCGGTCGGTCCGTACAGATTGTGCAGCTGCGCCCGCACGCGCGCATGAAAGCGGTCGCGCAGCGAGGCATCCAACGCTTCGCCACTGGTGAACACGCGGCGCAGCTGCAGGCCCTGCGCATCCGGCGCGGCCAGGAACGCATCGAGCATGGACGGCACGAAATGCGCGGTGGTGATGCCGTGCGCACGGATCAGCCGCGCCAGCGCGGCGGGATCACGATGCGCCTGCGGCGGGGCCAGCACCAGGGTCGCCCCGCACAGCAGCGGCAGGAAGAATTCCCAGACCGACACGTCGAAGGTGGCCGGTGTCTTCTGCAGCACGCGGTCATCGGCACTGAAGCCGTAGTGCTCGCGCATCCACAGCAGGCGGTTGACGATGGCGCGGTGCTCGATGACCACGCCCTTGGGCTCGCCGGTGGAGCCGGAGGTGTAGATCACATAGGCCGCATCGTGCGCGTCGGGCGCCGGCCATGGCGCGGCGAAGCTGACATCGGTCCACTGCGTGGGTGCCAGTACCGGCACACCCGCCAGGCGCGGCGCGGTGTCCGCTTCGCCCAACACGCACAGCGGCTTGGCCGAACCCAGGATGCGCGCCAGGCGCTCATCAGGACGGTCCAGATCCAGCGGCAGGTAGGCGGCGCCTGCGCGCAGCACGGCCACCAGCGCGATCACCAGTTCCAGCGAACGCGGCAAGGCCACGGCCACCCGCGTGCCCGGGCCGGCGCCCAGCGCGCGCAACTGCGCGGCCAACGCGAAGCTGCGCGCTTCCAGGGTGGCGTGGTCCAGCGTCTGCGCGCCCAGCACCAGCGCAGGCGCCTGCGGGTCGCGATCCATGCCCTGGCGCAGCAGCTCGGCCAGGGTGGTGTGTGGCAGCGGGTGGTCGGTGGCGTTGAAGCCATGCACCAGCTGCTGTGTTTCTTCGGGCGTGGCCAGTGGCACATCGCCGATGTCGTCGGCCTGCAGCGCCGCCGACAAGAAATGCAGCAGGCGCTGCGCATGCGCCTGCAGGTCCTGCGCGCCGTACAGCGCGGGATTGGCTTCGATCTCAAGATCCAGCATCTGCTGGCCATCGCCACGGAAGCCCAGGGTCAGCTCATCCACCGGGCCGGTGCACAGCACCTCCAGGGTGGCCTGCACACCGGGCACCGCCAGCGGGCGGTAGAACGGCTGCACGTTCACCAGCGGCCCATGCAGGCGCTGCTGCGCCCCCACCAGGCCCAGGTCGCGGCGCAGCTGTTCACCCCGGTAACGGCCGTGTTTGCGGCCCTGGCTGAGCTGACGGCCCAGCGCGCGACAGTGCGATTCCACGTTGCCTTCGGCGGCGGCAACGCGCAGCGGCAGCACGTTCATCACCATCGCCGGCACGCGTGCCGAGGCGTTGCCGAGCCGGCCCATGTAGGGAATGCCCAGCACCACTTCATCGGCCGCGCCCATGCGCCGCAGATACTCGGCGGTGAGCCCGGTCAGCACATCCGGCCACGGCTGCAGCCACGCCGCAGCGGTCTGCATCAGGCGCTCACGGAAGCTGCTGTCCAGCGGCTGCACCCAGCGCAGCGCATCGTCGCTGGCCGCGGCGGTGCCCGCCAGGCCCACGCCCGCCGGCGCCCCCTGCAGCTGCGCATGCCACCACTGCCGGGCCAGGTCACGCCGTGGATCGGCACGATACGCCGCATCGTCGGCCAACACGCCATCCAACGCAGGCAGCGCGTCACCGGGCCGGCCGGCATACAGCGCGCACACGCGATCGCTGAACAGGGCCATGCCATAGCCATCGGTGGCCAGATGATGCACGCGCAGGTACCAGACCCAGCGCTGCGGGCCCAGCTGGAACAGCACCTGCCGTGCCAGACGGTCGCGGGTGGGATCGACCGCCGTCAGTCGGTCCGCCTGCATCGCCGCGCGCGCGGCCGCGTCCGGATCGGCTGCGCCGGAAACATCGTGGAGTTGCAACGTCGGCACATGTGCCGGATCGTGCCATTGCAGGGGCTCGCCCTGTGCGTGCTGGCCGAAGCGGAGTGCGAACGCCTGCGCCTCGGCCGCCGCCTGGTTGGCCGCGGCCACAAAGGCGGGCACGTCCAGCGCACCGTCCATCCACACCGCATGGGCGGTATTGAAGGCCGGGCTGAGCGGTGCCAGCCGCTGCGCGTACCACAGCCCGGTCTGGGCTTCGGTCAGGGCAACGGCCGTGGCCAGCACTGCCGCGCTCATGCCGCCTGCGCAGCCTGCAGTCGCTGCACCACCGTCCACCACTGGCGCAGCGTGCTGTGTTCGGCCAGCTGCGAGAATTCCAGCGGCAGGCCGGTATTGCCCCAGGCCAGCACCAGGCCGAGCATGCGCATCGAATCCAGGTCCAGATCCATCAGGTTGTCATCGTCACCGATCTCGGCCGGCGTGCAGTCCAGCACCCGCGCCAGGTCGCCGCGCATGCGTTCCAGGGTCAGCGGTTCAGCGCCTACGCTCATCACAGCAGCTCCAGCAGTCGGTCGGTAGTCATCGGCACCCCGCAGGTGCGGGCGATCCAGTACAGCGCCTGGTCGTGGTCGGCACGCGAGAAATCGGCCACGGCATCGGCGGCGATGAAGGCTTCGATATCACGCTGGAAGGCCTCGGCCACGGTCGCCGTGCAGCCGATATGGGCGTAGACGCCGGTGACCAGCAACTGATCGCGGCCGCGTACGCGCATCAGCGTTTCCAGGTTGCTGCGCTGGAACGCGCTGTAGCGGTGCTTGACCAGCACGTGCTCGCCTTCCTGCGGCGCCAACGCGTCGATGATCGCTTCATGCGCTTGCCCGCGCTGCATGCCCGGGCCCCACAGATCGGCCTGCAGGCCACGGTCGCGCCGGTCCTGGTTGCCATGCTGGGCGGTGTAGAACACCGGAATGCCGTGCGCGCGGCAATGCGCCAGCAGCCGCGCGATGTTGGCCACGGCCGGCTGCAGCGGTGCCTGTTCGCCATCGAAGGCGGCCAGGAAGTAGCGCTGCATGTCGTGCACCAGCAGCGCCACGCGGTCGCGCTGGGGCTGCCAGGGGCCGCGTGCAACCGGCAGTTCGCTGGACGTCGGCAGCGCGTAGGGGGTAATGCGGGGCAGCGCCATCAGCGCGTTCCTCCTGTCTGTTGCAGATGACGCGCGCGCAGCTGCGCACGCAGTTCGCGGCGGCTGATCTTGCCGACCGCCGTGGTATCGAAACTGTCCACGAACAGCACCTGATCGGGCACCTTGAACGCGGCCAGGCCTCGGGTGCGCATCCACGCCTTCAGCGCCGGCGCCTTGATCGGCTCGCCCTGGGCAATGACAAAGGCACAGCTGCGCTCGCCCAGATACTCATCGGGAATGGAGACCACGGCCGCGTCGAACACGGCCGGGTGCGCCAGCAGATGGTCTTCGATCTCTTCGGCCGAAATCTTCTCGCCAGCGCGGTTGATGTGGTCGCCTGCCCTGCCCTGCACCACCAGGTAGCCGCCAGGCAACTGCTGGACGCGATCGCCGGTGCGATAGAAACCGTCGTCGGTGAAGGCGCGTGCATTGGCCACCGGATCGTTGTGGTAGCCATTGATGGTGTACGGGCCGCGGGTGATCAGGTGGCCGACCTCGCCTTCGGCCACCGGCTGGTCGTGGTCATCGACCACGCGCACTTCGTCGTCGGGACTGATCGGCCGGCCCTGGCAGGCCACGATCAGTTCCAGCGGATCGTCCAGCCGGGTGTAGTTCACCAGCCCTTCGGCCATGCCGAACACCTGCTGCAGCGTGCAACCCAACCCGTCCACCACGCGCCGCGCGGCTTCGGGCACCAGCTTGGCACCGCCCACCTGCAGCACCTGCAGGCTGGAAATGTCCTCGCTGCGACTGGCTGCCGCCTGCGCCCACAGCAAGGCCAGCGGTGGCACCAGGCCGCAGCAGGTCACTTTTTCGCGGGCAATCAGCGGGAATGCGGCGTCAGGCCCGGGGCCCGGGCTCATCACCACGCGCGCACCGGCGTACAGCGCACCGAAGAAGCCGGGCGAGCTCATCGGGAAATTGTGCGCGGCCGGCAGGGCCACCAGGTACACGCTGTCACGGTCGATGCCGCAGATCTCGTTGCTGGCGCGGAACGAATAGAGGTAATCGTCGTGCGTGCGCGGAATCAGTTTGGACAGGCCAGTGCTGCCACCGGAAATCTGCAGGAAGGCCACCGACTGCGGGTCAGGGTCTGCCGGCAGCGTGCCGCGGTCGCCCTGCAGCGCATCCAGCGCGGTGAACTCGGCCGCCTCGCCATCGATCACCACCTGCTGCACGGCCGGCGCTGCCGCCTGCAGGGCACGCGCCAGTTCACGGTGATCGAAGCCTTCGTGCAGCGCCGTGGTGACGTAGGCACTGACCTGGGCCTTGGTCGCGAAATGCACCAGCTCGGTGATGCGGTGCGCCGGCAGCGCGTACACCGGAACCAGCCCGGCGCGGAACAGGCCACAGGCCACGCTGATGAAGCTGGCGGTGTTGCCCAGCTGCAGCAGCACCCGGTCGCCCGGCTGCAGCCCCTGCGCCAGCAGACCGGCACCGATGCGTCCGGCTTCATGCCACAGCTGCGCGTAGGTCAGGCGGGTATCCCCGGCGACCACGGCGACATCGTCGGCATAGCGTTCGGCGCGCTCGCGCAGGAAGCCGGGGAAGGTTTCGTCGCGCCAGTAGCCGGCCTGGCGATAGCGCTGCGCGCGCTCGGCCGGCCAGACCTGCTGCAGCGGAACACGGTGGGAAACAGAAGGCGTGGTCATGACAGGATTTCCTGCAGCGGCGCAGGGTCATGGACCCCCAGCGCATTCAACAAGGCGGTGAACTTGGCCGCCGTTTCGGCCACTTCGGCCTGCGGCGAGGATTCGGCGACGATGCCGGCGCCGGCATACAGCCGCAGCTGGCGGCCCTGCAGTCGCGCACAGCGGATCGCAACGTACCAGTCACCATCGCCCTGCGCGTCGAGCCAGCCCACGGCACCGGCGTAGAAGCCGCGCGGCACCGGTTCCAGGGCGCGGATGCGCTGCAGCGCGGCCTGTTGCGGCGTGCCGCACACCGCCGGGGTGGGATGCAGTGCGGCCAGCAGCAACGCCGCCGGCGTGGACGGATCATCCAGTGTGGCGTGGATGCGCGTGCCCAGGTGCCACATGCTGGCGGTGGCATGCAGCACCGGGCGCGGCTGCGCGTCCACCTGGCGGCACCACGGTGACAGCGCGGCCACGATGGCCTCGACCACGTGGCGGTGTTCGTCGTGATCCTTGCGCGAGGCCAGCAGCGCCTGCGCAGTGGCCTGGTCCTGGGCGGGGTCAGCACTGCGTCGTGCCGAACCGGCCAGCGGATGCGACAACACCTGGGCGCCACGCTTGCGTAGCAGCAGCTCCGGCGTTGCGCCCACCAGCCAGGCCGGTGGCTGTGCCGGGTCGACCGGCAGCGGCACCGCGTAGGTCGCCACCGAGGGATCGGCGCCCAGCCGTGCCAGCAGCGCATCCGGCGCCAGCGGCTGCTGCGTCTGCGCCAGCAGGCTGCGAGCCAGCACCACTTTCTGCAACGGGTCATCACTGGCACGCAGGGCCAGCACCGCCTGCGCCACCGCATCGGCATAGGCCTGTGCGGACGGCTCGGCCTGCAGCGCCCCCTGCAGTACCGGCGCGGCCTGTGGCCGCAGCGGCAGCGCCGGCAACAGGCGCTCGGGTTGGTACAAGGCATCGTCGGCGCGCGGCTCGAACGGTACCGCGCCCACCAGCAGCCCCGGGCCACCGCGCTGCTGGCTGAAGAAATCCGCTACGCGGTCGGCCAGCGTGGTCAGTGCGCCGGCAGGGAGCCGCGCACGGCAGCCGCGCGCATGCACCTGCTGGCCCGCCTGCTGCAGCACGAACAGGTCGGCCTGATCGGCGTTGATTGCTGCGTCGGCCAAGGGCGCTTCGTGGTTGCGATCACCCAACACGATCGAATCGTTCATGCGGCCTCCGCGCGACGGTGGGCCAGCGCCAGTGCGCACAGCAGCAGAAGCAGCACGCCCACCATCAGGTACGGCAGGCTGGCGTTGGCGCGGTACAGCAACGTGCCCAGCATCGGCCCGACCACCATGCCCACGCCCTGCGCGGCGGCCACGGTACCGGCGGCGGCACCCTGCTCGTGCGGTTCCACCGCGTCGGCAGCCAGCGCCTGGAAGGACGGGAATACGAAGCCCATGCCGAAGGCCGCGATGGCGTAGGCCGCCGGCAACTGCCAGGGCTGCTGCACGGCCGCCACCGAGGCGAAGCCCAGGCCGCCGATCAACGCGCCCAGCGCGATCCAGCGCCGCGGATGCACGTCCAGCTTCATCACCAGCACCTGCGCCAGGATCAGGCCGAGGCCCACCGCGGTGAGTGCGATGCCGGCCATGCGCGCGCCGGCGGCGGCGTCCAACGCCAGCCGATCAATCGCAAAGAAGCCGACCGTGACCTGGGCGATGGTGACCGAGATCATGGCCAGCAACGCGGTCAGCTGCGGAAGCCGCACGCGTGCATCCATGCGCGCCAACGGCGTGCGCTTCTG
Source organism: Stenotrophomonas sp. B1-1 (assembly GCF_010894375.1). NCBI lineage: Bacteria > Pseudomonadati > Pseudomonadota > Gammaproteobacteria > Lysobacterales > Lysobacteraceae > Stenotrophomonas > Stenotrophomonas sp. B1-1. The sequence continues at coordinate 98,964 of NZ_JAAIUZ010000012.1, read as the reverse complement.
CGCCGCGTTGGCCGCCACCGGCGGCGTGGCCGGCAGGCGCCAGGCCAGCAGCGCCAGCGCCAGCAACGGCAGCAGCGCGGCGGCGTACAGGGCCAGCGGCAGATTGCGGTAGGCCAACCAACCGGCCGCGGCCGGGCCCAGTACCATGCCCAGCGCATTGGCGCTGCCCAGTCGCGCCAGCAACTGCGTGCGCTGGCCCGGTGGTGACTGGTCGGCGATCAGCGCCGCAGCCGTTGGCGGCACCGCCGCATAGAACAGGCCGATCAGGCCGCGCGTGCCAACCAGCACCACCACCGACACCAGCACCGCCGGCACCGACTGCAGCGCGCGGTCGATGAACACCGCCAGGCCGATGTAGACCACCGTATACGCACTCATGGCCAGCAGCAGCACACGCTTGCGACCAATGCGGTCACTCAGCAGGCCCCACGGGCGTGCAGCGAGCATCCACAGCACACCAGCGGCGGTAACCGACAGACCGGCATGCCATTCGGCCAGGCCCAGCAAGCGCACCACCGGGCCGATGACCGCGACGAAGGACATCATCGCCATGGTGCCGATCAGGGCAGCCAACACCAATGCCGGCAGACCGGCGACGACGGGACGTGCATTCATGGAACACCAGCCGTTTCAGGAAAGGAGCGCGGGCGCCTTGCGGGGCCCGTCTGGCGCGACACCGTCAGGCGTGCATCCAGCGCTCAAATGATAACGGCTCGTATTTGCATTTGATACCCATTCACTTGAACGGGACAGCAACGTGCGCTTGCGCAGGCTCAGCCGACGCTACGCGCCGACAACAGGCCCCGGCGGCGGAACCACCATTCCAGCGGCAGCGTGACCAGCGGCGGAATCGCCGCCAGCAGGGCCAGGCCGGTGGCCCACCACGGCCAGCGCAGGCGCAGCGCCGCCAGCAGGCTGACCGCCACGTAGACCAGGAAGGCCCCGCCATGCAGCGGACCAAACACCTTCACCAGCGCCACGGTGTCGGCCGGGCCGTACTTCAGCCACATGCCCAGCAGCAGCCCGGCCCAGGTAAGCGCCTCGATGAAGGCAACGATGGCGAACGCGCGCCCGAACGGGTGCAGGGGGGAACGTTGGGTCACGAAAGGCTCCGGGCCGGGGAATCAAACGCGAATGATACGCAGATGCGAACGCCAGCAGGAACCCGCCATGCCCGGCGGCCGCCCCCTCACAGCCCGACCGACGCGATCTCCTCAAGCACGGCCTGCACCGGGCGCCCGTTATCGACCAGGTTGAACATCACATGCGCCACGCCCTGCGCATGCACGCGCTGCAGATACGCCTGCAGACCGTGGCGGCCCACTTTCATGCCCAATGGCAATGGCGTGGCCGGCGCGTGCGGATCGGCCTGCAGATCCAGCTGCATGGACTGCACGAACGGCTTGGCGGTGCCGGCCTGCGCCAGCGCCTGCTGCCACAGCCCGATGCGGCCTTCCTGTGCGCCTTCTTCGCGATGATAGGTGGCCCAGCCCTCGGCGTCGCGTGCGATCCACTGCAGGCTCTGCCGCGCCGTTCCCACCACCAGCATGGGAATACGCTGCTGCGGCGGCGGCAGTACCGCAAAGCCGCCGGTGGCATCGGCCAGCTCGGCCTGCGCGTGCGCGTCGGGCGACAGCGCCGCGCGCAACACCGACCAGCGCTGGCGGAACGCCGCACCGCGATGGTCCAGGTCTTCGCCGAACGCGGCGAACTCTTCCGGGCGGTCACCCGAACCCAGGCCGAGGATGAAGCGGCCTTCGCTGATCCGGTCCAGGCTGCGCGCGGCCTTGGCCACATGCAGTGGATGCCGCAGCGGCAGCACGATGGCCGCGCTGCCCAGCGCGATGCGTTCGGTGGCGCCAGCCAGCGCCGCCAGCCACAGGAACGGATCGTCCAGTGTACTGGCCGTGGCATCGGGCCCCTGCGGCACCATCAGCGGCACATCGCGCGCCCATAGCGCGGCAAAGCCCAGATCGTCGGCCAGCCGTGCGTGCGCACGTGCGCTGCGCAGGTCGGCCAGACCGTGCGCGGCCAGCGGGGTCATCAGGCCCAGACTGAGGCCCTGCGATGGAAACACCCGCGCATGGGCGGCATTGAAATCGCTCATGCAGGCAGCTTAGCGTGGCAGGCTGACCGCCACGCCACCACAGGAAGAACACTGCATGCACAGGATCCGCCCCGCCCTCGCCCAGGACACCCCGGCGATCAGCGCCGTGTGCATGGCCGCGTTCGAACAGGCGGTGGCGCCCACGCTGGGCGCGCAGGGCGTGGCCACGTTTACCGCAGTGGCCGCGCCCGCCGCCTTCGGCGATCGCCTGCAGGGCGACAACCACATTCTGGTGGCCGAACAGGACGCGCGCATCGTGGGCGTGGTGGAACTGAAGGAGGGCCGCCACCTGGCGATGTTGTTCGTGGCCCCGGCCTGCCAGGGCCAGGGCATCGGCCATGCGCTGCTGCAGGCGGTACTGCCGCACCTGCGCACGCCGCAGATGAGTGTCAGCGCGTCACTGAATGCCGTGCCCACCTACCAGCGCTACGGCTTCGTGCTGGATGGCGAAGTGGCCGAATCGCACGGACTGGTCTACCAGCCGCTGACCCTGGCCGCCCCGCCCCGGCACTGAGCGCGCTGATCAGACGAACATGCCGCCGGACGCTTCCACGCGCTGGCCATTCACCCAGCCGGTGACCGGCGACAGCAGCGCCACCACCACCGGGCCGATGTCATCGGGCAGGCCGGCGCGGCCCAGCGCGGTGATCGACGACACCATGGCATTGGTCTGCGCATCGTCGCGCACGCGGCCGCCGCCGAAGTCGGTCTCGATGGCGCCCGGCGCCAGCGTGTTGGCGCTGATGCCACGCGCGCCCAGTTCGCGTGCCAGATAGCGGGTGAACACTTCAATGCCGCCCTTCATCATGGCGTAGGCGGAACTGCCGGGCAGCGAGAAGCGCGCCAGCCCGCTGGACACGTTGAGGATGCGACCGCCATCGGCGATCAGCGGCAGCAGCGCCTGGGTGAGGAAGTACGGGCCCTTCAGGTGTACGGCCACGGCGTTGTCGAACTGCGCCTCGGTGGTGTCGGCAATCGGCGCGTACAGGCCTTCACCGGCATTGTTCAAAAGGCCCTGCAGCGCCGTGGCACCCCAGCCCTGCAGCACGTTCTGCAGTTGCGTGGCGAAGGCGGCGAAGCCGGCGCTGTCGGCCATGTCCAGCGGAAGCGCCGCAGCACGACGGCCCAGCGCCTGGATCTGCTGCACGACCTGTTCGGCCGCGTCGGCCTGCGCGCGGTAGGTAATGACGATATCGGCGCCATCGGCGGCCAGCGCCAAGGCGGCGTTACGGCCCAGGCCGCGGCTGCCGCCGGTAACAAGGACAACACGGGAAGAAGACGTCATGACGGTGCACCTGGTTGCGGAGGAAGTGGGACCAGACTATTGGGATTGCCGGGCGCCATAAATCGCGCGATCCTGATTTGACTGTTCAACCTGGCCAAACAATCCATGGACCGCCTTGATACCCTGCGGGTCTTCCTGCGCGTGGCCGAGCTGGGCTCGTTCACCCGCGCGGCCGACGGCCTGGGCCTGCCCAAGGCCAGTGTTTCCCAGGCCATCCAGCGCCTGGAGGCCGAACTGGGCACCCAGCTTCTGCACCGCACCACCCGCCGCGTTCACCTGACGGCCGACGGCACCCAGCTGCAGCAGCGTGCCCATGATCTGCTGGACGACATGGAAGAACTGCAGGGCTTGTTCCGCCGCCAGACCAGCGAACTGAGCGGGCGCCTGCGGGTGGACATGCCCGGCGGCCTGGCGCGCAACCTGGTGATTCCGCAGCTGCCGGGCTTCCTGGCCCAGCACCCGGCGCTGGAAGTGGAACTGAGCGCGACCGACCGCCGCGTGGATGTGGTGCGCGAAGGCTTCGACTGCGTGCTGCGGGTCGGCAACCTGGACGACAGCAGCCTGGTTGCGCGCCCACTGGGCCACATGCACATCGTCAACGTGGCCAGCCCGGCCTATCTGGCCGCGCGCGGTGTGCCGCGCGAACTGGCCGACCTGGACCAGCATGCGCTGGTGCATTACGTGGGCACGCTGGGCCAGCGCTCGCCGGGGTTTGAATACTTCGATGGCCAGCAGTACCGCAGCTGGCCGATGCGCGGCGCGCTGACGGTGAACAATGCCGACGGCTACAGCGCCGCCGCACTGGCCGGGCTGGGCATCATCCAGGTACCGGAAATGGGCGCCCGCCAGGCGCTGCGCGAGGGCCGGCTGGTACAGGTGCTGCCCGACTGCGTGGCCGAACCGATGCCGGTGAACCTGGTCTATGCGCAGCGCCGCCATCTGCCCCGCCGCGTGCAGGCCTTCATGCACTGGCTGGCCGGCCTGCTGGCCGACGAACTGCAGGCGGCGCGGGCCCCCTGACCCGCATATGCCGGCAGGCACGGCCGTCATGCTCAAACTGCATCAACCGCAGGGGGCGGCCTTCCTACAATGCGTCATTCCCCCAACGGACCGCCCGCCGATGCGCACTGCCCTTTCCGTCCTGCTGCTCGCCTCGGCACTGAGCGCCTGCTCGCCCGCGCAGGCCCCGGTTGCTTCGACCAATGCGGCCAGCGCCGCGCCGGCCACGGCCATCGCCTGGCGCCAGGGCGACGTGGACGATGCCTTCAATGAAGCAGCCGAGAGTGGCAAGCCGGTGCTGCTGTACTGGGGCGCGGTGTGGTGTCCGCCCTGCAACCAGCTGAAGGCCGGGCTGTTCAAGGATCCGGCCTTCATCGCCCTGACCGGAAAGTTCGTGCCGGTCTACCTGGACGGCGACGAGGAAGGCGCGCAGGCCTGGGGCGAGCGCTTCGGCGTGCGCGGCTATCCCACGCTGATCGTGCTGGACCCGCAGCGCAATGAGATTACCCGGGTGGCCGGCGGCAACGATGCGGCCGAACTGACCCGGGTGCTGACCGTGGCCGCCGGTCGCCGCAGCGCGGTGGCCGACACCCTGGCCACCGCCCTGGCCACGCCCGCCAAACTGGGCAGTGAGGACTGGCAGGTACTGGGCGACTACGGCTGGGAAGTGGACGCCAACAAGCTGGCCGGCACGCGCAGCAGTACCGATGTCTTGAGTGCACTGGCCTCCGCCGCGCCCGAGCCTGCGTTGCAGCGCCGCTTCGCGCTGCTGGCACTGGCTACGGCCGAGACGCCGCGCAGCGCCCCGACCGCCACCCGCGAACTGCTGGAGGCCGTGCTGGCACAGCCGGCCGAGGTGCGCCGCAATCGCGAGCTGCTGGGCTATGCCGGTGCCAAGCTGGTGAAACTGGCCAGCGCCGGCCCCGCCACCGAGCAGCGCCTGGGCCAGCAGCTGCTGGTCGCGCTGGAACGCGCCGACGCCGCCCAGGGCAACCGTGCCGACGACGCCCTGTCGCGTGCGCTGACCGAACTGGCATTGGCCCGCCAGCAACAACCCGAAGGCGCGCTGCCGCCCGCGCTTGTCGCGCAGGTGAAACAGCGCGTGGCCGCCGCCGATGCCGCCGCCAGCGATGCACACGCACGCCAGGCCACGATCAGCAGCGCGGTGTACGCCCTGCGCCAGATCGGCGATGACGCCGGTGCCGAAGCGCTGCTGCTGGCCGAGATCAAGCGCAGCGAGCAGCCCTACTACTACATGCCCGAACTGGCCGAACTGGCCGAGCAACGCGGCGACACCGCCGGTGCGCTGGAATGGCTGAAGCGTGCCTATGAAGGCGCACAGGGTCCGGCCACGCGCGTGCAATGGGGCGTGCTGTACGTGGAAGGCCTGCTGCGGCTGGCCCCGCAGGATGCACCCCGCATTGAACAGGCCACCGATGCGTTGATTGCCGAACTGCAGGGCCAGCCGTCGGGCTACCACCAGCGCACGCGGCAGCGTTTCGAGCGGCTGGCGGCGCAGTTGAAGACCTGGAGCGGCAAGCACCAGGGCGCGCAGACCCTGGCCCGCCTGCAGCAGCGCATGCAGCAGGTCTGCGGCGAGCAGAGCGACGGTGCGTGCCGGGATTGGTTGAGTTGAGCGGCGTGTCCACCAAGGTGGACACCTACCGACGGACAACGGGGCCGTTGTCAGGTCAGGTCGATCGCTCTGAACTGCAGCTCGCGGTAAAGCACCTTGATGCCTTCAGCAGACGCCTCGACCAGTCGCTTCTCGTCGTAGCTGGCCAGCGTCTCGACCCGATAGTCCGCGCTCAAGCGGTCCACCAGCTCCCGTAGCTCCTCCCGGCGGGTGGACGTTCCCGTTTCAAAGTGCCCGAGCAGGCGATCGCCCCGGTACAGGTTCAGTCGGTACACCGTCATACCCCGCTCCCCTCGCCATGGGAAGGCCAGTAATGGGAATCAGGCGTGGCGCGGGCGCCGAAAATGGCCTGGCCTACGCGCACAACCGTGGCGCCTTCTTCAATGGCGATCTCGTAATCGCCCGACATCCCCATGGACAACTCGTCCAGTGACACCCCGTCGATGGCCTCTTGCTGCAGGCGCTCTCTCAGCTGCCGCAGGCGGATGAAGCACAGGCGCACCTGTTCGGGTTGCGCCGAGAGCATGGCCAAGGTCATCAAGCCCCGCACGCGCAGCGAACGGTAGGGTGCCAACTGGCGCAGGAATCCCGGCACGCTGTCGATGTCCAGCCCGTACTTGCTGGCTTCACCTGACGTATTGACCTGCACGAAGACGTCCAGGCCACGCCCTTCGATCTGCAGCCTGCGGTCCAGCGCTTCGGCCAGTTTCAGGCTGTCCAGCGCCTGGAACTCATCGGCGAACCGGGCGACCACCTTGGCCTTGTTGGTCTGCAGATGGCCAATGATCGACCACTTCAGCGCCGGCAGATCCTGCGTCGCTTCCCATTTCGCCACGGCCTCCTGGACCTTGTTCTCGCCCAGCATCCGGCAGCCCCCCGCAAAGGCGCGGCGCACGGTGGCTTCCGGCTTGGTCTTGCTGACCGGCAGCAGCCTGACACTGGCCGGGTCGCGCCCAACGCGCAGGCAGGCCGCGTCGATCCTGGACTGCACCGTGGCCAGGTTCGCCACGATGTCCTGCACCGTGGTCGCCTCGGGCCACAGGCCGTGTAGGTCGTGCCGTGTGCCTGTCTGTGGGTTGCCGCCGGTAGTCATTCAATGCCTCACGTGGGGTGGTTGCCGCTTCGCGCCCTGCGCGACGGCATCCGTGTTATTGTCCTAGGCCAATAAGCTATCACGTCCCAGGACACTGTGGAAATCGTAGGCACCTCGGCTGCGGCCATCTTCGAAAGCGTTCGTGGCCTGGTCCAGGCCGGGCAGCTGCGGGCCGGGCAGGAGCTGCCGACGGTGCGGGATCTGGCGGCCTCGCTGGGCGTGAACCGCAATACGGTTTCCAGCGCCTACAAACGCCTGGTCAGCGCAGGGGTTGCGACCACACAGGGCCGCCTGGGCACGACCATTCGTGACCCGATGCGCCTGGGCGAAGCCGAGGGAACCGTTCCGGGATGCAGGTTGACTGACCTGGCCGGAGGCAACCCGAACCCGGAGTGGCTGCCGGACATCGTGCAGGTGCTTGGCCAACGGCCCCAGCCGCCTGCGCTGTACGGGGCGCCGGCGGTGCATCCGGAGCTGGAAGCGCTGGCCACCGCGTGGATGCAGGGCGACTGCCCGCCCGCGTTCCAGATGGACATCACCGGGGGCGCGGTAGACGCGGTGGAGCGGCTTCTCGCCTGCCATCTGGTGCCCGGCGACAAGGTGGTCGTTGAGAACCCCTGCTTTGTCAGCAGCGTGAACACCCTGCGCGTGGCGGGTCTGCAGCCTTCCCCTGTCGACATGGATGCCGAGGGCATGATCCCGGCGGCGCTGGAGGAAGCACTTGCCCGCGGGGCGCAGGCCGTGATCCTGACGCCCCGTGCGCAGAATCCCACGGGATGTTCGCTTGGTGCCACGCGCGCGGCCGAGATCCGGGCCGTACTGTCACGCCGTCCCAATGTCCTGGTGATCGTTGACGATCACTTTGCACTGCTCGCTACGAACGACTATTTCGATGTGATTCCTGCCGATGCGCGGCGCTGGGCGCTGGTCAGGTCCGTCTCGAAAGCGCTGGGCCCCGACCTGCGCCTGGCGCTCGTTGCCAGCGACGCGCAGACCTCCAGCCGACTGCGGCTTCGATTGGCTGCCGGCGCCCACTGGGTCAGCCATCTGCTGCAACAGGCGGTGATCGGCTGCCTTGGCTCGCCCACGGTCAACGCCCAGATTGCAGACGCGCGCGACGGCTATGCGGACAGACGCTCGCTGCTGGTCCAGCTTCTGCACGAACGCGGTATCACCACCGCTGCGTCCGGCGATGGGCTCAACGTCTGGATTCCCCTTGAAACCGACAGCCAGCCGCTGGTCATCGAACTGGCCAAGCACGGCTGGCTGACCCGGGGTGGCGAGTCGTTCGGGGTGCATGCGCCGTCGCACGGCCTGCGTCTGACCATTTCCTCACTCGCGCCCGATGATGCGGTGCGCTTTGCCGATGACCTGACCGCTGCAATGCAACGTCTCGCGCTGTAGCGCGCCGTCCTCGCACCCACCCCACACGCCGCTCAACCCAGGACGCCACCGATGCAGGTTCACTTCGTCATCCATGAAGCCTTCGAGGCGCCCGGCGCGTATGCGCAATGGGCCGACAGCAGGGGCCACGGAACAAGCTTCACTCGACTGCATGCGGGCGATCAGCTGCCGCCCGATGCCAACGCCCACGACATGCTGATCGTCATGGGCGGCCCGCAATCCCCGGCGACGACCCTCGACGAGTGCCCGCATTTCAACGCCGCAGCAGAGACGCACCTGATTGCAGCGTTTGCCGCGGCGGGCAAGCCGGTGGTGGGCGTCTGCCTGGGCGCGCAGTTGATCGGCGAAGCCCTGGGTGCGGCCTTCGAGCACAGCCCGGACACGGAAATCGGCACGTTCCCGATCACCCTGACCGCCGCAGGGCGTGCCAACCCCACGTTCGCCCACTTCGGCGATACGCTCGACGTTGGTCATTGGCACAACGACATGCCCGGCCTGACCGCCGCTGCCACGGTCATCGCCCAGAGCGAAGGCTGCCCACGGCAGATCGTGCAGTACGGCCCCTTGGTGTATGGCTTTCAATGCCACATGGAATTCAATCGCGAGGTGGTTGCATTGCTGATTGCCGCGTCCACGCAGGAGCTCGACGCCTTGCGTTCATCGCGCTTTGTCCAGCAGTCGGCCGAGCTGCTGGCGCAGGACTACGACGGCATGAACGAGGTCCTCTTCACGTTCCTGGACAAGCTCGAAGCCACGTTCGAAGGTAGCGCCGGGCCACGCCCGGCGAGCGCAGCGGATGCTTGACCTCAACCAACGTTGAGGTGCGATAACAGTGCTCCCCCGGCCAGACACCTGGCCACCCACGGAGACTGTTGCAATGCCGTACTCGCTTCCCGCCCTGCCCTACGCCTACGACGCGCTGGAACCGCACTTCGATGCGCTCACCATGGAAATCCACCATGGCAAGCACCACCAGACTTACATCAACAACCTCAACGCTGCCCTGGAACAGGCCGGGCTGCCGGCCACGCCGGTGGAAGACCTGATTGCCGACTTGGAGGCCCTGCCCGAAGCGCTGCGCCTGCCGGTCCGCAACAACGGCGGCGGCCATGCCAACCACAGCCTGTTCTGGTCGGTGCTGAACCCGGCCGGCGGCACCCCCGGCGCCGCAGTGGCCGCAGCGATCGAACGCGACCTGGGTGGTTTCGATGCCTTCAAGGACGCCTTCAGCAAGGCCGCGCAGACCCGCTTCGGCAGCGGCTGGGCCTGGCTGACCAGCGATCGCAGCGGGCGGCTGCAGATTGAAAGCAGCGCCAACCAGGACAACCCGCTGATGGGCGCGGCCGTGGGCCTGTCCGGCAACACGCCCATCCTGGCGCTGGATGTCTGGGAGCACGCCTACTACCTGCACTACCAGAACCGTCGCCCGGACTATATCGGCGCTTTCTTCCAGATCATCCACTGGGCCGAAGTGGAGCGTCGCTACACACAGGCGATGCACGCATGAGCGCCGAAGGCATGCCCTATGCCGGGCCGTGGGCGGGGGTCTACCCCGCCGCGGCCGTGCAGCCGTCGGTCGCGCTGGCACCGCGCGCCCTGCGGCGGTTGCTGGGCCACTACCCCACCGGCGTGGCGATCGCCACCACCCGCGACGCGCGCGGCAAGCTGCACGGCCTGACCATCAACTCGTTCGTGCCGGTTTCGCTGCAGCCGCCGCTGGTGTCGTGGACCCTGGCACTGCACGCGCACAGCCTGAAGGCCTTCCAGCGCGCACCGCAGTTTGCGATCAGCGTGCTGGGCGCGCACCAGGTGGCGCTGGCACGCCAGTTCGCCGACCCACTGGTGCGCGATCGCTTCGAAGGCGTGCCGCTGCTGGATGAGGACGACGGCCTGCCGCCGCGCATTGCCGGCGCGGTGGCACACCTGGTGTGCAGCCGCCATGCGCACTGGCCGGTGGGCGACCATCTGCTGCTGGTGGGTCGCGTGCTGCAGGCCAGCGACGCCGACCGGGCTCCGCTGCTGTTCCATCGCGGGCGCTTCCAGGCCGGATCGCTGCAGCCCGTGTTCGAGGTCATCCCATGAACATGCAGGCCCTGGAGGCGCTGCTGGCGGCGGGCAAGGACAGCGCGCTGCTGCGCTTCGGCCTGGGCAAGGGCTGGCTGGATGCCGGTGACGCGCTGCGCGCGGCGATGCATCTGGGCCGCTGCGTGGCCCTGGACCCGCAGTACTCGGCCGCGTGGAAGCTGCTGGGCAAGGCATGGCTGGCCGGTGGCCAGCCGGGCGCTGCGCGCGCCGCCTGGGAACGTGGGCTGTGCGTGTCCGGCAGCAAGGGCGACCAGCAGGCGCAGCGGGAAATGCAGGTGTTCCTGCGCCGCCTGGACCGCGCCGGCGGCGCCGCCCAGGCACAGGCGGGCTGAGCGATCAGCCCGCGTTGGCCGGTGCCGGGCTGGGCGACGACAGGATGTCGGCCAGCGGCAGGCGGCGCGGCTTGCTGGGGAAGGCATGGCGCAGGATGCGCCAGACCACCTGGCCGAACTGGCGCGGCAGCGAGCCGTTGTTGTAGTGCTGGCCGTAGCGGCGGCAGATGTCCTTCACTTCCTTGGCAATGGTCGCGTAGCGGTTGGCCGGCAGATCGGGATAGAAGTGATGTTCGATCTGGTGGCTCAGGTTGCCCGACAGCACGTTGATGATGAAACCACCGCTGATGTTGGACGAGCCGCGCAGCTGGCGCAGGTACCAGTGGCCGCGCGATTCATTGCGCAGGCATTCCTTGGGGAAGGTTTCCGATTCGGCGGTGAAATGGCCGCAGAAGATGATGACGTAGGTCCAGATGTTGCGCAGGCCGTTGGCCACCAGGTTGCCCAGCATCACCGGCAGGAAGAACGGGCCGGCCAGCAGCGGGAAGAACACGTAGTCCTTCAGCACCTGGCGCAGCATCTTGCGCGCCACCGGGCGGGTCTGCAGCCACATGGCGCGGCTGCTGATGCGGCCCTTGAACCAACGGCCCAGGCGCAGGTCCTGCGCGGCCACGCCCCACTGGAACAGCAGCGCGAAGATCGGCGCGATGATCGGCTGCAGCAGGTAGAACGGCTTCCAGCGCTGTTCGGGGAAGATGCGCAGCAGGCCGTAGCCGATGTCATCGTCCATGCCGCGCACGTTGGTGTATGTGTGGTGGCGGAAATTGTGGGTCTTGCGCCAGTTGTCACCGGTGGCGACGATGTCCCATTCGTAGGTGTTGCCGTTGAGCTTGGGGTCGCCGGTCCAGTCGTACTGGCCGTGCATCACGTTGTGGCCCAGCTCCATGTTTTCCAGGATCTTGGCCAGCGCCAGCAGCAGCGTGCCGGCGATGCAGGCCGGCCACAGCAGCGGCGCCCAGAACAGCGGCGAGAACGCGCCCAGGAACAGCAGGCCACGACCGAGCACGCCGGACCAGCGCACGGCAGCAGCCACGCGGCGGATGTAGCGGGTGTCGGACGCACCCAGGCTGCCGATCACACGGTCGCGGATCGCGTCGAGTTCCCTGCCGAAGGCATCCATCTCCACGGGGCTCAGGGCACGGTCAGTAGCGCGGGTCATGGCAACGGTTCCTCAGAGATCCAAAGTCAGGTCGGTGGTCGGCGCACTCACGCAGATCCGTACCGGGGCGGCCGGGCCAGACTGGGTTTCGCCGGTGCGCAGGTGGCGGGTGCCGCCACTGACGCCTTCGCAGGTGCAGGTATTGCAGATGCCCATGCGGCAGCCGTGCTTGGGCTTGATGCCCTGCGCTTCCAGGCTTTCCAGCAGCGAGCGGTTGCGCGGTACTTTCAGCTGGCGGCCGCTGCGGGCCAGGGTCAGGGCCACTTCGCCCTCGCTGTCGGCGCCGGTGATCGGCGCCGGCGGGGTGAAGGCCTCGGCCTGGAAGCCGGCCACCTGGTGGGCCAGGCGCGCACGCGCGGCGGCGACGAAACCGTCCGGGCCGCAGGCCAGCACATGGCGCTGGGCCAGCGGGGTGTCATCGCCGGGCACCATCAAGGTGTGGCGATCGATGCGCGCGGCCGGGGCCTCGCCCTCGCGGGTGGTCAGCAGGTGCACGCGCAGGTTCGGGGTGGCCGCAGCCAGCGCCAGCAGTTCATCACGGAACTGCTGGCTTGCCGCCGTGCGTTCCCAATAGAACAGATCCACCGGCGCCGCCAGAGGGCGCTGGCAGGCCTCGCGCAGCAGGCTGCGCATGGGGGTGATGCCGCTGCCGGCGGCCAGCAACAGCACCGGCGCTGCGGCAGGCATGTGGAAATCGCCGAAGGCGGCATCCAGGCGGAACAGATCGCCCGGGCGCGCGTGGTGCAGCAGGTGCTGGCTGACCTGCCCGCCTTCCACGCCCTTGACGGTAATGGCCAGTTCGCGGCGCCCGATCATCGTCGGGCTGTAGCTGCGGCGCAGGATGCGCCCACCCAGCTCCACGCCCAGGGTGATGTGCTGGCCGGCACGCATGCCCTTCCAGTGCCGGTTGCAGCGCAGGATCAGGGTGGTGGCGCCCTCCCCGGCCGGTTCACGCCGCACCAGGCGGGCCAGGGGCTCGCGCAGGGTCCACAGCGGATTGAGCTGGCCGGCCCAGAAATCGAACAGCGACGGCGACAGCCAGCGGTACGGAGAGAACAGGGACGGACGGATGACAGCGCTCATGGGGCCACTATACGGGCGCACATACACCTGTGTATACATGTGTATATTGAACCGGATTGGGTATGATTCAGCCTTGTCCCCCCGGAAGTCCCATGGCCGCTGCCACCGCCCTGACGCCGCCCGAAGATGCCAACAGCCCGGCCCGCCGTACGGTGAGCCGCGAGGACCTGTTGGCCGCCGCGCTGAAACTGATTGGCCCGCACCGCAGCCTGTCAACGCTCAGCCTGCGCGAAGTGGCACGCGAAGCCGGCATTGCGCCCAACAGCTTCTACCGCCAGTTCCGCGACATGGACGAACTGGCCGTGGCGCTGATCGATGTGGCCGGGCGCTCGCTGCGCACCATCATTGGTGAGGCCCGCCAGCGCGCCACCTCCAGCGCGACCAGCGTGGTACGGGTGTCGGTGGAAACTTTCATGGAACAGCTGCGCGCCGACGACAAGCTGCTGCACGTGCTGCTGCGCGAGGGCGCGGTGGGGTCGGACGACTTCAAGCACGCGGTGGAACGCGAGCTGCACTACTTCGAAGAAGAGCTGCAGCACGACCTGGTGCGCCTGGCCGCGCTGGATGGCGCCAAGCTGTACAAGCCGGAGCTGGTGGCCACCGCCATCACCCGGCTGGTGTTCGCCATGGGCGCTACCGCCATGGACCTGCCGCCGGAAAAAGACCCGGAACTGATCGAACAGATTTCCACGATGATCCGCATGATCATCGTCGGCGCCCGCAGCCCGGCCGCGTTCCGCCGCGGCCGGTAAGTGCCGGGGTCGGCCTGCGGCCAGTAGGTCCACGCCATGCGTGGATCTACTGTGTCGACCAAGGTCGACACCCACCAAAGCAGAACACCCTTCCAACAGTTCGCGGGAAACTGTCGAAGGCGGGGTGGGTCCGGTTGAGGGGGCGTGAGCGCCATGGATGGCGCGACCGAGGCTACATGGACGTATTTACGTCGCCCCCCTCAACCGGACCCACCCCGCCATCCAACGGATAGCCGGCTTTTGCCGTTGCCGTTGATCTGCAGCGGGTGCAGGGCTGCAAGCCCTGCGCACAAACCTCAGCCCTCGGCCTTGCGCACGAAGGCTTCGAACAACGCCAGGGTCTGTTCGCTCACATGGTGCTCGATGCCCTCGGCATCACGGCGGGCGGTATCCGGATCTACACCCAGCGCCAGCAGGAAGCGCTCCACGGTCTGGTGGCGCTGGCGACTGGCATGGGCCAGCGCCTCGCCCTCCGGGGTCAGGAACACGCCACGGTAAGGCCGCTGTACCACCCAGCCATCACGCGCCAACCGGCGCAGCATCTTGGCCACGGTGGGCTGGGCCACGCCCAGTCGGGTGGCGATATCGACCTGGCGGGCTTCACCGCCATCGGCCAGCAGGTCGGAAATCAATTCGACATAGTCTTCCACCAGTTCCATACGGTGTGCCTCGCGCACCTGGCGGAAGCTCTCGACCTGGCGCTCGGCCTCGATCAAGGGGGTGGCTTTTGCCGTTGTCGGATCGTCCTTCCTGCGCACGCGTCTGCCCGCCCTTCCAGTCATGCCTGTATTCAAAGCTGAATTCTGGACCAGTGACACGGCAAAGACGATTGTTTCACATTGCTAATCGGTATAGCAGTGGCTATATTGCACCCATGAGCACTGTCGCGCAAACCGACTCCCCGGCCGCCCCTGCGGCCAGTCTGGGCGCGCTCAACGCGTCGGTGGCCGTACCCGACAAGGGCCATTGGTGGTTCCGCCTGCTGGCGTTCATCGGCCCGGGCTACATGGTGTCGGTTGGTTACATGGACCCGGGCAACTGGGCCACCGACCTGGCCGGCGGCTCGCGCTTCGGCTATCTGCTGCTGTCGGTCATCCTGATATCGAACCTGATGGCGGTGATCCTGCAGGCGCTGTCGGCGCGGCTGGGCATCGCCACCGGCATGGACCTGGCCCAGGCCTGCCGTGCGCGCTACCCCAAGCCGGTGAACCTGGCGCTGTGGGCGCTGTGCGAAGCGGCGATCATCGCCTGCGACCTGGCCGAGGTGATCGGCACGGCCATCGCCCTGAAGCTGCTGTTCGATCTGCCGCTGCTGTGGGGTGCGGTGATCACCGCGCTGGACACGCTGCTGGTGCTGCTGCTGATGAATCGTGGCTTCCGCGCCCTGGAAGCCTTCGTGATCGCCCTGCTGATGATCATCTTCGGCTGCTTCCTGGTGCAGATCGCGCTGGCCGCGCCCCCGGTGATGGAAGTGCTGGGCGGCTTCATTCCGCGCGCGCAGGTGGTGACCGATCCGCACGCGCTGTACATCGCCATCGGCATCATCGGCGCCACGGTGATGCCGCACAACCTGTACCTGCATTCGTCGATCGTGCAGACCCGCGCCTACCCGCGCACCGATGAAGGTCGCCGCAGTGCGCTGCGCTGGGCGGTGACCGACAGCACCATCGCGCTGACCCTGGCGCTGTTCATCAACGCCAGCATCCTGATCCTGGCCGCGGCGGTGTTCCATGCCAACGGCCGCCTGGATGTGGAAGACATCGAGCAGGCACATCAGTTGCTGGCACCCATGCTGGGCGTGGGCCTGGCATCGACCCTGTTTGCGGTGGCCCTGCTCGCTTCGGGCCTGAATTCCACGGTGACCGCCACCCTGGCCGGGCAGATCGTGATGGAAGGCTTCCTGCGCCTGCGCCTGCCGCCCTGGCTGCGGCGGCTGATCACCCGCCTGCTGGCGATCATTCCGGTGGTGGTGGTGATCGTGCTGTTTGGCGACCAGGGCGCGGTGAAGCTGCTGGTGCTGAGCCAGGTGGTGCTGTCGATGCAGCTGCCGTTCGCGATCATCCCGCTGGTGCGGCTGGTGACCGACAAGGCCACGATGGGCGCCCTGGTGGCGCCGCGCTGGCTGGGCGGCACCGCGTGGGTGATCGCACTGCTGATCGTGAGCTTGAACGTGAAGCTGCTGGTGGACACCTTCGCCGGCGGCTGAGCCCGGTAGATCCACGCCATGCGTGGATGCCCCTGTAGAGTCGAGCCATGCTCGACTGATCGGCCATCGCGCGAAGGGCAGTCGAGCACGGCTCGACTCTACAAAAGCGGGTGCGCGAAGCGCGGATCCGACCCCGGCAGATCCACGCCATGCGTGGATGCTCTTGTAGAGTCGAGCCATGCTCGACTCATCGTTCATCGTTCATCGTGCATCGCGCGCGGAGCAGTCGAGCACGGCTCGACTCTACAAAAGCGACCCCGGCCGATTGGGGTTACAGATGCTGTGCGATCGCGGCTTCAATCTGCTGCGGCGACTGGAAACCGGGCAGGCGCGCGCGCTCGTCGCCATCACGAAACAGCGACAACGTAGGCGTCTGCCGCAGGCCCAACTGGCGGAAGAAGGCTTCACCGACCGCTTCCAGCTGCACCCGCAGCAGGGTGGTGCCCTGCCCGGCCGCGCTGGTGGCCACCCGATGCAGCGACATGTCCAGCATGCGGCAGCCGGGGCAGTCGTCCTTGTGGAAATCCACCAGCACCCGTGGGTGCTCGGCCAGCAGCTGCTGGAACTGTTCAGGCGTGGTGGCGTTGATGATCTGCATCGGCGGTACTCCAATAATGCGCCAGGACCGCGGCGGTCCACTCGGCGATGGCAGCGGCATGGCGCTCACCATGCGGCATCTGTTCAATCCGCAGCGGCGGATAAGTGCTGTTGAAATAGCGGATCAAGCGCTGCACGGCGCCGCAGTAGTACTCCTGCCCCCACTGCGTTTCACCGGTGCCGAACACCGCCATCTGCGCCGGCCGCTGCCCGCGCTCAGCGGTGGCGGCAATCCAGGCCTTCATTTCCGACGGCGTGCGCCCGGCGTTGTCGGTCCAGCTGCCCAGCAGCACCAGATCGGCCTGGTCTGCGGCCAGTGCTTCCGACGGATCTGCGGCATCGGCCTCCTGCCAGTACACGGCGTGCCCCGCCGCGCGGCAGCGGCCGGCGATCATCCGCCCCAGTTCGCGCGTGTTGCCACTGAGCGAAGCCACCACGATCAGGATGCGTAGCGCGCCGCGCGGCTCACAGATCGTCGAAGCCGTTGTCGACGTTGGTCTTCTTGTAGCTTGCATTGCGCATCTCGAAGAAGTCGGTCTTGGTTTCGGTGAAGTTGTCGGCGTAGGCCTTGATCCAGGGCATCACGTTGTCGGTGGTATCGCTGTACAGGCGCTCGATGCCCAGCATGCCGGCCATCTTGTTGGCCCGGTACTTCACGTAGCGCACCATCTCGTCAACGTCGATGCCATCAATGCCGTCGAGCACTTCACTGGACCACTGCGTTTCCAGTTCGATGGCGTGCTGGAAGGCGCCATGCACGTAGTCGCTCAGCTGCTGGGTCTGCAGCTCCGGGTTCTCACCGATGATGGCGCGGATCAGTTCGCTGATGAACTTGGTATGGGCCAGTTCGTCGCGGTTGATGAAGCTGATGATCTTGCCGGTGCCGGTCATCCGGTTCTGCCGCACCATGTTGTAGAAGTACGCGAAGCCGGAATAGAAGTTGATGCCTTCCAGGATGGATGACTGGATGAGCGATTTGAGCAGGGTCTCGGCGGTTTTCTCGCGCATGAAATCGTCATACGCGCCCATGATCGGCGCGTTGCGCTTGATGATGGTCGGGTGGGTTCGGGCGATTTCGAAGATGCGGTTCTGGTTGGGCAGGTCGGTGATCGAGGCCAGTACGTAGCTGTAGCTCTCGTTGTGGATCACTTCCTGCTGGCCAATGATCGCCGCATTGGCATGCGCGGCCGGGTCGGTGATGTACTCGGCCACGTTGTAGATAAAGCGCGTCTGCGGTGAATCCAGCGTGGCCAGCAGGCCGATGATCGAGTCGTAGGCGTTCTTTTCGCGGCCGGACAGTTCGCCGTACTGGCGCGCGTCCAGCTTCATGTCCACCTCGTCGGGAATCCAGAAGTTGGTGGAAAGCTCCTTGTAGGCGCGATAGAACGAGGGGTACGGAATGTCGTTCCAGTTCAGGATGCCGCTGGTGCGCCCGTTGATGATACCGGTGCTGCGGTTGGGGTGGCGGGGTTCCAGGATCTTGATGCGGTCGAGCGGAGTTGCCATGGTCGTTCCTGCAAAGGTAACGCCGGGCCACGCCCGGCGGAATGTGCGGTGGTCGCGCGATGCGCTCGCCGATCAGCTGGAGCACCACTCGCATTCGCTCACGTCGATGTCGTTGGAGCGCACGTAGTAGGTGGTCTTCAGGCCCAGGCGCCAGGCGCTCAGGTGCAGTTCCAGCAGGGTGCTGGCGCGGATGCTGCTGGGCACGTACAGGTTGAAGCTGATGGCCTGGTCCACATGGCGCTGGCGGCGCGCGTTCTGCCGCACGCTGGCGAACTGGTCGACCTTGTAGGCGCCCTTTTCGTAGTACGGCCAGGTGTCCAGTGACAGCCCCGGCGCGGCAACCGGACGGCGGAAGTCCTTCTTTTCCTCGTAGTAGAACGCGCTGTATATCGGGTCGATGGAGGCGGTGGAGCCGGCAATCTGCGCGGTGCTCATGTTCGGCGCCACCGCCAGCAGCCAGCCATTGCGCAGGCCCTGCGTGGCCACGGTCTGCGCCAGCGCGTCCCAGCCTTCGCCGGCGTACTGGCGTTCACGGAAGTAGCGCCCGGTCTGCCAGTCACTGCCGGCGAACATCGGGTAGCTGCCCTTTTCCTGCGCCAGCGCGGCGCTGGCCTGGATGGTGAGGAAGTTGATGCGCTCGAACAGGCTGTCCGACAGCGCTTCGGCCTGCGGCGATTCCCAGTGCACGCCCTGCTGCGCCAGCAGGTGGTGCCAGCCGAAGGTGCCCAGACCGATGGCGCGGTACTTGCGGTTGGTGATGGTGGCCTGCGGAACCGGCAGGGCATTCAGATCGATCACGTTGTCCAGCATGCGCACCTGGATCGGAATCAGCCGCTCCAGCACATCGCTGGCCAACAAATCGTCCGGCGCAGTGATTGCCCGGCCCAGGTTGATCGAGGACAGGTTGCAGACCACGAAGTCCCCTGCCCGGCGCGTGGTCACGATCTGGTCACCGCTGACGATCTCCTGGATCATCCGGGTGGGGCTCATGTTCTGCAGGATCTCGGTGCACAGGTTGCTGGAATAGACCATGCCCGCATGCTTGTTCGGGTTCTTCCGGTTCACTTCATCGCGGTAGAACAGGAACGGGTTGCCGGTTTCCAGCTGGCTGAGCATGATGCGCTTGAACAGATCGATGGCCTTCACCGTGCGCCGGCTGATGCGTTCGTCGGCCACCAGTTCGGCATAGCGGTCACGGAAACTGCCCTGCCCGCGCTGCTCGTCGTAGAAGTCCTGCAGGTACCAGCCCTTGGCCTGCTTCACTTCGTGCGGGTCGAACAGGTACCAGTCGGCGCGGCGCTCCACCGCTTCCATGAACAGATCCGGCACGCACACGGCGGTGAACACGTCGTGCGCGCGCAGGCGCTGGTCGCCATTGTTCAGGCGCAGGTCCAGGAACGCTTCGATGTCGCGGTGCCAGATATCCAGGTAGACCGCCACCGCGCCCTTGCGCTGGCCAAGCTGGTCCACCGACACGGCCGTATTGTTGAGCTGCTTGATCCACGGCACCACGCCGCCCGACGAATTGGGCACGCCACGGATCGGCGCGCCGCTGCTGCGCACGTAGCCCAGGTACGCACCCACACCGCCGCCGTGCTTGGAAACACGGGCGATATCGGTGTTGGAGTCATAGATGCCCTGCAGGCTGTCGTCCACCGTATCGATGAAGCAGCTGGAGAGCTGGCCACCGACCTTGCCGGCGTTGGCCAGGGTGGGCGTGGCCACGGTCATGTACAGGTTCGACAGCGCCCAATAGGCCTCGCCCACCAGCTGCATGCGCCGTTCGCGTGGCTTTTCGTCCTGCATCAGGTACAGGGCGATGGTCAGCCAGCGCTCCTGCGGCAGCTCGTAGACCTCGCGCGTGCGATCGGTGGCCAGGTAGCGCGTGGCCAGCAGATACAGGCCGTTGTAAGCGAACAGGCGGTCGCGATCGGGATCGATCATCTGCCCGGCCTGCTGCAGTTCTTCCTTCGAATAGCAGCGCAGCACATCGTTGCTGTACACGCCGCGGTCGGCCAGGCTCTCCTGCAGGCCGACGAACGAACCGTACTTCAGCGCTACATCGTAGAAGCGGTTGCGGCTGGCGCGCTTGTACAGGCGGCGCAGGTACAGGCGGGCGGCGAACTGCTCCCATTCCGGT
This sequence comes from Stenotrophomonas sp. B1-1, assembly GCF_010894375.1. Classification (NCBI taxonomy): domain Bacteria; kingdom Pseudomonadati; phylum Pseudomonadota; class Gammaproteobacteria; order Lysobacterales; family Lysobacteraceae; genus Stenotrophomonas; species Stenotrophomonas sp. B1-1. The sequence continues at coordinate 78,580 of NZ_JAAIUZ010000012.1, read as the reverse complement.
GCGGTCAGGTCCACGCGCGATTCGGCTTCGCGGATCAGCAGGTCGACCAGATCGTCTGCGCTGATGCTGGGCTTGCGCTCGACCATGGCCTGGACCACGCGCCGGTAATCGGCCACATCCAGCTGCGGGAACTCGGCGTGGATGCTGTCGATGCTGCGCTGCAGGCGCTCGGCGTCGAACGGCAGGCGACGGTTACCGGCTTCCTTGCTGATCCAGGTCGGTACCTGTTCGCCGCCGGCAGACAAGGCTTCGCCGACGCCGGCCAGATCGGCCGTGCGATAGGGGGTGTCGTTCATGGTGGTGCGTCTCCAGGCCTGCACGCGGACAACGTGCAGCGCCGTGGCGGCCCAGAGCGCGATACCGGCGCACGGGGCTGTCGGTTGGGGATGCCCATGCGCGGGAACACCAGATCGTCGGCATGCGCCTGCGCCTGCGGCCGGTATCCGGACCGTGGGGGCGACCTGGGTCCGCACGAAGGCGGCCGCGTCGACACGGCAAGCCATCAGGGCGGGCCGCGGGACGTCTGTTGCATCGTCCGGCGGCGGCGGCTGACCGGGAGTGACGGCCACAACATAGTGGGGATACAGCAGATCGTCAACACAAGATGCGGTAATCACGCCGTGTCGCGACGAACGGTCGCAGGATACGGTGTTGCACACACCAACGCTTGTCGCCAGCGGCGCTGGCCCCACATCAGATCTCTCTTTCCACAGGACCTTCCCCATGCGCGCAGCCCTGCATGCTTCCTTCGGCGATCCGGCCACCGTATTGGCCGCCGGTGACGCCGACCTGCCGGTTCCCGGCCCCGGCGAGGTGCGCATCCGCACCGTACTGGCGCCGATCCACAACCACGATCTGTGGACCGTGCGCGGCCAGTACGGCTACAAGCCGACGCTGCCGGCCATCGGTGGCAGCGAAGGCCTGGGCACCATCGACGCGCTGGGCGACGGCGTACAGGGCCTGCAGATCGGCCAGCGCGTGGCTGCCGCGTCGGTGCACGGCACCTGGGCCGAAGCGTTCATCGCCCCGGCGCGCATGGTCATTCCGATGCCCGAGGCGATTGCCGATGAAACCGCCGCGCAGTTGATCGCCATGCCGCTGAGTGCGCTGATGCTGCTGGAATACCTGCAGGTGGAACCGGGCCAGTGGATCGTGCAGAACACTGCCAATGGCGCGGTGGGTAAGACCCTGGCCATGCTGGCCGCCGCGCGCGGCATTCCGGTGGTGAACCTGGTGCGGCGCGATGCCGGCGTGCAGGAGATGGCCGCGCTGGGCATCGCCCATGTGTTCTCCACCGCCAGCGATGGTTGGAAGGATGCGGTACGCGCGGTGCTGGGCGACGCCGGTGCCACTGCCGCGGTCGATTCGGTGGGTGGCACGGCCGCCGGCGATCTGGTGGGCCTGCTCGGTGACGGCGGCACCCTGGTGTCGTTCGGTTCGATGACCGGCGAGCCGATGCAGATTCCGTCGGGCGATGTGATCTTCAAGCAGGCCACAGTGAAGGGCTTCTGGGGCAGCAAGGTCAGCCAGGCGATGGCGGTGGAAGACAAGCGCCGGCTGGTGGGCGAGCTGCTGCAGCGCGCGGCCAGCGGCGAACTGAGGCTGCCGGTGGAAGGTGTCTTCGCACTGGACGATGTCGCCGCCGCCGTGACCGCCAGCGGCAAGCCCGGCCGCGGCGGCAAAGTGCTGCTGCGCCCCTGACCCAGGGTAGCGCCGGGCCATGCCCGGCGTTCGTGCATGACCGATAACGCCGGCCCGCCCGCTTGCCCGTAGAGTCGAGCTTGCTCGACTGCCGTCGCCAGAAGCAGTCGAGCAAGCTCGACTCTACCAAGCATCATGCACGCCGGTAGCGCCGGGCCATGCCCTGCGTTCGTACATGACCGATAACGCCGGCCCGCCCGCTTGCCCGTAGAGTCGAGCTTGCTCGACTGCCGTCGCCAGAAGCAGTCGAGCAAGCTCGACTCTACCAACCATCATGCACGCCGGTAGCGCCGGGCCATGCCCGGCGGCCCGGCCACCATCACCGGCTCAGATGCAGGAACTGCAGGTGCCGTTCGTACTGGCTGATGATGTCGTTGATGATCTGCTTGCGGCTGTATCCCACCAGGTCGTAATCCTGGCTGCCTTCGAACAGATGCACTTCGGCGCGGTAATAACGCTGGTTGCGCAGCTGCTGTGCGGCGAACGACGGCGTCAGGTAGCCGCTGAGGATCACCCGGTACAGGAAGTCCTGCTGCTCGCCATGGTTCACCGACAATTCCATGTCGCCGGCCTCGAAGCGCGTGCTCACCTCCCAGCCCTGCCCGCTCAGCTGTTCGGCCACCGCTTCCATTGCCGGCTTCACCGTGTCATCCATGAAGCGGTACACCTGGTCACGCACCGGGAAGTGCATGGCCTGGCTCAGGCGCTGGCGCCAGCCCTGGTGGTGGCGGTCATCGCCAATCAACGGCGACGGCCGGAACTGTTGCGCCCGCTCGCGGTGTGATTCGTCACTGAAGGCGCGGGTCAGGCCCCACATCATCAACAACAGCACCGCCGAAAATGGAAGCGAGGCCAGCACCACCGCAGACTTCAACGCGTCGATGCTGCCGGCCAGCAGCAGGCCGGCGGTCAGCACCGCGATCACCGTGCCCCAGAACACGCGCAGCCAACGCGGGCCGTCGTCTTCCGGCGCGCCACCGTGCGAAGACAGCGTGGACAACACCACCGCACCGGAATCTGCCGAGGTCACGAAGAAGATGAAGCTGACCAGCACGGTCACTGCGATCACCACGCGGCTCCACGGGTAGCCGTCCAGCAGCGCGTACAACACCGTGGGCGGGTCATCCACCGCCAACTGCGCCAGCTGCTGCTGGCCATGGTGCAGCACCTGGTCCAGCGCGCTGTTGCCGAAGATCGACAGCCACGCCAGGGTGAACCCCAGCGGGATCAGCAGCACGCCGAACACGAATTCGCGGATGGTCCGCCCGCGCGAGATGCGCGCGATGAACAGGCCCACGAACGGCGCCCAGCCGATCCACCACGCCCAGTAGAACACCGTCCAGCCGCCCAGCCATTCTGGCCGCCCGCCGTAGGCGTAGACATCGAAACTCTTGCCGACCACGCTGCCCAGATAGTCGCCCAGGTTCTGCATCAGCGTGCTCAGCAGGTACTGCGTGGGGCCGGCGCACAACATGAACAGCACCAGCGCGATGGCCAGCAGCATGTTGATGTTGGCCATCCAGCGCACGCCTTTTTCCACCCCGGACACGGCCACCACCACCGCCGCGCCCATCATCGCCACCACCAGCAGGATCTGCACCAGGTTGGAATGCGGCACGTTGAACAGGTGGGTCAGGCCAGCGTTGAGGTGCAGCACGCCAAAGCCCATGTCGGCGCCGATGCCGAACACGGTAGCGACGATACCCAACGCGTCCACGGTGTAGCCAATGGGGCCGTTGATGCGCTTGCCGATGAGCGGGTACAGCGCCGAGCGCAGCGCCAGCGGCAGGTTGTGGCGATAGGCGAAATAGGCCATCGCCATCGCCGCCAGGGCGAACACGCCCCAGCCGTGCAGGCCCCAGTGCAGGAACAGCAGCTGCATGGCCTGGCGCGCACCGGCCTCGCCGGCAGCGGCATCGCCCTGCGGTGGCTGCAGGTAGTGGGTCAGCGGTTCGGAAACGCAGAAGAAGAACAGGGTGATGCTGATGCCGGCGGCGAACAGCATGCCGGCCCACGACAGATAGCTGAACTCGGGTTCGTCATGGTCGGCGCCCAGCTTGATGCCGCCATAGCGCGAAAGCGCCACGCCGACCACGAACACCAGATACAGGGTCATGGCCAGCAGGTAGTACCAGCCCACGTTCAGCGCGGCCCAGGACTGGGCCTTCACCAGCAGGCGGCCGGCACCCAGCGGGAACAGGCTGACAAACAGCGCGAACGCCACGACAACGATCGCCGCGAAGGCGAACACAGGCCGTAGGGTGCGCACCGGGGAAGGTTGCGGCTCCAGTGCTTCCATGGGGCGGCGGTCTCCGGTCGATCAAAGAATGAGCCGGCCGAGTCTGGCTGAACCGCAGTGGACGCCGCATGAAGTGCCCCCGCGCGATGACAGCGGGGGGACAGGCCGGGCGTGCTAGCGGGGTCGCGCAGGTAGGCCGGGTACAGTTTGCGCTGTCGACCACATGCGCGAGCCCATGCGCACCCAAGCTGCCGCGCGCCCCATCCGAGCCGACAGCGTTCTGGCTAGCCCGAGCACCACGAGACATCGACACCCTCAGGTCCGGCACGGAGACCACGCCTGCGCGAAAAACAATTCAAGAGCAGTTTGGTTATCCGCTACTATCGAGAACCATGATGCAAGGAAGCAACGATGCCTCGTTACAACTTCATACTCAATGAACATTCCAGCGGAATTCTCCACGACGTCCAATCAAAGCTGGAGAAAGCCCTGAATGAAACCGATGCAAAGGTAATTTCAATCAGCGGCCCGTGGGGCTCGGGCAAGACCCATTCCGTTGACAAGACGCTGAAAGAGATACGCGAGAGCCGGAGAATCAGAATCGCCCGTGCCTCCTTGTTCGGTGTAAGAACAATTGCGGAACTGAAGCTCGCGCTTCTCGACAGCATCGCCTCGTCGGCAGGGGGCATCCGATCATCAATCCAGAAGAAACTGGGGTGGGCCAGGAATGACCTTCCCGCCGTGTTGGGCAAAGTCCACACGTTGGGCCCCTTGGCGAACGAAATGGTCATGCTCTGGTCAACGCGCGCGCTGGCGGGTCATCTGATCGTACTTGATGACATCGAGCGAAAGCACGACCAGCTGGAGATGAGCGAGCTGTCCGGATTCATTGAGAATTTCAAGCTGAACCACGGGGCGCGCTTCATCCTGGTAATGAATGATGAGAAGCTCGCCGACGTCTCCGAATGGAGAGAGGTACACGAGAAGATCATTGATCGCGAAATCAACCTCAGGCCCCGCCCCAGCGATTCGCTTGCAGTAGCAATGGCAACGGAAAGCAAACTCAAGTCCGCCCTGGACCCTCTACTTGCCGGATGCGGGATAACCAACATAAGGGTGATCAAGAGAATAATAACTGAGGCCAACCGAGGCCTCCCGGCAGAGGTATCGCCGGACAGCGCGACTGCGCGACTTTTCCTGGCTCCGTTGGTTTTCATTCTCGGCACTCACCTGCGCGCAAGAGCAGGACAGAGTACAACTCACACCAGCTTCCGACTTGAAATGGATGGCGAGCTGGTCCTTGACGCGGAAAGCGAGAAGGCTGCGGAGAACATCGGCATTCAACGCAGGCATGCATTGACGGCATGCGTGATTGAACTGATCCATTCCGGAGCGCTTCCGCAGGATCGAGTGAGGCAGATCCTGTCGCAAGAATTCAGCAACGAGGACCAGCATGCGCTGTCGGAGGAAATAAGGAGCATATCGAATGACTATGACTGGGACCCTGACTGGACCGACAGCGCCGCTCATGCGGCAGCTGCCACAGCTGCACTCTCTGCAGCCAGACACCTCAATCATCAGCTGCTCAGCCGAGCGCTCCACATGCTCGAGCACATTGGAAGCCCGCCAGAGACAATGAAAGAGGCGCTTCTGGAGTACGGTCGCACTACCCGATCGATCACGAGTAGAGACCTAAAGAGAATATCCAAGGACGAAGCCGAAAGACTCCATGAAAAACTGAAGAGCCAGCTGCAGGAGGAGGGACTGGTGGATCACGCACCGAAGAAGGAAGCAGACCAGAATTCCTATGACCCGGATCTCTACAGGATGTCGATCATCGGCACATTCGGCTATTCAAGCGCAACTGATCAACAGAGCGCAGAGTGGTTTGCTGCCCAACTCGAGAAAGTGAACTCCGAAGAACTACGCAGTTATGTTGTCGATCTCCTTGACAGGGGAGGATCACCTTCCTTGGCAGAGGAACACGTCAGCTATGCCCGTGCATTCAGCGACGCGTGCAGGCTGTTCATATCCAGTACCCAGCATCGCCGCCGCGCCCGAATGGTCCAGTTGGCATTGGAAGGAAACCGACCCATGCGCTAGGGCTATGGCACCCGATGGCCCTGAACACCGGCGAAAAGCTGATCGAGCGCCATACCCGTCAGCCCTTCGCCAACGCGTACTCCAGTGCCGAACACACCGCGGCCACCTGCGCATCGTTGCACTGCTGCGGCGTGGCCCGCGGGCTGTCGGGGTAGACCTCGGTGGTGGTGGTGAACTTCGCACCGGTGATGCCAGCGCACAGGCCCAGCTTCACCAGCGGGTACTCGATCACCCCGTGCGCCACCACCGGCGAACCGATGATCTCGCCCTTGTCGTCGGCCGGGGCGATGTGGGTCACCTGCTCCACTGCGGCGATCACCGCCTGCTGGAACGCCGGCTGCGGGTTCTCGCTGTCATCGACCAGGTAGAAACCATCGGGAATCAGGCCCGGCTCGAACGGCTTGCCATCGCGCGCGGCCAGCGCCGGGCGGAACTCGCTTTCGTCGCTGTCGGTGGTCTCGTGCAGGTCGATGTGCAGCACGAACTGGCCCTTGTACGGGGTGATCAGCTCGATCAGCGCGGTCGATTCGCGGGCCGGGCCGTCGGCGCGGAAGTTGCGGTTCGGGTCGATCGCATCATGGTTCCAGCGGTTGATGCGCTCGTAACCCCACGGGTTCACGCACGGGGCCACCAGCACATTGGCCTGGCCGGCATAGCGACCGGCCTGCTGTTCCAGAAACTCCAGCGCGCCCATCACCCCGCTGGTTTCGTAGCCGTGCACGCCGCCGGTGACCAGCACGGCCGGCAGCGCCGGGTTCCAGTTGTGGCTGCGCAGGGCGAACAGGGTGTAGGTCTCGCCGGCGTAGTCCAGCTGGCCGTAGGCCACCTTGTCGAAGCGATCGGCCAGCGCCTCGATGCGCGGCAGCACGTCCTGGTCGTAGCGGCGCAGGCGTTGCTGGCGCGCCTGCCACTGCGCACGCTCGGCCGCGCCCCACGGCTGGCCAGGGGTTCCGACGGGGTAGAAAGCGGCGTGGGACATGCAGTTCTCGCGGTATCAGGAAGCAGCCCAGCACTTTAGCACCGGGGCCAGGGCACTGAACGAAGGAGCGATTCCCTTCACGCAACCAATCAGCAATAATTCTCATTTACCACCCTTCCTGACCTGCCCCGATGCCTATCCCTACCCTGCGCCCCGGCGCGCGCCTGCCGCTGGCCGCCGCCCTTGCCCTGTGCCTGACTGCCACCGCCCAGGCGCAGGACAGCGCCACCACCCTGGACAGCATCCAGGTCTCGGGCAGCTGGCTGGGCACCGGCCTGCATGACAGCGTGAAGCGCTTCGCTGGCGCCCGCACCGTGGTCGACCGGCAGAGCATCGACGCCAGCGGCGCGGCCAGCATCGGCGATGCCATGCGCCGCATTCCCGGCGTGCAGGTGACCGACAATTCCGGCACCGCCGGCAGCTCGATCTCGCTGAACATCGGCGTGCGCGGCCTGACCGGCCGCTACTCGCCGCGCTCCACCGTGCTGCTGGACGGCGTGCCGCTGGCGGTGGCGCCGTACGGCCAGCCGCAGCTCTCCTTCGCGCCCACCAGCCTGGCCAACATCGAATCGATCGACGTGGTGCGTGGCGGCGGCGCGGTGCGCTACGGGCCGCAGAACGTGGGTGGCATCATCAACTTCAGCACCCGCGCCATTCCCACCGAAGCCGGGCTGCACGGCGAAGCCGGTGTGCGCTACAGCGCCAATGACCACGGCGGCGGTGACAGCACCCAGTACAACGCCTTCCTCGGCGGCACCGCGGACAACGGGCTGGGCATGGCCCTGCTGTACTCCGGCCAGGATGGCCGCGGCTGGCGCCAGGGCAGCGACGACCGCTTCGACGATCTGGCGCTGAAGTTCGCCTATGCGCTGGACGAGCGCCAGCAGCTGCGCGCCAAGCTGTCCTACTACAACGTGCGTTCGCTCACCCCCGGCGGCCTGACCCGCGCCCAGTACGAAGCGGACCCGTTCCAGAACACCCGCCCGACCGATTTCTGGAAGGGCCACCGCGCCGGCATCGACCTGGGTTACACCAACACCCTGTCCGACACCCGTGAGTTCGAGGTGCTGGCGTACTACAACGAAAGCAACCGCGCCAGCGCGCTCATCAACGCCGCCAACACGCAGATCACCGTGCAGCCGCGCGACTACCGGGTGCTGGGCATCGAGCCGCGCTATACCCAGCGCCTGCAGTGGGGCAGCACCGTGCATGACGTGACCGCCGGCTACCGCTTCCTGCGCGAACGCGGCAACGACCGCAGCTACACCATCACCCGCCGCACCGGCGCGGAAAATGCCACCACCCGCTTCAACAACGCCACCGACGCGCATTCGTTCTACATCGACGACCGCATTGCCGTGGGCCAGTGGCGCATCACCCCGGGCGTGCGCATGGAATGGATCGACATGGACCGCCGCCAGGCCGGTGGCGCGGCCACCTTCAGCAGCCGCAACGACAAGGCGCTGCCGTCGCTGAACATCGCCTACCTGCTGACCCCGCAGCTGACCGTGTTCGGCAACTACACCACCTCGTTCGGGCCGGTGCAGAACATCCAGTTGAATTCGCAGACCGCCAGCAACCCGCTGAACCCGGAAGTGGCCAAGACCACCGAACTGGGTGCGCGCTGGCAGGACGGTGCGCTGCGCGCGGAAGTGACCGTGTTCAAGATGCGCTTTGACAACCAGATCCTGCAGGTGCCGGGCATCACCCCGGCCACCTTCCAGAACATCGGCGCCACCGACCACAAGGGCGTGGAAAGCGCCGTGGCCTACCAGTTCGCCGAAGACAGCGCGCTGGCCGGGCTGGAGCTGTACGCGAACTACACCTGGACCAAGGCGATCCAGCAGTCCGGTGATAACCGCGGCCTGGATGTGCCGTTCTATTCGCGCGACACCGACAGCGTGGGCGCCCGCTATGCCCTGTCGGGCTGGACCTTCAACCTGTCCAGCACCCACCAGAGCGGCCAGTTCTCCGACGCCGCCAACACCTGGGCCGAGAGCGCCGATGCGCGCGTGGGCCGCGTGCCCGGCGTGCGCCTGTGGAACGCGCAGGTGGCCTGGCAGGTGCCGGGGCTGGGTGACAGCGAGATTGCGCTGGGCGTGAACAACCTGGCCGACAAGCGCTGGTACACCCGCAACGTGGACGGCAATGCCGGCCGCATGGTGGCCGCGCCACGCACCTTCTACGTGCAGGGCCGCTACCGCTTCTGAGCGCCTAGCCGCCTGATGCGGTGACGGTGGCGATCACGGTGGCGGCGTATCATGCCGCCACCATGTCGCCCACCGCTTCGCCATCGCGCCTGCATCTGGCCTTCCAGGGCCTGCGCCTGCGCCTGCGTGGCAGCGACCTGTGGTTCATTGCGCTGGCCCTGGTGGTGGGCCTGATCGCCGGCGGCCTGACCCTGCTGCAGGCCGGGCTGGCGCGCAGCCTGCAGGCCAGCCTGTATGGCCTGGACGACGGCATCCGGCTGAGCTCGCTTCCCTCACTGCCGTGGACCGCGCTGCTGGTGCTGCCGCTGGGCGGCCTGCTGGTAGGCCTGGTCAGCCTGGCCGCCAGCCGCCTGAAGCGCCCCCTGCTGGATGCGGTGGAAGCCAATGCCCTGCACGGCGGCCGCATGTCGATGCGGGACAACCTGATCGTGCTGGTGCAGACCTTGCTGTCCAACGGCAGCGGCGCCTCGGTCGGGCTGGAAGCTTCGTACACACAGATGGGCGCGGGCAGTGGTTCGCAGCTGGGCCGGGTGATGCGCCTGCGCCGCAACGACGTGCGCACCCTGGTGGGCGCCGGTGCGGCCGGGGCCATTGCAGCAGCGTTCGGCGCGCCCTTGGCCGGCGCGTTCTATGCCTTCGAAATCGTCATTGGCGCCTACACGCCCTCGGCCCTGGCGCCGGTGGCGGTGGCCGCGCTGGCCGGTGCTTTCGTGGCCGACCAGGCCGGCATGGATGCCTACCTGCTGCCGGCCGCCGCCACCATCGATGTTCGCGCGGCCGACTATGCGATCTACGGCCTGCTGGGTTGCTGCTGCGCGATGGTGGGCATCATCATCATGCGCCTGATCGCCTCGATCGAAGGCGGGGTGAAGCGCAGCCCCCTGCCCGCCTGGGGCCGCCCGGTGGTGGGCGGGCTGCTGCTGATTCCGCTGGCGCTGGCCAGCCCACAGGTGCTGTCGTCCGGACATGGCGCGCTGCACCTGGACCTGACCACCCACCTGCCGCTGATCTGGATCGGCGGGCTGCTGACCCTGAAGTGCCTGGCCTCCGGCATTTCGCTGGGCTTCGGCTTCCGCGGCGGGCTGTTCTTCGCCTCACTGTTCATGGGCACCCTGGTGGGCGCGCTGTTCGCCGGCCTGTTGGCGCTGGCCACCGGCGTGCCGGTGATCGATGCCACCTCGGCCGCACTGGCCGGCATGGCCGCGCTGGCCGCGGCGGTGGTGGGCGCACCGATGACCATGGCCATGCTGGTGCTGGAAGGCACCCACGACTTCCTGCTGACCAGCGTGGTGATGAGCGCGGTGCTGGTATCGAGCACGCTGGTGCGGCAGTGGTTCGGCTACTCGTTCTCGACCTGGCGCATGCACTTGCGTGGCGAGAACATCCGCAGTGCGCGCGACGTGGGCTGGATTCATACCCTCAGCGCCGGGCGGATGATGCGCAAGGGCGTGGCCACCGCGCCGGACAGCCTGGACGCGGCCACCTTCCGCCAGCGCTTCCCGCTGGGCTCGGGCACCCGGGTGATCCTGATCGACGGCGAAGGCCACTATGCCGGCATCGTGCAGATTGCCCGCCTGTTCGGCGACGGGGTGAAGGCCGATGCACCGCTCACCGATTTCGCCGAGAACCGTGACGTGGCCCTGTCGGCCAGCGCCGACGTGGTAAGCGTGATGCAACGCTTCGACCAGACCCAGGCCGATGAGCTGGCCGTGGTGGCCAGCGATGGCCAGGTGCTGGGCGTGGTGTCCGAGGCGTTCGTGCGCAAGCGCTATGCCGAAGAACTGGACAAGCGCCAGCGCGAACTGATGGGCGAACGGGTGGACGACAGCGAATAGGCCCGGCGCGGGCGCGAGGCTACAACGCCTCGCCGGCGTCGGCCAGGCGCGATTCGATCAGCGCCTGCCACTGCTGCAGCAGGTCCACCAGCATGTCCAGTTCGGCATCTGCGCGCTGCGCCCGGCCACTGCGCAGGCTGGCCTGGGCTTCCTGCAGCTGGGTCAGGAAGCCCAGCACCGTATCGGCCTGCACGATCAATCCGGGCAGGCGGCGGCCGGGGATGCGCACCACCGCATGGTTGCCCAGCGGCCCGTACACCGTCAGCGTTTCATCGGTCTTCATGCGCAGGGGCAGGAATTGGGCATTCATCGTGGGCACCGGGTAAAGCCTGGACCACCGGCAGGCAGGGTGACGGGGGAGACGTAGCCCTGCCCGCCGGTAGACCAGGGGGAAAACACGCCGAACAACGCACCGCCGCTGGCAAGGCTGTCAATGCGGCTGCGCCACACCGGCGATCTGCACGCGCCGGTTCGGCGCCAGGCATGCGATCAGCTGGGCGCGATCGCGCTGCGCGCACTGCACCAGGGGGTCGGCAGCGCCGCGTCCTTCCGCACGGATGCTGGTGCCAGGGACCCCGCCCTGGACCAGCGCACTGCGCACGGCCTCGGCGCGCCGTTGCGACAGGTGCTGGTTATACGCGGCGCTGCCGATGCGGTCGGTGTAGCCCACCACCTGGATGGACTGCACCTGGCTGGCTTCACGCACCTGCCCCAGCACGCCCTGCACCACCTGCTGCCCGTTGGCGCTCAGGGCGGCGCTGTCGAAGGCAAACAGCGCATCGGCGGACAGATGCAGCGGTTGTTCTGGCAACGCGGCGGCCGGCGGCGGCGGCGGCGGACGCGGCGGGTCGAGCACGGCGGCGCAGGATTCGGGCTTCCAGTAACCGCCCTGGGCAATGCCCTTGTCATCGAAGCGCACCTGGAACTGGCAGGTGAAGTATTCGGCGCCCTGCGCGGTGCGGAAGTTGAACAGGTAGTTCCACTGGCGCACGCCCCACATGCCCTCGTTGAAGTGCGGCGTGCCCAGCAGGGTGTACAGCTGGCGCTTGCTCATGCCCGGCGCGAACCGGCGCAGATCGGCGATGTCCGGGTAGATGCCTTCCTTCAGCGAGTCCTTGCGCGCCTCCGGGAACACCACGCTGGCCTCGGCCGGGCCATCGCCTGCCGGCGCGTGGCTGCGGCAGGCGGCCAGCAGGCCGGCCACCAGCAACAGCACAAGCCAGGCGACGATGCGGCGCGATTGCAGGATGCGATGCAGTTTCATGTGCTTCCCCCTGTTGTACGGAACAGCGCCGCCGGGATGCGTTGGCGCCCCGGCGGCGTGCTTCACCACTGGATGCCGGCACCGACGGCCACGCCGGCTTCGCCGCGGCTGTTGGTGGAACCGCTGAACTTGTAGATCCAGCGCCCGCCTTCGGAGACACCGGAGATACCGACCGCCACACCCGATTCGCCGTTGTAGCTGCCAGCTGCGAACGAGGCCATGTTGCGGCCCGCTTCGCTGGGCTGCGGCAGCGAAGCGGTGGCCATGGCCGAGGCCACGCCTGCCGAGGCACGGCTGTCGGTCTTGCGCAGGTTGCGCTCGAAACCGCCCATGCGCTCATCGGTATAGGCCTTGGACCAGTCCAGGGTCTGCGCCATGCCCGACTTCAGCTGGTCCACGTTCACCGCATCGGTTCCGGCCGTGCCGGCGGCCACGTTGCGCACCGTGGTCGGGCCGCTGCTGGTACTGCCCAGGGTGACGCTGTTGTAGTTGGTGGCACCGTTGGTGGTGGTGTCGTAGCGGATGTTGCCCTGCTGAGAGGCCTGCAGCTGGCGCACGTTCACCGCATCGGTGGCGGCGCTGCCGTCGGCCACGTTCACCACCTGGCGTTCTGCGCCAGCCGCGCCGACCGACACCGTGTTGGCACGGTCGGCCACCGAACCGGCGCCCAGCGACACGGCATTATCGGCTTGCGCCTGGGCGCCGTTGCCAAGTGCGGTGGAGTTGGCCCCGGCCGCCACCGAACCGGCACCACCAGCGGCGGAATTGGCGCCGGTGGCGGCCGGATCGGCCAGGTTGTTGCTGTTGTTGGCGCGGAAGCTGCCTGCCACGTTGGTGATGTTCTGGATCTTCTGGTCGGTGTAGGCCTTGGACTGGTCGATGGCGTAGGTCACTCCGTTGTTCAACTGGCCCACGTTCACCGCATCGTAGGTGTCCGAACCATCGGCCACGTGGGTCACCTTGCGTTCGCTGCCGGTGCTGCCCACCGACACTTCGCCGGCCGAGTTGCTGGCACCGGTCTGGCCATAGGCGCCGGTGTAGCCGCTCTGCGCGCCCACGCTGGCCACCGCGCCGCTGCCCAGGGCCACGCTGTTGTCGGCGCTGGCACTGGCCCCGTTGCCCACCGCCACGCTGCCGGCACCGGCCGCACTGGCCTGCGGGCCCAGCGCCAGCGCTTCGGCGCCAGCGGCGGTCGCGGCGGCGGCGGTGGAGTTGACCGCCAGATACGGGCTGCTGCCGCCGCTGCTGATGCGCTGGTTGAGCACCTGCAGCGAACCATCCACGGCGGAGAACGCGGCGGTGACGTTGCTGTAGTCGTTCTGGATGAGCGTGCCATCGGTGGCGATGAAGGAGATGCGGAAGCTGGGCGCCACCCACAGGCCGGTGTTGCCGTCGTAGGTGGTACTGCCGCCGAAATAGCTGGCCACCGTGGTGTGGGTGGCGAACAGCTGGTCGCCGGTGATGGCATCGCTGCTGCCGGCCAGGATGCTGCCGGCGGCCACGTTGGTCACTTTCACCGGCGCGCCGCCGGTACCGCTCAGGCTGATCGAATCGACCACGTTGCCGCTGCCGTCCACGTCGTACTTCACCGCGCGCGCGTCCAGCTCGTCGCTCTGCTCGGCCACGTTGGCCAGCGAGACGCTCACCGCATCGAACGCGGTACCGACGTCGTTGTAGCTACCCTGGCTGAGCGAGCCATCGGCGGCCACGTTGTTCAGGGTGTAGGTGGGCGCCAGCACCACACCGCTGGCATCCACCGTGGCGCCGCCGCCCAGGTGGGTGGCCAGGGTCTGGTTGGCCGCGAACAGCTGCGCGCCATTGATCGCCTCGGTGCTGGCCGCACTCAGCTGGCCAGGGCCCAGATTGCGCAGCGTGGTGGCGGTGCCTGTCTGGCCCAGGGTGGCGCTGGCATAGTTCACGCTGCCATCGCCATTGAGGTCATAGCGCAGCGCGCCCTCTTCCGAGGCCTGCAGCTGCGACAGGTTCACCGCATCGGTGGCCGCCGTGGCCGCGGCAACATTGGTGATCTGCCGCTCTGCACCGGCCGCGCCCACCGACACCGTGTTGTCACGGTCGGCCAGGCTGTCGGCACCGACGGCGATGCTGTTCGCAGCGGCCGCCTGCGCATTGCTGCCCACCGCAATCGAATCGGCCCCTGCTGCGAGGGCTTCCACACCGGTGGAATTGACCCGCAGGTACTTGGTGCCGCCGTTGCGGATATCGGTGATCTGCGTGTTGAGATTGACCAGCGAGCCATCCACGGCATCGAAGGCGTCGGTGGCGTTGTCATACAGGCCCTGCGCGATCGCGCCGTCGCTGCCGATCGTGCTGATCTGGAACAGCGGCGCGGTGAAGGCACTGGTGGCCGGATCAAACGCGGCCTGGCCGCCGAAGAAGCGCGCGATGGCATCGTTGCTGGCGTAGAGCTGTGCGCCATTCACCGCTTCGGTGCTGCCGGCATTGATCGCCCCGGCGGCCAGGTTGGCCACCGTGGTGGCGCCGGTGCCATTGCCCAGGGTGATGCGGGTGTAGATCGGATCGCCCGCACCGTCCAGATCGTAGGTGACCGCCGCATCGCCCACTGCCTGGATCTGCGAGATGGCGCCCTGCAGCTGGGCCACGTTCACCGCATCGGTGGTGGCACTACCGGCGGCCACGTTGGTGATCTGGCGTTCGCCGCCGTTGGCGCTGCCCACCGACACTTCACCGGCCGACACCTGCGCGGTGGTCAGGCCATAGGCGCTGTAGCTGGCCTGGGCGCCGCGCACCGCGGCCGAGCGGAAGCCCAGTGCAACCGAATTGGCCTGGTTGGAGGTCGCTTCGGCACCCAACAGGGTCTGTCCGTTCGCGGTGCCGACTGCGCTGTCGCCGACGATGACCGAATGGCCCATGCGCGCGGCGTAGTCGGCGGTGGGCACGCCGGTGGGATTGCTGGGGTCATTGGTGCCGTTGCCGGGGAAGGCCACGTTGGCATCGACCTGCGGCAGTTCGTGGCGGGCATTGGCGCCGATCACCACTTCGCGCGAGCCGTTGGCGTAGGCGCCGTCACCCATCAGCACCTGGTAGTCCTGCGCGGCATTGACCGCCCAGCAGGAGATGTCGGCCAGGCCGATGTCCAGGCACTTGCCGGCCCATTCGGGCGAATCGGAGGGCAGCAGCAGGCCCAGCAGGCCGCCGGGATTGCCGTTGTTGATGTTGTAGATGTAGCTGTCGGAGGTCACCCCACCGATCAGGGTCAGATGCGAATTGCCGCCAGTGACCGCACCGCCCAGGCCGTTCAGCGTGCTGCCCACCGGCGAGGCGTTGACCAGCGGAATACCCAGTGCGTTGACCGCCGAATAGGTCTGCATGACGTTGGCGGTGCTGACCCGCAGGTTGCCGTTGCTCAGGTAGCCATCGCCGCCAAAGAGGCCGTTGGTGGTCGGGCCGATCAGCGCGCTCAAGCCGCCAACCACGCCGCCGTTGCCGATGATCAGCCCAGCGTTGGGATCGCCGGCGACCGGCGCCTTGCCGGTGCTGGCGGCAATGGGCGACGGCGAGGACAGGCCCAGGCCGCCGACCGCCCCACCGACCAAACCACCCACGGCGCCGGTCAGGTTGCCGACCGTTCCGTTCAAATCGCCATTGAGCAGGCTTCCCACCGCGTCGCCCACCCCGCCCAGCGCCGAACCGACGCCGTTCAACAGGCCGCCCAGGCCGAGCGCGGAGGTCTGGGCGGTGGCGGTCGCGTTGGCGGCCAGCTTGAGGTTGCGGTCGGCCACCACCGGCTGGCCATCCAGGCCCTGCACGCGCACGTTGCCCGCCACGCCGGTATCGAAGGCGGCGGTGATCGCGCGGTCGTCGGTATCCCCCGGGGTTTCTTCCTTGGCCGGCAGGGTGACCGCAGCGGTTGCGGCCACATCGGCATCGCCTTCGATGCGCTGGCCGATGACCGCCAGCTTGGCACCCACCTTGCCATCCACCGCCGCCTTCAGCCCGGCCGGGTCAACGCTGCCACCCACAGTGACGCGGGGCGCGGCGTCGACCGCGGCCACCGTGTGACCGCCCACGCCGACGTTCGCCTTCGCGTTGGCCTGCACCGTTGCCGCCAGCGGCGCCTGCGCCGAAGGCTGCAGTGCGGCGGTCACGCCCGTATCCAGCGCGACCGCTTCGCTGCCGCCCAGTGCGACCGATGCGTTGAGCTGGGCGCCCAGCGCCGGTGCCGACTGCGCCGGCGCAGCCAGCGTCACGTTGACCTTGGCCGGCAGCACGTTGCGCACGATCGGCAGCGCGCCGGTGTTCAGTTGCAGCGCAACGCGCGCATCGGCATTGGTTGCGGTGTTGGCCTGCGCCGCCCGTGCCGCCAACGCCACTTCGGCATCGACCTTCACCGGCATCGTCTGCGTGTACTTGGCTGCCAGCGCCTGCAGGTCACGCAGCGACTGGTTGCTTTCGGTCGCGTGCGCTGTACCGCTGGCCAATACGCACAGCAGCGCCAGGGCGAGCAGGCTCGGTGCCGGCATCGCGCTGCGCGCGTCGTGCAGGGTGGCGCCGGCGTTATCACCGGTGGCCAGTTCCGAAGCGACCACCATGGCATTGAGCTGGCGGTTCCAGACGCGTCGGTAGATGCGGTTCATGAGCAATTCCCCCGTAGGCGTACAGCTTGAAAGTCAGTGGAGTGCCGCAAGGCAGGTGACTGACATTTCGCGCCTTTCCGCGCGCACGGGGCACTTCATTCCGGCACGGCAATCGCGCATTCCGGCAAAACGACGGCCAGATTCGGCAGCCGGATATGCAAAACCGGCAGAACCGGGTATTCAGCAACGCAGGGAGTAACTCAGGCCGGTTGGCCGATCTGTGCCGGTGCGCGCATCAGCGTGTCGCGCGGCAGTTCGCCAAATACCTTGCGGTAATTATCTGCAAACCGCGAAAGATCCCACAGCCCGCAGCTCAGGGCGATGGCCTTCACCGAACGCCGACTGGAATCGGCCATGGACAGGCTGCGGCAGGCCGCGCACAGCCGCAGCATCGACAGGTAGCGGTTGGGCGAGGTGCCAAACAGATCCTCGAACGCGTAACGCAGGCCGCGCTCGCTGACCCCGGCGGCGTCGCAGATTTCATTCATATATATATTGCGACGCAGGTTGAGCCGCATGAAGTTCTCGGCGCGCTGCGCGATCAGGTAATGGGTGCGGCGCGCACGGCTGCACCCGGGGCGATCACCGGGGCCGGTGGCCAGCAGCGCCTGCACGTGCTCATGCAGCAGGCGCTCGGTTTCTTCGGCCTGCAGCACCCCGCCCTGGCCCAGCTGCTGGTGCAGCTGGTGATAATGCCGGGCCAGCGGCAGTTCATCGGCGCCCAGGTTGATCAACGAAAGCGCCTGCCCCGCCGGCGGCGTGCTGCGCAGGCTCAGCTCGGCCAGCTTGCGCTGCACGCGCTCCACCGGCACCAGCATCAGGGTCATCTGAGTGCCGGGGCTCAGGGTGAATTCGCTGATGCCTTCGGGAAGAATGGTCAATGCCATGCCCGGCGCCAGCGGCACGCCGTGGCACCAGCTGAGCGTGTCATCAGTGGTGTGCAGATACCCCAGCATGGCCCAGTCCGGTGGCAGCATGAACCGGCCACGGCAATGGAAGCCGCAGTGCAGACTGCAGAACAAGGCTTCTTCGTGCACCCGCGAAGCGAATGCCGCGCGCGGACCGTTGCCATCCAGCAGCAGCAGTTCCACGTCGCACACCCGCAGCACACCGCTGAGTGTGGCCAGGTCGATTGACCTGAGCCCGCTGTCGGCGCCGTCCGCCACCCCACCATCGACCATGACAGTGTCTTCCCCTGTTGGTTTGCCGCGCAGCACCGCCCCCACTGCCTTACAGGGCGCGTACTGCCTCCACGAACCTCCTGGTGCATGCCGACGGCGGCCTTCACAGATACCGCCCATCGGAAACCGCATAACCTTGAATGGGAGTATGCCCGATAATCGGTGTCCGTAAACAGATCACACTTTCGTTGCGGCCAACGCGTTCATTCCTGAATATAAACAGGGTTATGGCACAGTTTTCGCATGCAGCCATCACATAATCACGCAACCTGCACTTTCGTGAATCGTTGTGGCAGCCAACGGATATCGACCACAAAAGCGGCCTGAAATCTTCATGATTATTCCGGATCTGCCGAATTTGCATATAGGTTCCGGTTGCAGCCCACCCTCGTTCAGGCAAAGTCGATAGCACGGTGATCCGGCGTTGCAGCAGCGGCCGCACCCAGGGGGAACACGATGGACATGCGCAGCAGAACGACAGGCACGCACGACGGCCATGACCGGCCGGCTGCGCGCGCGTATGCGCCGATGCCGTCCCCCGGGAGCCGGATCTTCGCAGACGCGCCAGGCGGAACCATCCGCCCGGCCTCCTCCGCCAGGACGGCGAAGGCCCAGGGTTGATCCCGGCGGAGCCGGGCCACCACCCATGCAGTGCCCTGCAACACCATCTGACAGGTAGAGGGAGATCACCGTCATGAACGCTTCCATCAAGAAGTTCCTGAAAGAAGAAGACGGCGTTACCGCGCTGGAATACGGCCTGCTGGCCGCCGTGATCGCCGGGATCCTGGTGGCGGTCGGCAACGACCAGATCCGCGATTTCTTCGAAACGCTGTTCACCACACTCAAGAACGTGGTGACCAACGCAGCCGGCTCGGCCAGCGGCGGCACCGGCAGCTGACCGATCGCGCAGCTGCCGCCGGCCCGGTGCCGGTATCGCACCGCGATGCCGCGCCCGGGGCAGACGGAACAAGCGGGTAATGGACGACGAGGGTGCGTGATGACACTGCTGGGACTGCTGGCCATTGGGCTGTGCCTGCGGGTTGCGATCAGCGACCTGTACGCCCGTCGGGTGCCCAACGCCTGGCTGCTGGCGGCGTGCGTGCTGGCGCTGCCGTGGTTGCTGGCCAGCCAGCTGACCGCCACGCCGCAACCGCTGGCGGCGCACCTGCTGGGCGCGGTACTGGGTTTGTTGGCGCTGCTGCCGTTCCATCTGCTGCGCATGATGGGCGCCGGCGATGTGAAGTTCTTCGCGGTGCTGGGGTTGCTGCTGGGCTGGCAGGCGCTGTTGCCGGTCTGGATCGTCGCCAGTCTGGCCGCGGGACTGCACGCTGGCATCGTCGTGGCCTCGCGGCTGCTGGCACCGCGACTGCCGGCAACGCTGCAGGCGCAGCACTGGCAGGCCCACCCTGCCCTGCGCGACATGCAGCAGGCACGACAGGGCCGTAAGGGCGCGCCCTACGCGAGCTATCTGGCCCTGGCGGCCATCGGCTGGCTTCTGGTCACCACCTATGGAGGCGCCGCATGAAGCGCTGCGCGCCACGCCGGCAACACGGCGCTGCCACGATTGAATTCGCGCTGATGCTGATGCTCGGGCTGATCCCGCTGCTGATGTTCACCTTTTCCGGGGTGATGATCATGGCCGCGCAGCAGACGCTGGCAACGGCGTCGGCCGAAGGCGCACGCGCATCGCTGCGCTATGCCAGCGCGAACGAGCGCCGGGTGGCCGCCTGTACTGCAGCACGCCGCTCGATGCAGTGGCTGCTGCAGTTTTCCAGCCAGGAGCCGGATTGCAGCGCTGGCGGCAGCGGCGCCATCGTCGTCTCCCCCTTGGCCGCATGCAACGGCCTGGCCAGCGCGCAATGCGTGACGGTCACGGTCAGCTATGACTATGCCGCCCACCCCTTCCTGCCCGGCACCGGCACGCTGTACGGCTGGGTGATGGGCGATCCGATCCGCAGCAGTGCCGTGGCCCAGCTCGATCTGGGCAGCAACTGACCCACGTACCAGGAGAGGCGAATCATGTTGAAGCTGACCCGCATCGCCGCCATCGCGCTGATCGCATTGGCCGTGCTGCTGGCCCTGGTCGCCTTCGCTGTGGGCCGCACGCCCGCCACCGCGCCGGCCGCCGCACCGATTGCCAGCCAGCCCGGCGCCGCCACCATTACCGTGGTGGAAGCCATTGCCCGTCTGCCCGCCGGTGAGCCGATCACAGCGGCCGGCGTACGCCTGGCCCAGCGCACCCAGCCGGTACCCGGCGCCCCCACGGACCTGGCGGCGGTGGTCGGCAAGGTGCCGGTGCAGGACATCGCCGAAGGCAGCGCGATCAGCCAGGGGCTGCTGGCGCAGGGGTTCTCGCTGCAGCTGCGGCCTGGCGAGCGCGCGCTGGCGGTGCCGGTGGATGAACTGGTCGGCGCCGGCAACCGCATTCTTCCCGGCGATTTCGTCGATGTCTTCATGAACCTGCGCAGCAACAACAATGCGATCAATGGCACACAGGACGTGGCGCAGACCCGCCTGC
This sequence comes from Stenotrophomonas sp. B1-1, assembly GCF_010894375.1. Lineage (NCBI taxonomy): Bacteria > Pseudomonadati > Pseudomonadota > Gammaproteobacteria > Lysobacterales > Lysobacteraceae > Stenotrophomonas > Stenotrophomonas sp. B1-1. The sequence continues at coordinate 57,934 of NZ_JAAIUZ010000012.1, read as the reverse complement.
TGCTGTCACGGCTGCGGGTGCTGAGCTACGGCCAGCAGGACATCGTTCCCGTTGCGGCGGAAGCGGCGGCGACCACGCCCGCCGACAACGACCCGCGCGCGGCCGACATCACCGGCGCCGGCAGTTCCAGCAGCACCAGCAAGGGCAGCGCAGAGGCTACCCAACCGGCGCGCAGCGCGGTGCTGGCCGTGCCGGTCGCCGAGGCGAACCGGCTGCTGCTGGGCGCGCAGCAGGGCAAGCTGTTCCTGGCGCTGCGCAACCCTGCTGACACCGGCCTGCCCGATGTGGCGCTGTTCGCGCCGGCCAAGGGCGTGCTCGATCCCGTGCGCGGCCTGGACGCCGAACAGCAGGCGGCGCTGCAACGCCCCGAGAACAATGCCTTTGCCGGCCTGGACGGCGAAGCACTGGCCGGCAAGGGCCTGACCGAACGCGCCCCCGCCGCACCCACTGCCCGTGCCAGCGCGCCGCGCCGCACTGCGCCGCGCCCGGCCGGCATCGAAATCATCCGCGGCGATAGCGCTGCGCCCCGCGGTTCCCTCTGACCGGATTCCGGAGCCTCCATGACCCAACGCCGCCACCGCCCAGCCCGATCACTGCACCAGCGCTGGCTGGCCCTGCTGCTGGTGGTGCTGGCGCCTGCCACCAGCTTGGCTGCCGACGATCTGGTGCTGCAGGCACGTGAGCAGCGCCCGTGGACCCTGCCCGCCGATCTGGAACGGGTCGCCATTGCCGACCCCGGCGTGGCCGACATCGTGATGCTGCGTGGGCAGCGCCAGGCCCTGCTGGTCGGCAAGGCGCCGGGCAGCACCACGCTGCTGCTGTGGCACCGCGCGCGCGCCGAACCGCAGCGCGTGCAGGTGCGCGTGCAGAGCGCGGTGCAGGGCGCTGCGGGCGCCGCCGACAGCGGACTTTCGTTCACCCAGCAGGACCAGCAGGGCCTGCTGCAGGGAAGCACCGACAGCGTGCTGTCGCACATGCAGGCGCAGAAGACCGCCGCCATGGCCCTGGGCAAGGACGGCCTGCTGGCCGATGCCTCCACCATTGCCAGCGGCGGCGTGGTACAGGTGGAAGTGAAGGTGGTGGAATTCAACAAGACCGCGCTGAAGCAGATCGGCATCAACTTCCAGAACAAGAATGGCTCGTTCGCCTATGGCATCGCCCGCCCTGGCGGGCGCCTGCCCGGCGACACCGGCTTGCTGCCGGGCATGGAAGAAGGCGGCAGCGCCAACGAGGATGATTCGCCGCTGTCCTCCGCGTTCCGCCTGGTGTTCGGTTCCACCAAGCACCGCTGGAATGCCGACGTGGACCTGCTGCAGGCCAACGGCATGGCCCGCGTATTGGCCGAACCCACGCTGGTGGCGCTTTCCGGGCAGAGCGCCAGCTTCCTGGCCGGCGGCGAACTGCCGATCCTGGAACCGCAGGGCCTGGGCACCACCACCATCACCTACAAGCCCTTCGGCATCGGCCTGACCGTCACCCCCACGGTGCTGGCACCGAACCGCATTGCGCTGAAGGTCGCACCCGAAGCCAGCGACCTGGACTACAGCAACGCGATCGCGCTCGATGGCGTGCAGATCCCTTCCATCACCACCCGCCGCGCCGATACCACGGTGGAACTGGGCGATGGCGAGAGCTTCGTGATCGGCGGCCTGGTCAGTTCCAGCGTGGCATCGACGGTGAACAAGATTCCGCTGCTGGGCGACCTGCCGATCATCGGCTCGTTCTTCCGCAACTTCGACTACAAGCGCCAGGACAAGGAACTGGTGATCATCGTGACCCCGCGCCTGGTGCAACCGCTGGCGCGCAATACCGAACTGGCGCTGCCCGGCGAACAGGAAGCACGCCCGAACCTGCCCGAATGGGGCGCCTGGCTGCTGGGCCCGATCAGTCGCGACCCGGTACCGGGCTTCTCGCGCTGACCGGCCACTGCAAGGACACCCCCATGCCCTATGCCACCGCACAGCCGCTGCATCCCGCCGGACCGCCGATGAACCTGGTCCTGTATGGCATGGACCGCGATCTGCTGCCGCGCCTGGCCGCAAAGCTGCCGCCGGGCACGGCGCTGCATTGGCAGGACAGTACCCAGCCGACCTCCGCGCAGGACCTGCAACGCGGGCAGCAGAATCTGGTGCTACTCGACTTCCGGCCCGAGCATGCGTCGGCGTCCACCGTGCTGGCCCAGCAACTGCAGCAGACCCAGCCGGAGCTGGTGCTGGTGGCCGTGGGTTCGACCAGTGCCGGTCAGGTGGAAGGGGTGGTGCTGGCGTTGCGCGCGGGGCTGCGCGACGTGCTGGACCTGGACAGCGACAACGCGGGTATCGAAGCCGCGCTGCGGCGCGCGCTCTCGCCACGTACGGCGGCCGCCCCGCAGCAGGCGCACAAGGCACGGCTGATCGTGCTGCTGGGCGTGCGCGCCGGCGTGGGCACCAGCACCCTGGCCGCGCATCTTTCGGTGCTGGCCCAGCAGACCCATCTGCTGGCGCAGGGCGAAGCACACCCACAGGACGGCCTGCTGCTGGAGCTGGCGCAGCCGGCCGGCGACCTGGCTCTGTATCTGAACCTGGACAGCCGTTTCCACTACGAAGACGCCCTGCGCAACGCCAGCCGCATCGATGCCACGCTGGCGCGCACGGCCATGGCGCGCCATACCAGCGGCCTGGTGCTGCTGGATCGCGCCAGCGGCAGCGACGCGGTGCCGCCCTCCGATCCCGGCGCCCTGCTGCAGCGCCTGCGCGGGGTGTTTGCCAGCGTGCTGTGCGATGCCGGCGGTTGCCCGCTGCGGCAACTGCCGCCGCTGCTGCTGGAACAGGCCGACGAGATCTGGTTGATCGCCGATGCGTCCATCGCCACCCTGGTGTCGCTGGACCACGCGCTGAAGCATCTTTCCGGTCAGCGTGACCGCGAAAAACGCCTGCAGCTGGTCATCAACCGCCATGACGACAGCGCCGGCATGAGCCCGGAACAGATTGCGCGACGCTTCGAACTGCCCCTGCTGGCCACGCTGCCCGAACGCTCGCGCGTACGCACCGCAGCCAGCCACGGCCATCTGCTGCTGCAGGACGCCCCGCGCGACCCGTACCTGCGCGCCCTCGCCCCGCTGGTCCAGCGCCTGGACCCTGCTGCCTGCCCGGTGCAGCCGCACGGCCTGCGGGAAAGACTTGCCCTTGCCCTGGGTGGATCGCAATGGAAGACAAAGTAACCCTGTTCCCGAACGCCCTCGCCCGTGCCAGCGCCCCCGACGCGGCCCCGGGCGTACTGCCGTTCGCGCAGACCGAGCAGTACCAGAAGGTGCTGTCGGCCGCGCACGAACACCTGCTCAACAGCATTGAAGACGAGCGCATCGACATCGATTCCTGGGCGCCGGACACCATCGCCCGATGGGTGCAGGTGCAGACGGTCAGCTTCATCCAGGAATGGCGCATTCCCATCAATGAAGAAGAAATGCAGGTGGTGGCCGAAGGCCTGGTGAAGGAGTTGACCGGCTTCGGACCCCTGGACGATCTGCTGCATGACCCGACCATCGAAGACATCCTGATCAACGGCTTCAAGGATGTGCATGTCTCGCAGGGCGGGCAGCTCAAGCGCGCCACCCAGCGCTTCACCGACGATACCCACCTGCTGCGCATCCTGCGCCGCATCCTGGCCCCGCTGGGCCGCCGCCTGGACGATTCCAACCCGATGGTGGATGCGCGCCTGCCCAACGGCGGCCGCCTGAACGCCATCATCGCGCCGTTGGCGGTGGACGGCCCGATGGTCTCCATCCGCAAGTTCCGCAAGGACCCGTTCACCCCGGACGAACTGCTGGCCAAGGGCACCTTCGATGCACCGATGCAGGCCCTGCTGAAAGCCATGGTGCTGGGGCGCTGCAACATCCTGGTGTCCGGCGGCACGAGTTCGGGCAAGACCTCGCTGCTGAACGCACTGGCCAGCTACATCCCGGCCAACGAGCGGGTGATCACCGTGGAAGACACCGCCGAACTGTCGTTGAACCACCCGCACGTGGTGCGCCTGGAAAGCCGCATCGGCGGTGCCGACGGCCACGGTGCGATCAGCATCCGCGACCTGGTGCGCAACAGCCTGCGCATGCGCCCGGACCGCATCGTGGTGGGCGAAGTGCGTGGTGCCGAAGTGCTGGAAATGCTGCAGGCCATGAACACCGGCCACGATGGCTCGATGGCCACCATCCACGCCAACACCCCGCGCGATTGCCTGTACCGCATCGAGATGCTGGCCGGTTTTGCCGGCTTCCAGGGCAGCGAAGACAGCCTGCGCCGGCAGATCGCCAGCGCCATCGACTTCATCGTGCAGATCTCGCGGCTGGGCAGTGGCCGCCGCGTGCTGGTCTCGATCACCGAAATCACCGGGGTCAGCGACAACCTGATCACCACCCAGGAAATGTTCCGTCACGAAGTGCAGATCGACGGCAACGGTCACGAGACCGATCGCTGGATCGGGCTCGGCTTCCACCCGCACTCGCACAAGCTGGAGCCCTTCCGCCAGCAGTTGCGCGATTCACTGTACGGAGACCTGTAAGCATGGGCACGGGCGTGCTGCTGATGGTGTTGAGCATTGTCTCGGTGCTGCTGGGCCTGGCCGCCTGGCTGTGGAGCAGCGCGCACAGCCGCGAGCAGCGGCAGGCCTCGCTGCAGCATGCCGAACAGCAGCTGGCCCGCGGCGCCGGCAGCCCGGTCGCCGACAGCGGCCGCGCCGCACCCGCGCCCGTGGCCGCTGCCGCCAGCAACCGGCGGACGCTGCCCTGGGACCCACTGCTGCAGCGGGCCGGCCTGCAGCCCGGCTGGAAACTGCCGGTGCTGCTGCTGGTGCCCGGTCTGGTGCTGTCGGCCACCGCAGTGGCGCGGCTGGGCACCGCGTGGATGTTCCCGCTCACCCTGGGCCTGTACCTGATCGGCTGCTGGCTGTGGCTGCTGCGGCGCATCGGCAAGCTGCAGGCCAAGCTGCTGCATCAGCTGCCGGATTTCCTGGACAACCTGGTGCGCCTGACCGCCCTGGGCAACAGCCTGCAGGCTGCCTTCCAGGTGGCCAGCACGCAGACCGCCGCGCCCCTGCGCGAGCTGCTGGACACCACGGTGCGCTACGCGCGCGGCGGCATGGAACTGGACCGCGCCCTGTCACTGGCCGCGCAGCCCTACCGCATGGACGTGCTAAAAGTGCTGGCGGTGGTGATCGGGGTGAGCGTGCGTATCGGCGGGCGTTCGGACCAGATCCTGCAACGTCTGGGCGACTTCATGCGCGATCTGGAACAGGCACAGCAGGAGTTGGCGGCGACCACGTCGGAAACGCGCATGTCGGCCTGGGTGCTGGGCCTGCTACCGCCGGCCAGTGCCGTGCTGATGGCCATTTCCAGCCCGGATTTCTTCCAGCCGATCCTGCACCACCCGCTGGGCCACAAGATCCTGGCGCTGGCCGTCGGCCTGGAGCTGGTGGGCGCCTTCCTGCTGTACCGACTGGCCAAATCGCTATGACCACAGGCACTGCCAGCGGAGGTGAACCATGAGCGCCAACACCTGGTGGATGTGCGCGCTGTTGCTGCTGGCCGCCGGCATCGCCCTGCTCGGCCTGGGGGGCTGGGTGCGCGGGCAGCGCGAGGCACGTGGTGAGGCCACGCTGAAGACCGCCCTGCAGCCCCGTGATGCCGAGACCGAAGCGACCCGCCGCGATTCGCTGGGCTGGCTGGAACGCCTGGGCCGGCAACTGAGCGGCGGCCGCCTGGAAGCCGCACTGCTGGCCAGCGAAGACCGCCTGCTGCTGGATCTGGCCGGCTGGAACACCCGCCGCGGCACGGCCATCTACCTGGGCCTGCGCCTGCTGCTGGCGGCCGTGGTGGTGGCACTGGCAATCGCACTCAGCGATGCACACGGGCTGGCCAAAGTGATGGTAGTGGTCGGCGCACTGGCCGCCGGCCTGCTGCTGCCCAAGTTCGTGCTGGGCGCCTGGGTGAAGCGCCGCCAGCGCGCCGTGCACAACGAATTGCCGCTGCTGATCGACCTGCTGCGCCTGCTGCAGGGCGTGGGTTTCAGCATGGACCAGAGCCTGCAGACCCTGGGCGACAAGCTGCGCGACGCACTGCCGGTGCTGGGCGGCGAACTGCAGGAAGCCAACGTGGCCTACACCCACGGCCGCAGCCGCGCGCAGTCACTGCGCCGCTTGAATGAAGTGTATGGCGATGACGATCTGTCCAGCCTTGTGCAGCTAATCCTGCAGGTGCATGCCCACGGCGGCGCGGTACAGGAGCCGTTGAAGCAGTTCAGCCTGCGCCTGCGCGAGCAGCGCCGCAATACCCTGAAAGAGAAGGTCGGCAAGCTGTCGGTGAAGATGACCGTGGTGATGATGCTGACCCTGCTGCCAGCGCTGATGCTGGTGCTTTCCGGCCCGGCGCTGGTCGCGCTGGCCACCACCATGTCGAAGATGGGATGACGTCCATGCCTGCTGCACGCCCTGCCCTGCTGCTGTTCGCCCTGGCCACCCTGGCCAGTGGCTGTGCGTCCAGCACGGCCAAGTACCTGCACACCCCCACACTGGCCGAACCCACGCCGGCACCGCAGGACAGCCGCAACACCTATCTGGAACTGATTTCGCGCATGCAGCAGCAGGGCGCGTGGTACGCCTCGCTGGCGCACGTGGATGCGTTCCGCCAGCGCTACGGCGACCTGCCCGCGCTGCGCCTGCTGCAGGCCGACGCGCTTCGCGAAACCGGGCAGACCGCCGCCGCAAGCGCGCTGTACCAGCAACTGGCCAACGGCGCGCAAGCCGCCGCGGCCGCGCATGGGTTGGGCCTGATTGCCGCCCATGCCGGTGATGATGCCGCGGCCGAGCAGGCGCTGGCGCGCGCCAGCCAGCTGCAACCGTTGAACACCGACTACCTGGGCGACCTGGGCTATGCACGCCTGCGCGCCGGGCAGTTCGAACAGGCGCGCGAACCGCTGGCCAAGGCGCTGGAACTGACCCCGGGCAACGCCAAGGCCACGGCCAACCTGTCGCTGTGGGCGCTGCTGCGCGGTGACACCGCCACGGCCGAACAGCTCGCGCAGCAGGCCAACCTCAACGACGAGACCCGTCGCAGCATCCAGCAGCAGGCACAGCAGATCCGCAGCCGCCTGCAGCAGCGCCAGAGCGCCGCCGTGGCACCGCCCCCGCCGACCGCCACGGCAACGCCGGCGCGCAGCATGCGGCTGGCAGCGGAAGCCCGGCGCGACAGCACCACCGACCGCGATCCGGCGCACCTGCCGCCGTCCATGCTGGAACGCTTCGGCTCCTCCCGCCCTGCCAACGAGGGAACCCCATGACCCTGTCCGCCCTGCTGCGCACCGTGCTGCCCCTGGCAACCCTTGCCGTTGCCCTGTCGGCGCCGCACGCATCGGCGCAATCCACGCAGTCCCCCCTGACCGGACAGATGCTGGGCGAGCGGACGACACCGGCACCCACGGTGCAGTCCGCGCAGCCGCTGGCCACGGTCGATACCACGGCTGCGCCGCCAGCCCCGCCGCCTGCGTACGTACCAGCCAGCACCACCGCCCGCCCGCAGCACGGCGACAGCGTCCGCAACCTGCTGCGGTTGCAGGCATCGGGCCAGCAGGCCGGCGCACGCCTGCCGATCCTGGGCGACCAGGCCACGGCCAGCTATGCGCGCTACCTGAAGAGTTTCGAGCACGAGATCCCCGACTTCTTCGATCCTGACGTCGGTCGTTCCAGCAACCGTTCCGGCTCATCACGCTGAGGTCGGCCATGCACCGGTCACGCCGCATCACCTTCAGCCGCCAGCGTGGCGGCATGTCGGTCACCCTGATGCTGGTGATGATCGCGCTGGTGGCCATGCTCGGCCTGATCGAAGTGGGCTACCTCTACTGGGCCAAGCGCGATGCACAGAAGGTGGCCGATCTGGCAGCGCTGGCCGGCGCGCAGCGCCTGGACCTGTGCAGCGCCGACAACAGTGACAACACCGCGGCACGGCAGAACGCGGTCAACCAGAACCGCTTCCCCGGCCAGGTGCAGGTGCAATGCGGCAACTGGAATGCCGCCCACGCCGCCGAGGACCACTTCAGCAGCACCGTGGATGCGGCCAATCCGCGCAACGCCGTGCGCGTGACCACCGAACGCAGCGTGCTGCCGTTCTTCGGCCAGAACAACACGCTGCCCACGGTGCGCACCCAGGCAGTCGCGCGCCGCGCCGAACCCACCGCGGTGTTCAGCGTGGGCTCGCAGCTGCTGCGCAGCAATGGCAATTCGCCGCTGATGGCCACCCTGCGCCTGGTCGGGCTGGATGTGAGCAATGCCACGGTGCTGTCCTACGATGGCCTGGCCCAGGTCAGCGTTACGCCTTCGGGCCTGCTGCAGGCGCTGGGCATTCCGGTCACCGCCGATCTGAGCGTGGCCGATTTCAATCGCCTGCTGGCGTTGAACCGCGTATCGCTGGCGCAGCTGGTCAACGCCACCGCCGAAGTCGTGGGCCGCAACAGCACCGCCGGCGTGCAGCTGCAGGCGCTGTCCAGCCTGGTGTCCACCGGCCTGGACATCAACCAGCTGAACATCGCGCTGGGCAGCCAAAGCGGTGGCGGCGGCCTGTTTGCCGAAGTCATCTCGCCCGACGGCACCATCGGCAGCGCGCTGGAATCGAAGGTCAATGTGCTGGACCTGTTGAACACCGCCATTTCCATTGCCAACGACAACAACGGCGTGCAGATCAGCGGGTTGAACCTGGTCGGCATCGAGGTCAAGGCAGGCGTGATCGAGCCCCCCTCCATCGCCATCGGCGGCGTTGGCGCGCGCGCCTACAACGCGCAGGTGCGGCTGATGGTGGACGTGGACAGCAACCGCGTGCCGGCCGTGGGCGCGCTGCTGAACCTGCTGGGCACCCGCCTGAAGCTGCCGCTGCACGTGGACGTGACCAATGCGATGGGCACGCTGACATCGCTGCAATGCGGTGCCGCGCCGCCCACCGCCACCATCCGCGTGGATTCGTCGGTGCTGCGTGCCTGCGTAGGCAGGATTGCCGAGGCCGATCGCTTTTCCAAGCAGAACGTCTGCGATGCCACCCTGCAGAGCGAGCAGTTGCTGACCCTGCTGGGCCAGCCGCTGATCAATGACCGCATCACCCTGCCGGCGCTGACCGCGCAACAGGATCTCACCCTGGCCGCCGGGCAGACCGGTTCCACCCGGATCAACCCGTTGGCGGTGGGCACGGCGGTGTCCGATCTGGTCAACGAGCTGCTGCGCGTGCTGTCGGGCATGCTGCAGAGCCCGCAGCAGGGCATGAGTTCCAGCGATACGGCCAAGGCGCTGGCCGACCGCTACCTGGCCGCTGCGCACCCCACCGGCGGACGCTACGACGTGGACAAGGTGATTCCACTGCTGCGCGACGGCGATGCCAGCCGCCAATTGAACCCGCTGGGCACCTGGACCGTCACCCAGGGCGTGCCCTACGCCTGCCCGCCGCTGTACCTCACCACGTGCCGCAAGGATGGCCCGGTGTGGGATGGCTACCGCACCACCGTCACCGGCCAGGGCCTGGGCGTGCTCGACGGCGTGCTGGGTTCGCTGCTGGGCGGGCTGCTGATCAACCGCTGCGACAGCCTGATCAGCAATCTGGTGAACTACAACGGCTGCGTCCGCAACAACCTGGCCGCTTACATCCAGACCGCCCCGGCCGGTTTCCTGGACCAGTACGCCGGCGGCGGCGTGACCACGCCGGGCAACGCCGTCAACTGCAGTGGCCTGCTGTGCGCGGTACTGACCCCGGTGCTGGCCGCGCTGAAGCCGGTGTTGAACAGCGTGGGCGCACTGCTGAGCGGCACCCTGGCCAGCCTGCTGGGGCTGGAGCTTGGCCGCACCGATGTGCAGGTGCAGTCGATCCAGTGCACGCCCGCGCAGCTGGTCTACTGAGCGCCGCCGCCCGGCTTGGCGCCGCGCCCGCCCATGCTAGACTCCGGGCGGGGAATCACATTCATCTCAACCACACTACGTTCGTGGATGGTCCAGACATGCGAGAAATTTCAGGGGGCACTGTCTTCGCCCGGTACCCGCGCGCGGTAGCGCTGCTGGCCACGGCCATGATTCTGGCGGCACCGTCGGCCATGGCCGCCCGTGGCGACCGCCAGGCCGCTGCCGAACCGGCACGCCCGGCCCCGGTGGTGCGCAACACGGTGGACGAACTGAAGCAGTTGATGGATGCCCAGCAACTGACCGAACTGCGCACCACCTACAACGGCAACTACGGCGCCAGCCTGCTGTTCAACGCCAACACGCTTACCTACTACGTGGCGCTGTTCCAGGAAAAGAATTTCTGGCGCGTGATCAAGACCGATGCGGTGGACAACGCCGAGCGCGTGTACCGCACCTTCGTGCAGCAGACCGAGCAGCTGGCCCAGGTGTATATCGACACCACCCGTCTGGAAGCGGGCAAGCGCTACACCGAACGCCTGGTGGCCTACAACGAAGAGCGCCTGCGCACCCTGCAGCAGGAAATGGAACAGCAGCAGGCGCAGTCGGCGCAGGTCAGCGCGGCGCTGCAGCAGGCACAGCAGCAGGCGGTCAGCCTGAGCACCGACGTGCAGAGCACCAACAGCCAGCTCGATGCCCTGCAGCGTCGCATCCAGATCCTGCAGGCCGAACAGGGCAACCCGGAACTGAGCCTGCCCAAGGCCGATGCCGCGTCTGGCGCTGGCGCTGGCGGCGACGGCCACTGAGCCCTCGCGCCTTGCGGCCACGCATGTCGCAAACGGCACCCTCGGGTGCCGTTTTCATGTGCGCTCAACGGCAGGCCGCACGCACAGCGTCGTCGAGCTGTCGCTGCTGCAGATAATCCGGCCGCAGCGCATCCGCCCGCCGCTGGCGCGCACGACTGCAACCGTCCGGATCGCGCTCGATGGGAATCAGCACCGCCCGTGCCGTTCCTGCGCGACGCTTGCGTGGGCGTGCCGTGGCCGCCGGTACGGCCGGCCTGGCCGGAGACGCCTCCGCAGGCACCTGCCACTTCCATTCAGCCTGGCCCTGGCACGGGGTCTGCTGATAGACCGCGTGCGGGCCGTCAATACATTTGTAGACGTTGGTCTGTGCCTGCACCGGCACGGCCAACAACAGCGCGAGCACCGCGCCTGCCATCACTCGGCTCATGACGCCCTCCTTGCCGGCATGGTTCCGCCCAATCCAGTGTGCCGCCAGAGGCCAATGCGACTTCCTGCCACAGCCGTGCAATGCCGGCGGAACAGGCTGCGCTGTACTGCACTTACACCGGTCACCGCGACCGGTGCCTGCCACCTTCCGCCAAAGGAATCCAACATGAGCAACTTCGTTACCGTCAAAGACGGCGCCCGCATCTTCTACAAGGACTGGGGCACCGGCCAGCCGGTCGTGTTCGCCCACGGCTGGCCGCTGTCGTCCGATGCCTGGGACCCGCAGATGCTGTTCATGGGCCAGAACGGCTACCGCGTGATCGCCCATGACCGCCGCAGCCACGGCCGTTCCAGCCAGACCTGGGACGGCAACAACATGGACACCTACGCCGATGACCTGGCCGCGGTGATCGAAGCACTGGACCTGCACGACGCCATCCTGGTCGGCCATTCCACCGGTGGTGGCGAAGTGGCGCACTACGTTGGCCGCCACGGCAGCAAGCGCGTGGCCAAGGTGGTGCTGGTCGGCGCAGTGCCGCCGCTGATGCTGAAGACCGCCAGCAACCCGGCCGGCACCCCGCTGGAGGTGTTCGACGGTATCCGCAAGGGCACCGCCGGTGACCGCTCGCAGTTCTTCAAGGACCTGACCACGCCATTCTTCGGCGCCAACCGCGACGGCAATGCCGTTACCCAGGGCATGCGCGATTCGTTCTGGCAGCAGGGCATGCTGGGCGGCGTGAAGGGTCAGTACGACTGCATCCACGAGTTCTCGGAAGTGGATTACACCGCCGATCTGCAGAAGATCGATGTGCCGGCGCTGGTGGTGCATGGCGACGATGATCAGATCGTGCCGTTCGATGCCTCGGCCAAGCTGTCCTCGCAGATCATCAAGGATGCCGAGCTGAAGGTCTACGCGGGCGCGCCGCACGGCCTGACCGTCACCCACGCCGACCAGTTCAACGCCGACCTGCTGGCGTTCGCACGCAAGTGATCCATCGCGGCGGCGCCCAGCGCGCCGCCGCCCCTGCACGGTAGCGCCGGGCCATGCCCGGCGACCGCTCTCAGATATCGCTGTGATGGTGCGGCACGTTGGCCGGCAACGGATCCTGCCCACCCACGAAATGCCGCACGATCGGTCCACGCTCACCACGGTGCAGGCCGCGCAGCGTTTCCTGGATCGCCTTGTCGTCGGCGGTAATGCGCTCATGCTGGCGCAGGTGCTCCAGCCACGACGGGGTCACGAAATACTCCAGGTGTACGCCCGGCGTTGCCACGTCTTCCACCACGCCCCACACCACGGCACCGTCACGACGGCGGATCGTGCCCAGCGCGCGCATCTGCGCCTGGAACAGTGCGCGGTCGCCGGATTCGATGCGGTATTCCACCGTCACCAGCACCGGGCCGCGATCATGCGACACCGGCACTGCCAGCTCCGGCGCCGGCCAATGCCCGGCCGGGCGCAGGTTCAGTTCTTCGGTACCGGCAATGCGCACGCGCCAGACCAGCAGGCCGCCCACCACCGCGCCCACGGCCGCCACCAGCAGGGCCAGTTCCGGTGAAGTGCGCTGGGCCAGTGCGCCCCAGCTCAGGCCACCGGCCGCCATGCCGGCCGAGAACACCATGATGTACAGCGCCAGCGCACGTGCACGCACCCATGCCGGCACCGCCGTCTGCGCCGCGATCTGCAGCGAGGACAGTACCGTGATCCAGGCGAAGCCATTGACCAGCATCACCACCGGCAGCACGTACCAGCTGCGGGTCAGGGCCAGGCCGACCAGGCTGCACGCCAGCGCCAGCGTCGCCAGCAGCACCAGCAGGTCGCGATCAAGTTTGGCGCGCAGTTTCGGCAGCAGCAGCGCACCGCCCACCGCACCGATGCCAATGCAGCCCAGCAGGATGCCGTACTGCCCTGCCCCGCCATGCATCTGCCCACGCACCACCACCGGCAGCATCGCGTTCATCGCTGCGGCGAAGAAGAAGAAGCCCACCGACTTGATCAGCACCGCCTGCAGGCGACCGGCACGGCTGGCATAGCGCAGGCCGGCCTTCAGGCCCGCGCCGAAGCCTTCCGGCGGCAGGCTCGATGCCTTCGGGTCGCGCTTCCAGCCCCAGACCACGAACAGCATGGCGGCGAAGGTGACGGCATTGAAGCCGAAGGCCCACACCGCACCCAGCTGCGCCACGATCACGCCGCCGATGGCCGGGCCGATCGAACGGGCGATGTTGATGCCGATCGAATTCAGCGCTACCGCCGAGGCCAGCATCGGCTGCGGCACCAGTTCAGAGACGATCGCAGCCTGCGCCGGCATGGCCATGGCCGCACCACAGCCCATGCAGAAGGTCAGCAGCACCAGCAGGTTGGGGGTCAGCAGGTCGAACGCGGTCAGCGTGGCCATCACCGCCGCCACCAGCAGCATCCAGCCCTGGGTGAACAACAGGTATTTGCGGCGGTCAACAATGTCGGCCAGGGTACCGGCGGCCAGCGCCAGCAGCACGATCGGCACCGTGGTGGCCGACTGCACCAGGGCCACCATCAGCGGCGAGCCGGTGCGCTCGGCCATCACCCAGGCCGCGGCGACGTCGTTCACCCAGGTGCCGATGTTGCTGGCCAGGATCGCCAGCCACAGGGCCCGGAACATGCTGACTTTCAGCGGGGACCAGGCACCTGCGGCCTGGGGGGAAGGTTGTGACGCGGTTGCGTTCACCATTGCCATGCTCCAACGATCGAGGCGAACAGGGTGTCCTGGCCGCCGGCCTGCTTCAGTGCAGGACCGGCATCGACCCAGGCCAGCTGCAGCTGCCATTGCCAGTGTTCGCTGGCTTGCCAGCGGGTTTCGGATTTGTATTGGGTGCCGATGCGGCGTGCGCCACCGGCACTGCCGGGCAGCGCCGACAGCGGCGCGGGGGTGGTGTAGACCGCATCGGCGCGGCGGTGCTTCCAGGCCATCTGCACGCCCAGTTCGGTGGTGACCTTCGGGTCCGGCCGCAGCGCCAGCGTCGGTTGCACGTCCATCAGGTTGGCCGGCGCCAACAGGCTGGCCTCGCTGAAGTACGCCGATTTGGGGAACAGCGCGTTGAACGTGCCCAGCCGGCCGTCATGCAGGTTGCCATCGCCACTGGCCAGGTCGGCCTTCAGGCCCAGCCGCGGTTGCAGCGGCAACGCCGACCAGCGCCAACCCGTGTCCGTGGCGATGGTCCACGCACGGATGTCCAGATCGGCACCGGCCGTGCGCAGCTCACCGCCCTGGGCCACCAGTTCGGTGTTCCAGTCCAGGCCACCGGCCTGGCCAAACCAGCGCGTGCCCACGGTCTGCCGCCGCTCCACGCCCGTGCCAGCGGCGAAGCGCGCACCGTCACGGCGGTAGTCCAGCGAGTAGACATCCCACTGCCCGGCACCATGTCCACGCGCGGTGGTGGCATAGGCGCCCCACAGGTGGGCGCCGTGTTCGCCGCGGTCATCGAACGCACCGGGGCGGTTTTCCACCGGGCGCAGCGCCAACAGGTCCAGCTGTCCCAGGCGCCCGCTCCAGCCAACGCGCGCACCATCGAAGGCCAGGCGGATGTTCGGGCCATCGCGCACGGACAGCAGCCGCGAGCTGCCGTAGCCGGCTTCCTGCCGGCCCAGCTGCACGTGCCAGCCTTCACCCTGCCAGCGCCAGTAAGCCTGCTGCACATCCAGCGCGCTGCGATCGGTGCGGCCGGGGCCGCCAGCCTTGCCGTCCTCGGCGTGCACGCCCAGCTGCAGCTTCGCTTCCCAGTCATCACGGCGGTAGGTGGCCGCGGCCAGCGCGCGCAGCAGGCCGTAGCCGTCCTCGCCGCCGCCCACGCCGAAGCGCGTGGGGTCGTAGTACAGCCCACGCACGCGCACCGAGGCATCCCACTGCAGCTGGCCATCGCCCACTGCCGTGCAGGCGCCGCCGTCGCAGGCCAGCGCCAGCGACGGCGCGGCCAACGCAGCCAGGGTCAGAACGCGAAGCACGAGCACCCCATGGCGCCCCAGAACGCAGTCAGATCATCGGTCGGTGCGGCGTGGTGGGCGGCGTGGCCGTGCGCACCGTGGGTGCCGCAGGCGGCGCCGTGATGATGGCGGTGGGCCGCAGCCAATCCGGTTGCCGCGCCACCCACGTGGTAGCCGCCGAACTTGTTCACCGGCGACCAGTCCGGCATGGCCGGCGGCAACTGCGGGGCCAGCCCGGCGTAGTCGCCGTCGGCATGCACGATGCGGCCGCCGACCACGGTCAGCAGGCTGGTGATATCGGCAATCTGCGCATCGTCCACGCGGAAGAAATCGGCCGACAGCACGATGAAATCGGCCAGCTGGCCTTCCTTCAGCGTGCCCTTCACCGCTTCGTCGCCAGAGAACCACGCGCTGCCCTGGGTCCACAGGCGCAGGGCCTGTTCGCGTTCCAGCAGGTTCTCGTCGCCGTACAGCGCCAGCCCACCCACGGTGCGCCCGGTCACCAGCCACGACAGCGCCACCCACGGGTTGTAGCTGGCCACGCGCGTGGCATCGGTACCGGCGCCCACCGGCACGCCCTCGGCCAGCATGCGCTTGACCGGCGGGGTGTGGCGCGCGGCCTGCACACCGTAGCGCTGCACGAAGGCCTCGCCCTGGTAAGCCATGCGGTGCTGCACGGCAATGCCGCCGCCCAGCGCGCGGATACGCTCGATGTTGCGCGGGGTGATGGTTTCGGCGTGGTCGATGAACCAGTGCAGGCCATCGAACGGCACCTCGCGGTTCACCTGTTCGTACACGTCCAGGATGCGGGTGATGCTTTCATCGTAGGTGGCGTGGATGCGGAACGGCCAGCGCTTTTCCACCAGCAGCTTGACCACGTCGTGCAGTTCGGGCTCCAGCTCCGGCGGCAGTTCCGGGCGCGGCTCGTTGAACAGCTCGAAGTCGGCCGCCGAGAACACCAGCATCTCGCCGGCGCCGTTGTGGCGCAGCAGGTCATCGCCCTGGCGCGGCTGCAGGATCTCGCTCCAGCCGCGGAAATCGTTCACCTCGTTACCCTTGTTCTGGGTGAACAGGTTGTAGGCGATGCGCACCGTCAGCTGGCCATCGCGATGCAGCTGCTCGATGACCTGGTAATCCTCGGGGTAGTTCTGGAACCCACCACCGGCATCGATCACCGAGGTGATGCCCAGGCGGTTCAGTTCGCGCATGAAGTGGCGGGTGGAATTGGCCTGGTATTCCACCGGCAGGCGCGGGCCCTTGGCCAGCGTGGCATACAGGATGAGCGCGTTGGGCTTGGCCAGCAGCAGGCCGGTCGGGTTGCCCAGCGAATCGCGCACGATCTGCCCGCCCGGCGGGTCCGGGGTGTCCTTGGTGTAGCCGCAGGCACGCAGCGCGGCGCGGTTCAACAGCGCGCGGTCGTACAGGTGCAGCAGGAACACCGGCGTATCCGGCGCGATGTCATTGAGTTCCTGCAGGGTCGGCAGGCGCTTTTCCGTGAACTGGCTGGCGGTGAAGCCGCCGACCACGCGCACCCATTGCGGCGCCGGCGTGCGATCGACCTGCGCCTTCAGCATGGCCATGGCGTCGGCCAGCGAGCGCAGGCCGTCCCAGCGCAGCTCCAGGTTGTAGTTCAGGCCACCGCGGATCAGGTGGGTATGGCTGTCATTCAACCCGGGAACCAGGCGACGGCCCTGCGCATCCAGGATGGTGGCCTCGTTGCCCCAGGCACGCATGATCTCCTCATCACTGCCCACGGCGACGATGCGGCCTTCCTGCACGGCCAGTGCCTGCGCGTGCGGGCGTTGCGGGTCCAGCGTGGTGATACGGGCATTGCGGATGACCAGCGTGCTCATGCGGCGCTCCTTGGATGTTGATTCGATGGCGCCGGCGGCAGTGCCGGCCAGGCCCAGCGCCAGCGCGGCGCCGGCACCCAGCACGACGTTGCGGCGGCCGGGATGGTGGGGGTCGGAACTCATGCAAGGTCTCCCTGCAGCAGCGGGCCATCCAGCGCCCAGGCACCGGGCCCGGCGCAGGCGATGGCCAGCAGGACGAAGGTCCACATCAGCGGATATTCGACGCCACCGCGCATCCAGAACCAGCCCTTGGGCAGGGCCAGCACCGCGGTGAAGCCAATGAACGCGGCCGCCGCCAGGGCGGCCACGCGGGTCTGCCAGCCCAGCAGCACGGCCAGGCCGGACAGCACCTGCAACAGCGCCAGCAGCAACGGCAGGGGCGCGGCCGAGGGCAGGCCAAAGCCGCGCAGTTCGCCGGCGAAGCCAGCCAAGCCGGGGCCGCCGAACCAGCCCAGCAGCTTGCCCAGTGCATGTGGCAGCAGGAATCCACCTGCCGCCACGCGCAGCATCAGCAAGGCCAGGTCCAGGCCGTGACTGCTGGTCATGCTCAGTGACCGCCTTCCTGTGCGCCGAACATGGTCTTGGCGTACTGGATGCCGATGCCGTAGCCGCCGGCGTGGTCGCGGGCGATGCCGGTGGTCAGGCCATAGGTTTCAGCGCGGGCCCAGTCGCGCTGCAGTTCCAGCAGGTACTGCACGCTGGTGATCGGCACGGCACCGGCCTGCACCATGCGGGTGATGGCGCGCTCGTGCGCTTCGTCGCTCACGTCGCCACAGGCGTCGGTGATCACGTAGACCTCGAAGCCCTGCTCCAGCGCCGACAGGGTCGGGCCGACGATGCAGACGCTGGTCCACAGGCCACCCAGCACCAGGCGGCGCTTGCCGATGCGGTTGATCTCATCGATCACCGGCTGGTCTTCCCAGGTGTTCATCGAGGTGCGGTCGAACACGGTCTGGCCGGGGAAGATTTCCGGCAGTTCCGGGAACATCGGGCCGGAGAACGACTTCTCGGCCACGGTGGTCAGCACCACCGGCACGTTGAAGCCCTTGGCGCCCTTGCTGATCAGCGAGACGTTGTTGCGCAGGGCCGAGATGTCGATGGTGTGCGTGGCGAAGGCCATCTGCGATTGGTAGTCGATCAGCACCAGGGCGTGGTCGGTGGGCGACAGCAGGGCCTTGGCGGGGGTGGCGGTTGCGGTGGTCATGGTCAGACTCCAGGGGTGGTTGAAGGCGGGGGCGTCAGGCGGCCGCTGGCGCGCTCGGCAGGCAGCCGCAGGGCGGCGTCACCGGCCAGGTACTGGCCCGGGCTGCAGCCGGTCTCGGCGCGGAAACTGCGCACGAAATGGCTCTGGTCGAAGAAGCCCAGGTGCTGGGCCAGGTGGGACATGGAACCGGTGCTGTCCGGCAGCAGTTGGCGGGCCCGTTCAATGCGCCGGCGGCGCACATAGCGCAGTGGGCTGGCACCGGTACCGGTGCGGAACAGGCGCACCAGATGAAAGCGGCTGACGCAGGCCACTTCGGCCAACTCGGTCACCCGCAGCGGCTGCGACAGGTGTTCGTCGATGTAACGCAGGGCGCGCTGCAGGGCGGCCGATTGGTTCGGGGCAAGCGCGTCTACCGCGAACGCAGGCGGAGTTTGCAGGGCCATGCGAATGCACCGCGACAGGGGCCTTCATGGTGCGCTGCGGTCATGCCGCGCCCTACCCCCGACGGTCCAGCGTGCCACTCACCCTTTTGGGGGAGGCCCGCGCTCCAGCACACGCCGGCCGAACTGGCGTGCATCCACTGAATAGGCCCCGGGGCCCAGCAGGAACAGCGCCACCGGCAATGCCAGCAGCGGCCACGGCGCGGCCTGCAGCCACAGCCCAAGCAGGGCCAAGGGCACCGCCAGCGGGGTCAGCCAGCCCAGCAGCAACAGCACCTGCGCGGCCATGCAGACCAGCCAGACCCCACTGCCAGGCGCCTGCGCCGGCCAGAGCGCCGCCGCCAGGCACAGGCGCAGCCACAGCAGACCGATCCCCGGCGCGCGGTCGGGGAACATCACGAACAAACGTTGCATCGGTGGCCTCCCTGCTCCATGGCGATGTGATAGCGCACCCACACGCTGGGCGCCTGCCCCGTTCGGGTCACCCCGCGCTGCCCCGCACCTGCCAGAATGACGGCATGCGCGCCCTCCCCCGCTCTTTCCTGCAGTGCCTGCAGGGGCTGATCTGCTGCCTGTCGCTGGCGTTGCCGGCGACGGCGCTGGCCGTGCAGCAGCCGCCGGTCAGCACCGGCATGCCCGGCTACCAGCACACGGCCTGGCGCGTGGGCCAGGGCGCACCGGGCGATATCTGGGATATCGCGCAGGACCGCGACGGTCTGCTGTGGCTGGCCACCGGCTCGGGTCTCTACCGCTTCGATGGCCGCCGCTTCGAGCGCCAGGCAGCGCCGGCAGGCCAGCGCTTCCCTTCGACCAACATGGTCACCCTGGCGCGCGACCCGCAGCAGGGCCTGTGGATCGGTTATTTCCAGGCGGGCATCAGCCACAACCAGCCCGGGCGGCTGGACAACTACGGTCGCGCCCAGGGTGTTCCCGTGGGCGTGGTGCCGCGCTTCGAGCACGATCGCAATGGGCGGCTGTGGGCCGCAGTGAACGGCGGCCTGCGCTGGTTCGACGGGCAGCGCTGGCAGGCCGATGCCAGCACCGGCCTGCCCGACCGCCGCGTGCAGTGGGTGTTCCAGGACAGCCACGGCACGTTGTGGGTCTTGGCCGACCTGCAGGTCTGGTCGCGCCCGGCCGGTGCCTCACGCTTCACCTCGACTGGCATCACCGTCTCGCAGATGTCCACGTTGGCCGAGAGCCCGCGTGGCGAAGTGTGGCTGGCCGACCGCAACCGCGGCACCCTGCCGCTGGCCGACCGCAACGGCTTGCTGCCGGCCAGCGAGCGCGAGGCGCGACGCCTGCCCGGCCTGCTCGCATCGCGCATGCAGTTCACCGCCAATGGTGACCTGTGGGCGACCTTCAGCCCGCACGGTGGCGTGGCCCGGGTCAGCTTCGACGGCGACACCGCCACCGGCATTGAGCGCTTCGATACCGCCGAAGGCCTGACCGCCACGTCGGCGGTACCGGTGGTGCTCGATCGCGAAGGCAATATCTGGGTGGGCACCAACCTGGGTTTGAACCGCTTCCGCGCGCGCAGCGTGCAGACCCTGGCCGTCGGACCGACCGACCCGTACCGCTCGCTGGTGCGCACCGACGATGGCCGCGTGTACGGCTATGGCGAAGACCTGCAGCCCTACGATCTGCGCCGGCAGCTGCTGGACCGCAGCGCGCAGGAGCTGCAGGCCGCCGCGCGCCGGGAAGCGCGCCCGATGTGGCAGTTCGACTGGGTGAACCTGGCCCGCACCGACGCCGGGAAGACCACGCGCATTCCGCTGCCTGCGCCGTTCACCGGCCAGCCCAGCCACGCCCTGCTGTTCCCTGACAACGACAATGCATGGGTCTGTGCGGGCGAACAGGCCGTGCTGCATTACCAGGCCGGGCACTGGCTGCGCGAACCGCGCCTGCCCGAGCGTGCCTGCTCCAGCCTGGCCCAGGGCAGCGATGGCAGCCTGCTGCTGGGGTATGCCGATGGGCGCGTGCGCCGCCTGGACAGCAGCGGCGTAGCCACCTACGGCACCGCGCAGGGGCTGGACGTGGGCCCGATCACCGCCCTGCTGCAACACCGTGACCTGCTGATGGTTGCCGGTGAGTCGGGCCTGTCGGTACGGATCGGCGACGGCCGGTTCATGAGCGTGCGCACCGACCTGGCCGGCGTGCTGGAGGGTATTACCGGCATCGTGGTTGATGGCCGCGGCCGGGTCTGGTTGAACGGCAGCCGCGGCCTGGTACGCCTGCAGGAAACCACCCTGCGCAGCGCGCTGCTGCAGGGCACGCCGCTGAGCCCGCGCCTGTTCGATGCGGTGGATGGGATGCCGGGCATCGCCCTGCAGAGTGGCCCCATTCCCACTGCGGTGCTGGCCGCCGACGGCCTGCTGTGGCTGGCCACCAACCAGGGGCTGGCCTGGCTGGACACCACCCAGAACCATATCGACACCCAGGCCCCGGGCGTTCGTATCGGCGATGTGCTCTACGGCGATACGCACCAGCCGCTGACCGAAGGCCTGCAACTGCCGGCCGGCACCACCCAGCTGCAGATCGATTTCGTGGCGTTGTCACTGGCACGGCCCGAACGCAACCGCTATCGCTACCGCCTGTCCGGGGTGGATGACAGCTGGCAGGATGCCGGCAGCAGCACCCGTGCCTACTACACCAACCTGGCCGCCGGCAGCTACCGCTTCGAAGTGGAAGCGGCCAACGAGGACGGCGTCTGGAGCCAGGAGCCGGCCAGCCGCAGCTTCCGCATCGCCCCCACCTTCGTGCAGACGGTGTGGTTCAAACTGCTGTGCGCGCTGGCGGTGCTGTTGGTGCTGGCCATGGCCGTGCGCGTGCGCAGTGGCCAGCTGGCCGCGCTGTTCCGCGCCCGCCTGCAGGAACGCCACGGCGAGCGCGAACGCATTGCCCGCGACCTGCACGACACCCTGCTGCAGGGCAGCCAGGGCCTGATCCTGCGCCTGCATGCCATCAGCCAATCCGAACGCACCCCGGAACCGGTGCGCGCACAGCTGGAATCGGCCATGCAGCTGGCCGAGCGCAACCTGGCCGAAGGCCGCGAACGCGTGAACGCGCTGCGCGATGGTCCGTTCAGTGGCCGCGACCTGGCCACGGCGTTGGCCGATGTGCATGCCGAGTACGCTGGCGAAGGCACCAATCCGCTGCGCCTGACCGTGGAAGGCACCCCACCGCCCCTGCAGACCGACGCCGCCGAGGAAGTGTTCCTGATCGGCCGCGAGGCCATCCGCAACGCCTTGCGCCATGCCCAGGCCAGCGCCATCGAAGTGGAGCTGTCCTACGGCCCACGCAGCTTCCTGCTGCACGTGCGCGACGATGGCATCGGCATTGCCGACCCCGGCGCCAGCCACGGCCACTGGGGCCTGCAGGGCATGCGCGAGCGTGCACAGCGGCTGGGCGCCGAACTGCAGCTGTGGACCCGCCCTGGCCTGGGCACCGAAGTCGCGCTGGCCGTACCCGGCCGCCGCCTGTACCAACGACGCGCGCCACGCTGGCGCTGGCCCTGGAGCCGCCCCACCCATGACTGATTCCCTTGCCCCCATCGGCGTACTGGTGGTCGATGACCACCCCCTGCTGCGCGATGGCCTGGCCGCCCTGCTGGGCGCGCATGCCGACCTTCGCCTGCTGGGCGAAGCCGCAGACGGCGAGGAAGCCGTCGCCCGCTACCAGCAGCTGCAGCCGGACGTGGTGCTGATGGACCTGCAGATGCCACGCCTGGATGGCGTGGAAGCCATCGTGCGGATCCGCGCGCTCGATCCGCGCGCGCGCATCATCGTGCTGACCACTTACCGCGGCGACGTGCGTGCGGTGCGCGCACTGCAGGCCGGCGCCAGTGCCTATCTGCTGAAAGACATGCTGCGCCACGAACTGGTGGATACCATCCGCACCGTCGCCGACGGCCGCCGCGCGGCCATTCCGGCCGAAGTGGCCGCCAGCATCGCCGCGCACGTGGTGGAAGACCGCCTGTCGCCGCGGGAAACCGAAGTACTGCGCCACGTGGCCAGCGGCCTGTCCAACAAGCGCATCGGCGAGCGCATGCAGATCTCCGAGCAGACCGTGAAGGCGCACATGAAGAGCCTGATGGACAAGCTGGGGGTGGGTGACCGCACCCACGCGGTCACCCAGGCCCTGCGCCGCGGCATCATCAGCCTGGACGACGGCAACCCGTAACGTCGAGCTTGCTCGACGGCCTCTGCCTTACCGTAGCGTCGAGCTTGCTCGACGGCGTTCCGCTCAGTCGAGCAAGCTCGACTCTACGTTCATGGTGTTCCGCTCAGTCGAGCAAGCTCGACTCTACGTTCATGGCGTTCCGCTCAGTCGCGCGAGCTCGACTGCGCATTCCACGCGGCCACCTTGGCGCGGGTATCGGCCAGCATTTTGTCCAGCGCGGCGCGGTCATACACATCCCCGCGCAGGATCACGCTGTCGATCTTCTGCGTTGCCGCAATGTCCTGCAGCGGGTTGGCGGTCAACAGCACCAGATCGGCAGCCTTGCCCACGGCCACACCGCCATAGCGGTCCATCTGCCCGAACCACGCCGGGCCGGAACGGGTGGCCGCCGACAGCGCCTGCGGTGCGCTCAGCCCCTCCTTCACGAACAACTGCAGTTCCTGGTGCAGGGCAATGCCGGGGAAGTTGTACGAATTGAGGAAGCCTGCGTCGGTGCCGGCGATGATCGTCACCCCTGCTTCCTGCAGCATCGGCAGCACTGCGGCCACCTGGTGGTACTGCGCATGGCGCGCCTCGATCTGCGCCGGGCTGGCCTTGGCCGCACGCTCCACGCGCCAGGTGTAGGTCGCGCGCAGACCGGGGCCGATGTAGGCCAGGTAGGGATCATTGGCATGGTCATCCTGGTCCAGGAAGTCCAGGATGCGCCCACCATTGAGGGTCGGGGTCACGAATACGCCGCGCTTGGCAAAGTCGCGGTAGGCGTGCATCGCGGTATCGCGGTCGAAGCTGGCGTCCAGGCGGCGGTTGGCTTCGGCGCGGTCGATGCGGCCAGCGCCGAAGTCGGCGGCGATCTGCGCCTCATCCTTGCTGCCGGCCTTGAACGCGTAATCCAAGTGCTCAATGGACGCCAGGCCCGCATCCACCGCCTGCTCCACGGTCAACGCCATCGGAATATGGCCGGATGCCTTCAGACCGGCGTTGCGCGCGGCGCTGGCCGAGTACAGGAACAACTCCGGCTTCAGCGTGCTGTCGGTGATCTTCACGAAATCGACCTTGTCGCGCTGCAGCCGGGTGATCGCCTGATCCACCTGCGCCTTGTCACCGACTTCGATGGTGCCCTTCCACACCGGCTTGATGCCCTCGATCTTCGCCCCTGAACTGAGCAGGCGCGGCCCGAACAGGGTGCCGTCGGCAATCTGCCCGCGCCACTGCAGCACCTGTTCCGGCAGGTCGCCCGAACAGTCACGAATGGTGGTGATGCCGTGGGCGATGTACAGCGGCAGCAGCGCCTTGTTTTCCTCCACCAGCGCCGGGCCGCCGCCGAAGTGCACGTGCATGTCCCACAGGCCCGGAATGAGGTACTTGCCGGCGGCATCGATCTGGCCGCTGGCGCTCCATTGGCTGCGCAGCTGCGCGTCGGGGCCCACCGCCACGATGTCATCGCCACGGATCACCACGCTCTGCCCGGGCAGGCTGCGCGCGTGCTCGACATCGACCACGGTGGCATTGCGGATCAGCAGGTCGGCACGTTCGGCTGCAGACGCCGACAGCGGCGCGACAGCAACAAGGATCGCAAGGGACAAGGGGCAGCAACGGAACATGGACGGCATCCTGGTAGGCACGCGGGCGTGCGGGGTGGAAGGGATATCAGTGGGTCGCGCCGTGCTGGCGCAGCAGGGTTTCGATGGCGGTGTAGCCGCGCTGGCGGGCATGCGCCAACGGCGTCACGCCATCGCCGTCGGCCAGATGCGGGTCGGCGCCGGCCTCCAGCAGCAACTGCACGATCTGCACGTGGCGCGGGCCGCCATCACCGAGCAGGATGGCCTCCAGCAGCGCGGTCCAGTGCAGACGGTTGACGTGGTCCACGGCCACCCCGGCACGCAGCAGCATGCGCACCGTGGCCACGTGGCCGCGCTCGGCGGCGGGAATCAGGGCCGTGCCGCCATAGCGGTTGGTACTGCGCAGATCGGCACCGTGGGCCAGGGTCAGCGCGAGGATCTCATCCAGCCCGCGCGCCCCGGCGTACAGGTAGGCGCTGTCCTGCATCGCATCCTTGGCGTTGACGTCGGCACCGGCGTCGATCAGCACACGTGCTGCCTCCAGCCGGTTGCCGTGGGTGGCCAGCAGCAGCGCCGTACGGCCCTGCGCGTCGCGCGCTTCCACCTGGGCACCGCCCTCCAGCGCCGCCCGCACGGCCGCGGCATCACCACGGGCAGCGGCATCGTGCAGGCGCACATCGGCCGCGCCGGTGCTGGCCCAACAGGCAGTCGGCAGCACCGCGAGCAGGCACAGCAGCAACAGGCGCCCCAGCGTGGGACAGCGGCGGCAACGATGGATGCGCATCTGCGATTCTCCTCTGCGGCGGGGCCGGTGCGGCGCTGCGGCCCGCTTGCCGCACCCTTTCCTGCATGGTAGAAGTCGCAGCAATCATCCAGAAGTGAAATGTTCAAATGGCTGACAGTGCCAAATCGAATAGAACACTGTTCGAACTGGACCTGCTGCGGGCCCTGGTGATGGTGGCCGACTGCGGCAGTTTCACCACCGCCGCCACCCGCCTGCACTCCACCCAGTCCACCGTGAGCCAGAAGGTACGGCGGCTGGAGGAACTGGCTGGACACCGCCTGCTCGAACGCGGCCACCGCGATGTGCACCCCACCGACGCCGGCCACACCCTGCTGGGTTACGCACGGCGCATGCTCGATCTGAACGAGGAGCTGGCCCAGGCACTGGCCGGTGCCACGGTGGAAACCGCGGTACGCATCGGCGTGCCCGAGGATTTCGTCAACCCGCAGACCACCCGCATGCTGGCTGCCTTCAGCCGTCGCCACCCGCAGGTGAAGCTGGAAATCAGCAGCGGCCTGAGCCGCGACCTGGCCCATGGGTTCGACCATGGCGAGCTGGACCTGGTGCTGGTGAAGCAGCGCCGCAACACACGCCAGGCGGTGCACTGCCGGCGCGAGCCGATGCACTGGATCGACAGTGTGCGCAGCAGCAGCCTGCAGCACGATCCGCTGCCACTGGTCACCTTCCCGCCGCGCGGGCTGTACCGCGACGAGATGATCCAGGCGGTGGAGGCGCTGGGGCTGCGCTGGCGCATTGCGTTCACCAGTTCCTCGCTCAGCGGCATCCAGGGCGCGGTGGCCGATGGCATCGGCATCAGCCTGCTGCCACGCCGCGCGGTGGGCCGCGAGCATCGCATCATCGATGGCGAACGCAGCCTGCCGGTGATCGACAACTACGAGCTGGGGTTGCTGCACCGCCCCGATGCAGACGAAGCCGTACGCGCACTGGCCGCCGAACTCTGGCGCCAAGTGCAGCGCGAAGCGGAGTAGTTCTTTGTTTGCAGGGCTGCGCCCTGCACCTGCCCATTCAACGTCAACGTCAAGGTCAAAGGCTGGATTCCTGGGGTGGGCGGGGTGGGTCCGGTTGCGGGGGACGCTGCAAGTACGTCCATGTAAGCTCGGTCGCGCTTGCTCGTGTGCGCTGTCCTGCGCACACGGCAAGACCGGGGTTGGGCGTCCTGCCCAACCCGCCCGAGGCATGCCTCGGGCCCATGGCGCTCACGCCCCCGCAACCGGACCCACCCCGCCTTCGACAGTTTTACGTGGTCTGTTGGAACGGCTCTTGGGGTCAGATCCGTTTTCCGCAGGAAAACGGATCTGACCCCGGATTCATTTCGATATCTGACAGAAAAATCGTGTCGACCAAGGTCGACACCTACCAACAGCCGCGCGGACAACCATCGCAGTTCCCAACAGCTGCAGGAATCTGTCAGAGGTGGGGCGGTGTCGGAGTGCGGGGTGTCAGCCGCATGGATGCGGCTGCCAAGCCTACACGGGTGAGGGCGCTTTGCTTGCGAAGCACTGCTTCGCAAGCGCCCGAACGCACAGCCGCCAGCGGCTGGGCCGGGCCCCGGAGGGGGACTTGCTGCGTCCCCGCACTCCGACACCGCCCCGCCACCCCACGGATAGCCCGCTTTTGCCGTTGACGTTGACGTTGCTCGACGCTTCGGCAGGTGCAGGGCGCAGCCCTGCCAACTACAACCACCGCCCCTGCACGACCACGCGCCGTTCCACAGGTACGCCGGCCACCGCCGCCGGGCCGTGGTCCGCACGCACTGCCACGAAGGTCGCCGGCAGCCCTTCGCCAATGCCGTACTGCGGCACTCCGATCGCCTGCGCGGCATGGGTGGTCACCATGTCCAGCGCCAGATCCAGATCGGCATCGGTGTAGAACCCCGAGCGGTAACCCAGCAGCATCGCCCGCTGCAGCAGATCACCGTTGCCGTACGGCCACCAGCAATCGCGGATGTTGTCGTTGCCAGCAAACACCCGCACCCCGGCATCATGCAGCGCACGCAACGGCGGGAACGGGCGGTCGCCCGGTGCGTTGCTCATGATCGCCACGCCCGCGCGGGCCAGCGCCTCGCCCACCTGCAATGCACGCGCCAGCGGCACTTCGCCCAGCGCGTAGGCATGGCTGACCGCCACCCGGCCCTGCAGGCCAGCGGCCTGGGTGCGCGCGGCAATCCGCAGCAACTGCGCCAGTCCGGTTTCGCCCGGCTCATGCAGATGGATGTCCAGGCGCACGGCGTGGCGCTCGGCCAGGCCGAACAACAGGGCAAGCTGTCCTTCGGCATCACCGTCCAGCGTGGTCGGATCGATGCCGCCCAACACCTGCACACCAGCGTCCAGGGCCTGCCGCAGCACCTCGGCGGTGCCCGGGCAGGACATCACCCCGGCCTGCGGAAACGCCACCAGCTGGATCTGCATGATGTCCGCGCAGCGCTCGGCCGCTTCGCGTACCGCCTGCAGATGCTGCAGGCCGGTGCTGCCATCAATGTCCACATGGCAGCGCATGGCCACGGTGCCGAAGGTACTGCACTGGCGGATCAGCGCCTCGGCACGCTCGACCATGGGCACGGCCGCGGCGACGGCGGCCTTTTCCACGGCCAGGCGCTCGCGCAGGCTGGCCACCGGCTGGTGCGGGTGCCAGCGGTCACCGACGAAGCTCTTGTCCAGATGGATATGGCCATCGACCAGCCCCGGCAGCACGGTGAAACCGGCCAGATTGACGTTTTCCGCCCCTTCCGCCGCGCCGCCCGCTGCGTTGATCGCCTGCAGTTGGCCGTCACGGATGTGGAAGTGCAGTGGCGCCCCGTGGCGGTCCACGCCACCATGAACGAACTGAAGGGTCATGGGTTACTCCGCAAGGCAGACAAGGGGCCCATCGTGCGCCCCCTCGCTGCCATCGGCCAACGAAATATGGCGATGCCACACATTCACCAGAGCGATGCGTCCGCCTCGTCGCCACGCTGCACACCCCCCTGAACAGGTAACATAGCGCTCTGTTCCCGCTGTAGATGCCGCATGGGCCCGTCCGACCGCCACGATCGTCTTCGCCGCTGGCAGGCCGCGTCCCTGTTGGCCGCTGCCCCGATCGCCAGCCTGTCCGCCAGCGATGCTGCGGCCACCACGCCGCCGCCCACGCCGCCCGGCCAGCAGCGCGTCGCCGCCGCCGTGCTGGTGGAACGCCTGCACCAGCGGGTGCTCAGTGGCCAGAGCGCCACCGCCACGCTGGAAAGCTGGTGTGCCGAGCACGGCCTGGCCGAGCAGGCGCGGGTGCGTGCGGTACGCGTGCGTGGCCAGGACAAGGCCGCCCCGGCCGATGTGCTGCACGCGCTGGGTGCAACCGATGGCAGCGCCGTGCACTACCGTCGCGTGCAGCTGGTCTGCGGCAGCCGTGTGCTGTCCGAGGCCGACAACTGGTACCTGCCTGCGCGCCTCAGCCCGGCGATGAACCAGGTGCTGGACAGCACCGACGAGCCCTTCGGCCGGGTGGTCGGGCCGCTCGGGTTCCAGCGCCAGACCCTGGCCGACCAGACGTTCTGGCCGCCACGTGGCGATGGCAATCAGGGCGTGATCCTGGAAGTACGTGCACTCCTGCGCGACCGCGAGCAGCAGCCTTTCAGCTATGTGATCGAATCCTACGGGGTCGCTGCGTTGCCCTAGCGCACTGGGCGCCTTCACGCGCTTTGCAACGTATTCGATGGTTTCTGCCGGGCCGGCAGGTCACCGTCGAATGCATGTGTACCGAACCCCTTCCCTCCCCCATTCCCGCACTGCACCCGGTCCTGCGCCGGCACCTGCTGCATCTGGCCCACGGCGGCGTGATCGTGCGCCCGCTGCACCGCAATGACCTGAACGAGTGGCTCGGCCTGTGCGTGACACGCCGCGCGCGGCACGGCTTCAGCTGCCGCCCGGATGCTGACGTACAACTGCTGATCGGCGTACAGCGTTCACGCCTGCAGTTCGACAACGATCAACTGCTGCTGGGCGTGTTCGACGCCAGCAGCCGTCGCCTGGTGGATCAACTGGGCGTACGCCTGCAGTCCACCCAGGCGCGCAGCGCCGAACTACACCCGTTCTGCCAGGCCACGTGGGGCAATGCCGAGCGCCTGCGCGATACCCTGCACGCGCTCTGTGCGTTCCTTCTCGAGCAGGTGGGCCTGCACCGCCTGTACGTGCTGCTGCCGGCACGAACCCCCGCGGCCATCGCATCGGTCTGGACCGAAGCGGGCTTCGCCCACGAGGGCGTCCTGCGCGGCCAGCACTTCGACGGCCAGCACTGGCAGGATCGCCACCTGCACGCGCTGACCGCACCGGAATGGCGCCGCCGCCAAGGCGAGCCGGCCTAGCGGACCCGCTCCAGCGCCTGGCCAGCGCCGGTCAGTAGCGAACACGCATGGTCCTGCAGTTCCTCGGCGCTGGCGTCGTTGCCGCTGGCCGGATCCAGCCGGGTCGCCAGCAGCACGAAACCGGGCGTGCCCTGCACGTTCTGCCGGCCCGCCACCAGCAGGCTCCACTGGCCGACATCGCCCACGCCGCTCAGCTCATGGGCCAGCAGGTTCAGCGGATTGGCGGTCAGTTCGGCACCGGGCAGCAGGCGCGCCTGGTACTGGTGGCCGCGCAAGGGCACAGGCAGCGGCGCCCATCGGGTTCCCAGCGCAGCGGCATGTGCGTCCAGCGCCTGCAGTACGTCGGCGCGCAGGCAGTCCACATGGATATGCAGCTGGTGCTGCGAACGTCCGTGCGGCGAATTCAGCGCCAGGCTGGCCACTTCACGCGGCAGGGCCTGGCCCAGTGCCCGTTCGCTGTGTACGCGGGCCCGCCAGGCCGCGGCGAAATAGTTGGGCACACCGCGCCGGTACAGCGCCGGGCTTTCAATGCCGCTCAGCTTGTCCAGCGGCATCAGCAGGTACTGGTAATCGCCGTGGGTATCCTTCACCAGCACGTCGCGCCGGTCGGCGGCCGCTTCCACCTGCAGGCAGCTTCCCTGGGGCCCCTGCTCGCTCAGGCAGTCACGCTGGATGACCCGCCACAGCGCATCGGAGTGGGCGGGCGGCGGCGTGGTGGCACAGCCGGCCACGCAGGCCAGGGACAACAGCAGCAACGAACGGGTGAACACGGCGGGTTCCGTACAGGCGGGCCGCCATTCTACCGGCTGCCGGCAACGCCTCAGTAGGTGCCGAACGGCACTTCGACCCGCAGCGGCGTACCGGCAGGCAGCAACTGCAGCGTGTAACGGTCCAGCGCGCCTTCCTCATCGGCCTGTGGCAGACGCTGGAACTTCAGCTGGTACTGCGCCTGGCCCCAGCGCACGGTCGTGCCCGCAGCATCCACCGCGGCACCCTCGGGCAGCAGCAGGCCACCCAGATCGCTGTACGCACCAGGCACGTCGGCGAAGCGGTAGTCGATCAACTCGTCCACCCGCTGCATGGCATACACGTGCGGGACATACGGCCGTGCAGCGCTGTGCAGATTGCTCAGATCGGCCACCCATACCGCAGGCAGGTGGTACTGCTCGCGCAGTGCATTGACCCCCAGCGATGGACTGGCCACCTGCAGGCAGCACACCGTGCGCCGGCCCTCACGGTCCAGGATCGCGAACCGGTCGCCGCGGGTGGCCGCCTGCGGCAGCATGGCAAAGGCGAGGTTGCGCTGCGCCGGCTCATAGCCGGTCTCGGTCTGCAGGTTGCGCCAGGCGCCGAACGGAGCGCCATCGGCCGCCGGGACCGGGTCGGCCTGCGCCTGGGCGAGCACCGCCGTGCACAGGCACAGCACGCCTGCCAGGATCTGCGCCGGGTGGAACCTGCCTGCCTTCATCTGCGATCACACGCCTGTCGATACACCGGCCACTATGCAGCGTGGCGCCGCCAGCGGCAATGATCGCACCGCTCCCGGCCGCACGGCGGCGGTGCTATGGTGCAGCCAATCCCCTGCGCAGGAGCGCCCGCATGACCGCCATCCGCCTGTCCCTGCTGCTGCCCGCCTCGGCCCTGCTGCTGTCGGCCTGTGTCAGCACGCCCGGCCCGCAGGTAAGCGGCAGCGGCCAATGCAACGCCAGCGCACTGGGCTGGGCCGTCGGACAGCCGGCCGACGAAGCCAACATGCGGCGCCTGTCACGCGAGAGCGGCGCCGGCCTGGTCAACCCGATCGGGCCGAACACGATCACCACCAAGGACATCCGCCCCGACCGCCTGCGCGTGTACGTGGACAAGGACAACATCATCACCGCCGCCCGCTGCGAATAACCCCGGGCGTGCCCCACGGCCCGCGCCCCGGCTATTGGTAGAGTCGAGCTTGCTCGACTGCTCTGGCCCCGGCATTTCGTAGAGTCGAGCTTGCTCGACTGCCTTCGTTCAGTCGAGCAAGCTCGACTCTACCCATCCGTGTAACCCGAACAATCGGGCAATGCCTGGTCCGGCTGGTATGCACCCCCTCTGAAGTGGAACATGCGCGCATAGGTGGACGCCGGGTCCTGCTCGGTCCGCAGGTCCTTCCTGGTCAGTGGCGCCCTGGCCAATGAATCTTCGTTTCGCGAAACACCGGCCGGAAAACGCGTGGCCACGGTCTGGTAACGCAGCACCGGCATGCCCCTGGCAGCGGCATCCAGCGAAAGCCGTGCCGAGAATCCATAGGTGTCATGGCACGCACCGGCGCGCCGCTTCACGTCCTGCTCGCCGAAGCAGGCCCGGATCTCCGCCTCGCCCGTCCACGCCAGGCCCAGCACCGCATCGTCGATCTGGATGCCGTCGTCCAGGTGCCGCACGCGTGCCAACTGCAGGCGCGACGTCTCGGCACCGCCGCCGGAATACATCGTGCTGACCTTGCTGATGCCGCCCACCAGCACATTCTGCCGCGCGCGCTGCTGCGGATCGGCTACCGTCTGGTCGGCGCCCACGTCCGGCGCCAGCCGCACGATCCACGGCCATACGGACAGTTCGCCGTCCGGCGGAACATCGATGCTCACGTGGTACGCCTGCGGCTGGCCCTCGCCGGCCACCGTCTCCAGCACTTCCAACACGCTCGGCCGCTCGCCGTCACCGGATGCGGGCAGCACGCGCACGCACCAGGCACCATCACCGGTACAATCGTACAAGCCGGACGGTCCGCCGCGCTCATCCACGCGCAGCACCTGGCCCAATGGCTCCATCACATTGCCAGCGGCATCGCGCTGCTGCGGAAGAATCGATCCCTGCGCCAGCGCCAGTACCGGGCTGGCCAGCAGCAGAGCGGCCAGCGCCGTTCGGGACATCGGGGTGTGCATCATCGCTCCTGCGCATCCGCGCATCCATGCCGAATCCGCATGATAGTAGAGTCGAGCTTGCTCGACTGCCCTGGCTCCGGCATTTGTAGAGTCGAGCTTGCTCGACTGCGTTCGTTCAGTCGAGCAAGCTCGACTCTACCGAAGCTGGGCAATCACACCCGCCCCACCCCTTCGCTTTCGAGGTATGGCCGATGCCGGGGTTGAAGGTGTTGCTCGGATCCAGCGACCGGTAGAACGCCGCCAGCGCCGGCTTGGCCGGGTACAGATGGCCCACGTTGTGCTCGGCCGGATACTCCGCACCGCGTTGGTCCAGCAGTGCCCACATCGCATGTTCGATCGCCATCGGGTCTTCACCCTTGCGCGCGATGTAGTCCTGGTGGAAGACGTGGCACAGGAAGTGGCCGTAATAGAGTTTGTGCAGCAGCCGCCCGTCGATATCTGCCGGCAGGGATTCGAACCACTCGGCGTCATCCCGCCGCAGCGCGATATCCAGCGCCACGATGTCCTGGACCTGCGCGCGATGCACTTCACGGTAGCGCACCGCGGCACCGGCCACGGCGAACCGGTGCAGGAAAGCCTTGCGCCCTTCTTCGGCCGTGCAGCGGAAGAAGCCACCCTCATGGTTGGCGAAGCATTCGCGCAGCCATCGCTCGGTCTCGGCCGCATCCTGCGCGGAGACCTTCAGCAGCAGATGATGCTCAAAACGCTGGCGGAACTCGCCCATGCGCGGCGGCAGGTGCGAAGGCAGCAGCGCGGTCAACGCCTGCATCACCCGGTCGGTGACGCCGCGCAGCCCGACGCGCTCGAACCAACCATCAATGCGGCTCTTCAATGCGAATGCGGCCGGCACGCGGGCGGTGCCCAGGCGGTCGATCAGCAGGAAGGTGTCCTTGCCATAACGTTCGCCGATGTCATACGCATCGCGGTGGATGTACTCCCCTGCGATCGGCAGCCGCTCGAAGCCGGTCAGCAGCTGGCGGCGGATGGCGGTGAGCGTGGCGGTGTGGTTGCTGCCGATGTAGAACACTTCGGCCGCTTCTTTTTCGAACGTGTCCAGGCGCACGGCGAACACCGCCAGCTTGCCGGCAGAGCCCGCCGCCTCGAAATGGCGGCCGGGGTCGGCATTGAAGCGTGCCGGCGTATCGGCATCGACCTGGCGCACGTCGTCGCTGTAGCGCTGGTCGGACGCGGCGCGCCCATCGCCATCGCCCACGTCGGCCGCACTGTACTGCCCGTCCTGCAGGCGCTGCAGGATCTGCTCGGGGCTATCGCCCAGGGCGATGCCCAGGTGGTTGACCAGTTGCAGCCGGCCCTGCGCATCGACCTGTGCATACAGCGCCAGCTCGGTGTAGGCCGGGCCACGGCGCACCAGGGCGCCGCCGGAGTTGTTGCAGACCCCGCCCAGCACCGAGGCACCAATGCAGGACGAACCGATCACCGAATGCGGTTCGCGCCCCAGCGGTGCCAGCGTCTGTTCCAGCCGGTCCAGGGTTGCACCCGGCAGGCACAGCACCTGGTGGCCGCCGTTCAACAGCTGGATGCCGGTCAGCCGCAGCGTGCTGATCAACACGATCGGGCGCCCATAATCGTTGCCATCCGGAGTCGAACCGCCGGTCAGGCCGGTATTGGCAGCCTGCAGGATGATCGCCGCCCCACCCTGCACGGCGGCCTGCAGCACGCGCCACAGTTCCAGCAGCGTGCCAGGCCGTACCACCGCCAGCACCGGGCCTTCACCGAAGCGGTAGCCGCGGCGGAATCGGCGGGTGGCCTTGTCGCCGGTCAATACATGGCGGCGGCCGACCGCCTGGCGCAGCTGCTGCAGCACCGCGTCATCGCCGCTCACGGCAGGCTGACCAGCGAATCGCGGCCAATATCGGCAATGCGCCGCGCGCCGGTCAACGTCATCGCCACCCGCATTTCCTTGGCAATCAGGTCCAGCAGGTTGGCCACGCCGGCCTCGCCCTGGGCCGCCAATGCGTAGACGAAGGCGCGCCCCAGCAACACTGTGTCGGCGCCCAGCGCCAGCATCCGCACCACGTCCAGGCCATTGCGGATGCCCGAATCGGCCAGGATCTTCAGATCGCCCTGCACCGCATCGGCAATGGCCGGCAGCGCCCGCGCGGTGGAAAGCACACCATCGAGCTGGCGGCCACCGTGGTTGGACACCACGATGCCATCGGCACCGAACTTCACCGCATCCCGCGCATCGTCCGGGTCGAGGATGCCCTTGATCACCATCGGCCCCTTCCAGAACTCGCGGATCCATTCCAGGTCCTTCCAGGAAATGGACGGATCGAAGTTGCTGCCCAACCAGCCGATGTAGTCCGCCAGTCCGGTCGGATGGCCGCGGTAAGCGGAAATATTGCCCAGGTCGTGCGGGCGGCCGAACAGGCCCACATCCCACGCCCAACGCGGATGGGTGATGGCCTGGCCGATGCGGCGCAGCGGCGCATTGGGGCCGCTCATGCCCGAGTGCGCGTCACGATAGCGCGCACCGGGCACCGGCATGTCCACGGTGAACACCAGGGTGGTCACGCCGGCGGCCTGTGCCCGCTCCAGCGCGTTGCGCATGAAGCCACGGTCGCGCAGCACGTACAGCTGGAACCACATCGGGCGCTGGATGGCCGGTGCCACTTCCTCGATCGGGCACACCGACACCGTGGACAGGGTGAACGGAATACCGCGACTGTCGGCCGCGCGTGCCGCCTGCACTTCGCCACGGCGTGCATACATGCCGGTCAGGCCCACCGGCGCCAGCGCCACCGGCATCGCCAGTTTCTCGCCGAACAGCTCGGTTTCAAGGCTAAGGTCGGACATGTTGCGCAGGATGCGCTGGCGCAGCGCGATGTCGGACAGATCGGAAACGTTGCGCTTCAGCGTGTGCTCGGCATACGCGCCGCCATCGATGTAATGGAACAGGAACGGCGGCAGCCGGCGTTGCGCTGCGGCACGGTAATCGGTGGAGGCGGAAATGATCATGGGTCAACCGGAAGTAGTCAGCCGTGCGGGGACGGCAGGCGCGAGGCCCGTGCACGCCGGGCTTCGTTGTCATCGAGCGTGCGCAGCGTGGTGTGCACGAATTCAAGGTGGGCATGCGCGGCCGCGCGCGCACGCTCGGGGTCGCCGGCCAGCACCGCATCCATCATTTCCCGATGCTGGTCGGACAGCGGCGAGAAGGTGCGGGCCGAGGTGTACAGCTTCTCGCGGCTCTGCGAGATATTGGTCTGCAGCAGTTCGAACAGGCCACGCATCACCTGCAGCAGCACCAGGTTGTGCGACGCCTCGGCAATGGACAGATGGAACGCGGCATCGGCCTGCGCTTCACCGGCGGGGTCATCCTTGCCGTGCGCGTCCATCATGGTCTGGAACGCGGCGGCGATGCGCGTGCGGTCCTCATCGGTCGCGCGCAATGCGGCATGCCAGGCGGTGGCGCCTTCCAGCGCATGGCGGATCTCCAGCACATCAAAGCGGTATTCCGGGTCGCCCTGGAACAGCGGCAGGTACGGCGCCAGCGGTTCATCCAGCGCCTGCCGGGCGCGTGCGGCCGGTGCTGCCACGTAGGTACCGCCACCCACACGGGCAGTCAGCAGGCCCTGGCTGGCCAGCTGCGCAATGGCCTCGCGCAGCGCCGTGCGCGATACCCCCAGCTGCACCGCCAGTGCGCGCTCGGCCGGCAGCCGGTCGCCCGGCTGCAGCTGCTGTTCCTGCACCAGCGCGCGCAGCTGCGCGGCCACCTTGTCCGAAACCCGTTGCATGCTCATGGCGCCATTGTCACCCGAACGGCACGAGGCTGGAGAAGCAGAGCGGCCATGGCTCAGGGAATCATCCAGGTCAGCCAGTAGGCCTGGGCCAGGGTGATCAGGCCGACCATCGTGGTGAAGATCAGGCTGTGCTTGACGGTGAAGCGGAACAGGTCCGATTCCTTGCCGGGCAGGCCCACCGCCGCACAGGCAATGGCGATGGACTGCGGGGAAATCATCTTGCCGGTCACACCGCCAGTGGTGTTGGCCGCCACCAGCAGCACATCGGACACGCCAATCTGCTGGGCGGTGGTGGCCTGCAAGGCAGAGAACAGCGCATTGGAAGACGTGTCCGAACCGGTCAGGAACACGCCCAGCCAGCCCAGGAACGGCGAGAAGAACGGGAAGGCATCGCCGGTGTGGGCAAGCGCCAGCGCCAAGGTGGCCGACAGCCCGGAGTAATTGGCGATGAACGCAAAGGCCAGCACCATGCCGATGGAATAGATCGGTACGCGCAGCTCGCGCACGGTTTCGCCGAAGGTCTGCAGCGCGGCCTTGGCCGGCATGCGCAGGGCGACGATGGCAACCACCGCGGCCAGGATGATGGCGGTGCCGGTGGCCGAGAACCAGTCGAACTTGTAGACCGCTTCGTAGCTGAGCGGCGCGGGCACGATCGGCGGCATCTTCTGCACCATCTGGTCCAGCCCGGGCACCGGAATCTTCAGCACCCACCCCTGCAGCGCACCGCCAGTGGCGAACAACGCCTTGAACGGCTTGATGCTCCACAGCGTGACCATCGCCGTAAGGATCAGGAACGGCGACCACGCCTTGGCAATCTGGCCGACGCTATGGCGCGGTGCCTCCAGCGCCTGCGCCGCGGCCTGCGCACTGGTTTCCGTATCGAAACGGAAGATGCGCACCGGCTTCCAGCGGCGCAGGAACAGGGTCAGGCAGACCAGCGAGGCCAGCGAAGCGGTGATGTCCGGCAGTTCCGGGCCAATGAAGTTGGAGGTCAGGTACTGGGCGATGGCGAAGGAACCACCGGCCACCAGCACCGCCGGCCAGGTTTCCTTGATGCCACGCCAGCCATCCATGATCGCCATGATCCAGAACAGCACGATGATGGTCAGGAACGGCAGCTGGCGCCCGGCCATCTGGCCGATCTCAAACGCGTCCAGGCCGGTCACCTGCCCCGCGACGATGATCGGAATGCCCATGGCACCGAACGCAACCGGTGCGGTGTTGACGATCAGGCACAGGCCGGCCGCATACAACGGCTTGAAGCCCAGGCCGACCAGCAGCGCGGCGGTGATCGCCACGGGCGCGCCGAACCCGGCGGCGCCTTCCAGGAACGCACCGAAGGCAAAGCCGACCATCAACATCTGCAGGCGCTGGTCTTCGGTAACCGACAGGATGGAGGCGCGGATGATGTCGAACTGCCCGGTCTTGACCGAGACCTTGTACAGGAACACCGCGCCGATGATGATCCAGGCGATCGGCCACAGGCCGTAGACAAAGCCATAGCCGGCCGCGCCCAGCGCCTGCGCCAGCGGCATGCGGTAGAACAGCAGGGCCACGCCGAGCGCGATGGCCACGGTGATCGTGCCGGCCAGCCAGCCCTTCATGCGCAGCACGGCCAGGGCGACAAAGAAGAAGGCGATCGGCAGCAGCGCGATCAGGCTGGACAACCACAGGTTGCCGGCGGGGTCGTACAGGTGTTGCCAGGGCTGCATGGAAAATCTCGGCGTTGACGGGAAACCCACCGCAGTGGGGCGGTCCGTGGCGCGCGAATATTGGTCGTACCATTATTCACAACAAATGCACCACTGGTGGCGGATTGAACCGCCATTCCCGCTAGACGCCTATTAGACCATAGCGTTAGTTCTGGTTTATTGGTAGGACCATTACGAGAAAGGGTCAGAGCCCCTGCGGGGATCTGACCCTGGTCGCGGCGGGGTCGGACCCCGGCAGGGGCTCCGACCTACATGGCATCGGGGTCGGATCCCTGCAGGGGCTCCGACCCCACCCCGGCACTCACAGCTTCTTCTCCACCCGCCGTATCACCGCCAGCACCAGCAGGCACAGCACGCTCACCCCCATGGCGATCACGTACTTGCCAATGCCCACGGCAATGCCGATGGCGGCGGCCATCACAAGAGAACTGGCGGTGGTCAGCCCACTGACCTGGTCTTCGCGGTTACCGCGCAGAATGGTGCCGGCGGCAACGAACCCCACGCAGGCCACCACGGCCTCGATCAGGCGCACCGGATCGACCTGCAGCAGATCGCGGTAGCGCTCCTGCTGGAAATGTTCGGCCACCGAATCGCCCAGGCCGACGATCAGCGCCGCCGCACCCGCAATCAGCATGTGTGTGCGCAGGCCCGCGGCGTGTTTGCCCATCTCGCGCTCGACGCCCAGCACGCCGCCAAACAGCATGGCGGCGGCAACGCGCAGCAGGATCGATACGTCCTGGGTGAGTTCCATCGGCAGGCTCCGGGATTTTCCCGGAGCGTCGCGCGCCGCGCGTGGCACCACAGTGAAGGCGCCCGCACGGCCGGTTCACCCGGTAGCGCCGGGCGTGGCCCGGCGGCACCGCACCTCAGCGCATTACTGCGCCAGGTAACCGCCATCGATCGCGTAGTAGGTCCCCGTCGCGAACGAGGCGTCATTGCTGGCCAGCCAGGCCACCAACGCAGCGACCTCGTCCGGCTTGCCCAGCCGCTTCAGGGCATGCTTGGCTTCCAGCGTGGCACGCGCGTTGGCATCCATCTTGTCCAGCAGCGGCGTGGCAATGAAGCCCGGACCGACCGCGTTGATGCGGATGCCGTCGGCAGCATGTTCCCAGGCCGCCGTCTGGGTCAGGCCCACCACACCGTGCTTGGCCGCCACGTACGCGGTGGAACCGGCAAAGCCCACCTGGCCCAGGATCGAGGCCATGTTGATGATGCTGCCGCCCTTGCCCGCCGCGCGCATCGCCTGGATCTGCGCGCGCTGGCACAGGAACACGCTGGTCAGGTTCACATCCACCACGCGCTTCCAGCCATCCACCGGGTAATCGCCGCTGCTGGCCGCTGGGCCGCCGATACCAGCATTGTTCACGGCAATATCCAGCCCGCCCAGTTCGCTCACCGTGCGCTGCACGGCCGCTTCCACCGCCGCCTCGTCGGTCACGTCCAGCGCAATGCCAATTGCTTCGGCACCTTTGGCCTTCAAGGCCTGCACGGTCGCATCCACGGCGTCCTGTTTCAGGTCCCACACTGAAATGCGTGCGCCCGATGCAGCCAGCAGCTCGGCCACGGCCAAGCCGATGCCGGAAACACCGCCGGTAACGATGGCGGTCTTTCCGCCCAGCTGATAATCGATCATCTGTGTACTCCACGTGTTGGCAATCGATGCGGGCCTGCCCGCCTGCTCTCGAATCTACGCCGCCACGTGTTACGGAAACGGCACGCGGCGCACCGCCGCCACGCAACGATCCTTCCCATCGCTGCAACGCGCAGCGCCCTATGCTCATGCACACCTCCCCTGCAGTGCATGGACCCCCGATGAGTGCCGAATCCCGCGTGTTGTTCACGCCCACCCGCCTGGGTGATATCGCCGTTGCCAACCGCATCGCCATGGCTCCGCTTACGCGCAACCGCGCCCTGCCCGATCGCGTACCGTCGCCGCTGGCGGTCACCTACTACCAGCAGCGCGCCAGCGCCGGCCTGATCATTGCCGAGGCCACCCAGATCAGTCCGCTTGGCCAGGGCTACCTGGACACTCCAGGCATCTACAGCGCCGAGCAGGTGGCGGCATGGAAGCACATTACCGATGCCGTGCACGCAGAAGGCGGCCGCATCGTGCTGCAGTTGTGGCATGTGGGCCGCATTTCCCACACCAGCCTGCTGCCGGACGGTGAAGTGCCGGTGGCACCCAGCGCGATCCGCGCCAACGGCAAGACCTTCACCGCCAACGGCTTCGAGGATGTGTCCGCGCCGCGCGCACTGGCGATCGATGAAATTCCGGCGTTGATCGAGGACTACCGCATCGCCGCGCGCAACGCCATCGCGGCGGGCTTTGATGGCGTGGAAGTGCATGCAGCCAACGGCTACCTGATCGATCAGTTCCTGCGCGATGGCAGCAACCACCGCAGCGATGCCTACGGTGGCAGCATTGAAAACCGCACGCGCCTGCTGTTTGAAGTAACCAGCGCCGTGGCCGAGGCCATCGGCGCCGCCCGTACCGGTGTGCGCCTGTCGCCGGTCACCCCGGTCAACGATGCTCACGACAGCGACCCGCAGCCGCTGTTCAACCGCGCGGTGGAACGTCTGGACAGTATCGAAGGGCTGGCCTTCATCCACGTGATCGAAGGCGCAACCGGCGGTGACCGGGACAACATCGCGTTCGACTACGCCGCGCTGCGTGCCCGCTTCCGCGGCCCGTGGATTGCCAACAACGGCTATGACGTGGACAGTGCCGAGCACGCCGTCGCCAGCGGCTACGCCGACATGGTCGCCTTCGGTCGTGCGTTCATCGCCAACCCCGATCTGGTTGCACGCCTGCGCAGCGGCGCGGCCCTGGCCGAACTGGACCCGGCCACACTGTATGGCGGCGGCGAGCACGGCTACACCGATTACCCCGCCTTGGGCGCGTAAGCCCCGCACCCGCCGGGCCGCATCCGCCGGGCACGGCCCGGCGCTACCACCGGCTCATCTACGGGTAGCGCCGGGCCATGCCCGGCGTCACCCCGCCCCCTCCTCAATACACCGGCAGATCGATGTAACTGGCCTGCGCGGCGCTGTGCCAGACCCGCTGCGTGGCCTTCTGGTAATCGCCCGGCTTGGCCAGGTAGATGTTCGGCACGTAGGTCTGCGGGTTGCGGTCATACAGCGGGAACAGGCTGGACTGCACCTGCACCATCACCCGGTGCCCCTTCTGGAAGGTGTGGTTGGCATTGGGCAGATCGAAGCGGTACGGGAGCACCTGGTTGGCGGCCAGCGGCTTGGCTTCGCTGAAGCTTTCGCGGTAGCGGCCGCGGAAGATCGCCAGCGACACCGGCAGCTCGTAGCCGCCCATCTCCGGCGTCGATGCTTCCTGGTCCGGATACACATCGATCAGCTTCACCACCCAGTCGCTGTCGGTGCCACTGGTGGACGCCTGCAGATGCACCACCGGCGCACCGCCGATGCGCAGCGGTTCGCTCAAGGGTTCGGTGATGAAGGTCAGCACATCGGGCCGACCATCCACGAAACGCTGGTCCTTCACCAGCCAGGTGGTCCACATGTCACGGTCGCCGAAACGCACCGGGCGCGGCACGAACGGCACCGGCTTGGCCGGGTCGGACACATACTCCTCGTAATCCCCCTCACCCGCCGCCGGCGCCTGGAAGGCCAGCTTGCCACCGGCGCGCAGGTAAAGCGGCTTGCTGGCCGCCGCGCACGCCTTCTCACAACTGCGCGGCCAGCCCTGCAGGCGGTCCCAGTGGTTTTCACCGGTGTTGTAGATCAGCACCGGCGGTGTGTCCGCCTTCGGCGCGCCGTCCACCAGGTATTGGTCGAAGAACGGCTTGAGCACATCGCGGCGGAACTGCAGGGCGGTATCGCCATCGAACTTCAGGGCGCCCAGTTCGCTGCCGCTGTAGTTCACCTGGCTGTGCCGCCACGGGCCCATCACCAGGTAGTTATGGGTGTTGCCGGTATCGCGCCCTTCCATGGCCTGGTAGGCATGGTTGGCGCCCCACATGTCTTCCTGGTCCCACAGGCCCTGCAGCCACATCGTGGGCACCTTCAAGGGGGTGTTGGCCATCACCGCATCCAGCGCCTGGCCCTGCCAGAACGCATCGTAGGCCGGGTGCTGCACCAGCTTCTTCCACCAGGTCAGCTGGTCCACGCCGGTGAAACGCGCGTAGTCGCCGGCCGAGCCGATGCGCAGGAAGGTGCTGTAGTCGTCGTAGCCCAGGCTGGGCAGCGGCGTGCCTTTGCCGCGCTTCTCGGTCTGCATGGCGAAGTAGTTGAAGTTGACCTGGCGGAAGGCGCCGTAGTTCAGCCAGTCATCGCCCATCCAGCCATCCACCATCGGGCTCTGTGGCGCGGCCACCTTCAGCGCGGGGTGCGGGTTGGTCAGCGCCATCACCACGGTGAAGCCTTCGTAGGATGAGCCCAGCATGCCGACCTTGCCGTTGCTTTCCGGCACGTGCTTGACCAGCCAGTCGATGGTGTCCCAGGCGTCGGTGGCGTGGTCGACCTTGGTGTTGTTCAGCGGCCCGCGCAGCGGCCGGGTCATCACGTAATCGCCTTCGGAACCGTACTTGCCACGGATATCCTGGAACACGCGGATGTAGCCGCCGTCGACGAACACCTCGTCGCCCTGCGGCAGCAGGTCACGCATGCGCGGCGAATCGCTGCGGTTGGCGCGGCCGGCAGCATCGTAGGGCGTGCGGGTCAGCAGGATCGGCGCGTTGTGGGCGCCCTTGGGCACCACGATCACGGTGTACAGACGGGTGCCGTCGCGCATCGGCACCATCACCACGCGCTTGTCGTAGTCGCGGCCGATATCCGGTGCAACGAACGGCTTGCCACTGATGTCCGGGGTCATCGGCGGGGTATCGGCGGCCAGCACGCTGCTGGACAGGCACAGGGCGATGGCTACAGCAACGGCACGCACATGCATGGATGACCCCTCGGCAGGAAAGGTTCCAGCGTACTCCTGCCCACCCCGCCGAAGTGTGCGCCGGCTTTGCGTTCTGTGGTGTCCGGGG
The DNA here is from genome assembly GCF_010894375.1 of Stenotrophomonas sp. B1-1. Classification (NCBI taxonomy): domain Bacteria; kingdom Pseudomonadati; phylum Pseudomonadota; class Gammaproteobacteria; order Lysobacterales; family Lysobacteraceae; genus Stenotrophomonas; species Stenotrophomonas sp. B1-1. The sequence continues at coordinate 15,086 of NZ_JAAIUZ010000012.1, read as the reverse complement.
CACGACTGATGGCACATGTGCGGCCGGCGGCCGCCGCGCTCGCCGGGCATGGCCCGGCGGATCCATCAGCCCGCAGGGACCTCGTGCAGCGCCAACCAGCGCCAGCGCCCCGCGTCCTGCCGCAGCACCGCCAACGATTCCCGCCAGGCCAGCGCTCCGCCAGCCACCGCATGCCCTTCGCGATAACGCAGCACCGCCAGTGGTGCGGGCGCCTGGATCCTCTGCACGTCCTCAACGGCGATCTCCAGACCGGGGCGCGCGCCGTGCCCGCCCACGAACAGCGCCTGCACCGCGTCCCGGTCCAGTCGCCGCCCGGCGATGCCGACCATGCTGAAGTCCGCGCAGAAGTGCGCCATCAGGTCATCCAGCGCGTCGGCGCCGGTGTCGGCACGGAACCAGGCCTGCAGCGCGTCGTGCAGTACGTGGATTTCATCTTCGGCGGTGTGTTGCATCAGGCATTCTCCGGTTGCATGAGGATCAGTGACTGCCCGCGGCGCAACAGCAGCATCGGCAGCAGGGTCAGGACAGCGGCCATGCCCAGCGCCGCGCCCGTGGCACGCGCTGGCAGCCATTGCAGGGCCAGCGCCAGCACCAGCGCAATGGCTGCCGTGCCGAGGCAGAAACTGAGCTGGCGGTTGAGGTTCCACAGCGCACTGGCGTCACCCAGCGCATCCGCGTCAACGCCAGTGAAGGCCAGCGTCTGCGCGGTGCTGCTGCACAGGCTGCCGCCGGCACCCATCAGCGCGAACAACAGCCCTGCCAGCGCAAACGCGGGCTGCGGCAGCACGGCCATCAACACCAGACCCGTCGCCTGCAGCAGCATGCCGATGCGCAGCACCGCGGCAGGACCGATGTGCGTCAGCAATCGCCGGCTGCCGGTGATCGCCACGGCCGACGCCAGCGCCCAAGGCAGCATCAGCGCACCGATGCGCGCAGCACTGAACCCGGCCTGGTGCAGCTGCAGCGTGCTGGCCAACTGACTGCCGATGAACACGCCGGGTACGGCCAGGTAGACCAGCATTGCCAGTCGAAGGCCGCGAAGGGACAGCAGCGACCAGCGCAGCAGCGGCTGCGCCTGCCCACGCGCATGGCGCAGGTGGGCCGTCGCCAGCATCAGCGCCAGCAACAACAGTACCGCGCCGGCAATCCGGTGGCCGGGTTCACCCAGCCAGGTCAGCGCCAGCAGCAGCACGCCCAGCGCACTCAACGCCGTGGCCAGCGCATAGGCCTGCAGCCGGGGCGCAGTGCGTTCACCATCGGCGGGCATCCACGCCAACACCAGGCCCATCGCCGCCAGTGCCAGCGGCAGGCTGGCCCACAGCACGCCGCGCCAGGACAGCCACTGCACCAGCAGCCCACCCAGCGCCGGTGCCAGTGCCGGTACCAGCAGCGCCACCAGCAGGATGCGGCGGGTCAGCGCACCGCGTTGGTCGGGCGTGCACTGCCGATACGCCGCCGCCTGCGCCACCGGAATCAACAGGCCACCGGCCAGGCCCTGCAGCAGGCGCCAGCCCAGCAGCCAGCCGATGGACGGTGCAGCCCCCGCCAGCACCGCAGCCGCGGCGAACAGCAGCAGCGCGACCAGCAAAAGGCGTCGTTCGCCGCAGCGCGCGGCCAGCCACGGCGCCAGCGGAATCACCACGCTCAGGCCCAGCATGTAGGCAGTGCCCACCCAGGCCAACACGCCCACCTCGGCCTGCAGCTCGGACGCCAGTGCCGGGTAGGCCACCGTGGCGATGAACATGTTCACCAGGTCCAGGGCGAACACCAGCAGGAAGATCGCCTCATGGCGCAGGCGGGCGGATGGCATCGGCGGCACTCGCGCGGGGAGAGACGCAAAGCATGGCGCCCATGCCGGATTGAAAAAACACGACAACAGCTGCAACACTGTCAAATCCATTTTGACAATGCAGCATCATGGTCAGCCTTGATCGCTTCGATATCTTCCGCGCCGTGGTCGAAGCCGGCAGCCTGACCGCTGCCGCCGACCGCCTAGGCCTGAGCCGCGCGGTGGTCAGCTTCAACCTGAAGCGGCTGGAACAGGAGCTGGGCGTGACCCTGCTGCTGCGCAGTACCCGGCACCTGGCCCTGACCGAGGCCGGCGAGCAGTTCCTGCAGCACTGCGTGCAGGCGCTGGATGCGGCACAGGCGGCCATCGATGCCGCGCGCCGCGACCACCAGCAACTGCAGGGTCTGCTGCGCCTGACCACCACGCCGGAGTACGCGCAGCTGCGCTTGATTCCCGCGCTGGAAGCGTTCCGTGTGCGGCACCCGGCGCTGCAGCTGCACCTGTCGACCTCACCGGCACCGGCCGACCTGATTCCCGAGCGTTTCGACCTGGCCATCCGCCTTGGCCGCCTGCCGGATTCAGGCCTGCACGCCAGCGAACTGGAACGGCACCCGCTGTGCGCCGTGGCGGCCCCTGCGCTGCTGGCACGCCTGCCGTCGACCGAAGCAGCTGACGACCCGGCGCAGTTGGGCACCCTGCCCCGCCTGGGCTATCCGCGCCTGGCCGACGTGCCGGTGGTCGCACCGGATGGCAGCGACGCCCTGTTCGCTACCAACCCCGGCAATGCGGTGGTGCGCGTGGACAGTGCCAGCAGCCTGCGCGCCTTCGCCCTGGCTGGCGCCGGGGTCACCGTGCTGCCGCGCTGGTTGATCGAAGACGACCTGGCCCAGGATCGCCTGCGGCCGGTGCTGCGCCAGCACCGCTTCCCGCAGCAGAGCGTCTACGCGGTGTACCCGCACAGCACGCAACCGTCGCCGAAAGTGCGGCAGTTGATCGATTTCCTGCGCAGCTGGTTCAGCGGGCACCCCGAGCGGTAGCGCCGGGCCATGCCCGGCGAATCTCGCGGCATCCCACAAACAGACACGGCCCCTCGCGGGGCCGTGTCTTCAAGCATCCATCATCTGCGGAATCAGCGCAGCACCTGCTCCACCAGCTGCACGTCCACGCTCTGCAGCGGTTCGGCCGCATTGCGCGACAGCTGCACTTGGTAGGTGCCGCCGTCGATCTTCCACTGGCGTGCCTGCGCATCGTAATGCGCCAGGGTCTTCGGCTCGGCTTCGATGCGGATACGGCGCTGTTCGCCCGGCTGCAGGCTCACCTTGTCGTAGCCGATCAGGCGGATCGGCGTGGTGCTGCCGGCCGGCAGCTTCAGGTACAGCTGGGCCACGTCGGCACCGGCGCGCTTGCCGGTGTTGCGGATGTCCACGCTGGCGACCAGGCGCGAGCCTTCCACGCTCACCTTCAGGTTGTCATAGGCAAACGAGGTGTAGGACAGGCCATGACCGAAGGCAAAGGTCGGGGTCAGGCCCTTGGCGGCCATCCACTTGTAGCCCACGTTGGCGCCTTCGATATCGAAATCGAACACATCGCCGAACGGCTTGGCCGGCTTGAAGCCGAGGCCATCCACGTGCGGGCGCGGCAATTGCGATTCGTCCACCACCCAGGTCACCGGCAGGCGGCCCGACGGGTTCACCTGGCCGGTCAGCAGCGCGGCAATGCCTTCGCCACCACGGATGCCCGGGTACCAGGCCTGCAGCATGGCCGGCACCTGCGCCAGCCACGGCGTGCGCACCGGGCCATTGGTTTCCAGCACCAGCACGGTCTTCGGGTTGGCCTTGGCCACTGCCGAGATCAGCGCATCCTGGTTGTCAGGCAGCTTCATGTCCGGCAGGTCGACCGACTCGGCCGCCCACTGGGTGGCGAACACGATGGCCACGTCCGCCTGCGCGGCAGCCTTGGCCGCCGCAGCAGCGTTGCTGCCGTCCACATATTCGATGGTCGCATCCGGACGCGCTGCACGCAGCGATTCCAGCGGCGAGGACGGGTGGAACATCACCGGGCCCGGCCAGGTGGTGGGCAGCACGCCCGGCACCGCATTGGTGCCCTTGGCGGTCACGCCCACCATCGACGAACCACCGCCACCGATCACGCCCTTGTCGGCATGGCCACCAATGATGACGATGCGCTTCACGCTGTCGGCCAGCGGCAGCAGGTTGCCTTCATTGCGCAGCAGCACGCTGCCTTCTTCCACCGTGCGCTGGGCCACGGCGAAGCCGGCTTCGGCATCCACCTTCTGGTGCTGCGGCGGGTTGTCGAAGTTGCCGTGCAGGAACATCGTGCGCAGGATGCGCGCCACCATGTCGTTCAGGCGCGCCTGCGGCACCACGCCGCCGTGCACGGCCAGGCGCAGCGGCTCATCGAAGAACACCGCCGCATCGAACACTTCACCGGCCGACTGCTGGTCCAGGCCGGCCAGCGCCGCCTTCGAACCGCTGTGCACGCCGCCCCAGTCGGACATCACGAAACCGGGGAACTTCCACTCCTGCTTCAGCACCTGGTTCATCAGGTAGCCGTTCTCGCAGCCGTAGGTGCCGTTGATCTTGTTGTACGAGCACATCGCCACGCCCGGGCGGCCAGCTTCCAGCGCGATCTCGAAGGCCAGCAGGTCCGATTCGTGCATGGCCTGTTCGCCGATGCGCACATCGTGGAAGTTGCGGCGGGTCTCCATGTCGTTCAGCGCGAAGTGCTTCATCGACGAAATCACGTGCTGGCTCTGCACGCCCTGGATCAGCGCGCCCACCATCGAACCGGCCAGCAGCGGATCTTCACCGGCGTATTCGAAATTGCGGCCGTTGCGCGGGTCACGCTGCAGGTTCACGCTGCCCGAAAGCAGGATGTTGAAGCGCTGCTGCCAGGCTTCACGGCCCATGGTCGCGCCACCGGCGAAGGCGACTTCGCGGTTCCAGCTGGAGGCGGTGGACGGGCCCGACGGCATGGCCGTGGCGAAATCGCCCGGACGGATGCCACCGGGGTTGGTCACGCCCACGCCGGCATCGGCCGACTGCTGCGCCGGAATGCCCAGGCGCGGCACCGCCGGCACGAAACCGGCCGAACCCACCGCGCCTTCCGGCAGCGGACCGCCATCCTTGCCCAGCCCGAAATAGCTGTGCAGCATCTGGAACTTCTCGTCCTCGGTCATCGCCTTCAGCAGCAGCGCAGCGCGCGCATCGGCGTTCAGGCTGGCGTCCATCCACGGGCGCTCACCGCCCTTGTCGGCCGCGTAGGCCAGGGTCAGCAGGGTGGCCTGCAGGCCATTGCCATCGACCTTGAACGGTGCGCTGCTGGCCGCCTGGAAACCATCGCTGAAGTAGCTGGCATCGGCTTCCAGGGCCACGCGCGAGGGATCGAAACCGGCTGCCTTGGCCGATTCACTGGCCACCGCACCCAGCAGCACCGCCGGTGCGCCCAGCCGCGAACGCGACACCAGCGCCGGCAACTGCGCGGCGCCGGCACCGGCGTCGGTGTAGACGGCCACGGTGTGGCGGCCGTCATCCAGGCGCAGGTAGTTCAGGCCCGGCTGGTCCGGGCCGCTTTCCGCGGCAATCGGCAAGCGGGTCAGCACGGCCTGGCCGCGCTGGGTCTGGCCATCGTCCTGGCCGGCGGCAATGAAGCGGTAGTCGTAGCCCAAGCCATCGGCCAGCAGCTGCAACGGATCGACCTGGCCGATACCGCGCTGCACCTGGCGCACGCTCACTGCGTCCACCTGCAGGGTCTTCAGCTGCGCCGCCAGGGCCGGCATCGCGTCCGGCGCAGGCGCCTGGTCCAAGGTCAGCACGGTGAAGGCGGCCGGGTCGGCCCAGGCCGGGGCGGCCAATGCGGCAGACAGGGCAAGGGACAGGGCAAGCGGCTTTGTAAACGTTTTCATCGGCAGGCGTAATTCCGTTGCCAAGGCAATCGGTCCAGGGAAAGTGCCGCCGAAGGGTGCAGCGTCATGCCGCGCAAGCGTTGCCGGGCAACACCTGCAGGCCAAAGGACGGGCCGGTCTGCGCGCGGGACCCTCCTCCCGGCGTGACAACCTGCCTGCCCGGGCCGCACACGGCGACCCATCATGTGAAGATTGTGCGAGGGCGTTGATCGCTGTCAACAGGACCTAAGTCACAGGCGCCCGCGCGCAAGCTGGTTATCAGGCCATCACCGCTGGTCATCAGTGCAGCGTGTGGTGCTGCCGATAATGGAATTCCCGGCCCCGAGCGCTGCCCATGACCCTGCACCGCGACTTCGACCATCTCTGGCGCGACCGCTGCGATACCTCCAGCCAGCGCAGCCCACGCGTGCTGATCCGCGTGTTCGTCGCCCCCGGGGAGCTGGAAGCACGGGTGGCCTTCTACGAACAACTGCAGGGCGTGGTGGCCGACGCGGGCTTCCCCTTCCCCGATGCCGGCCTGCGCCTGGCCATGGTCGGTGCCTTCCTGCTGATCGAAGGCAATGACACCGCACTGGCGCCGTTCACCTCCACCACCGGCACCCTGCTGGTCGATGACGTGCGGCCCTATCACGACAGATTGGTCGCAGCCGGCGCGCAGATCATCTTCCCGCTGCAGGTGGTACCCACCGGCGCGGCGTTCAACGCGGTGCACCCCGATGGCACCGTGGTCGAGTACGTGCACCACCGGCCGGACCCCCACGGGCGGTGATGGGACGGTCGGGCTGCCGCCCGGCACCCGCAGAGGAAACGTCAACGTCGACGTCAAAAGCCTGCATTCCGTGGGATGGCGGTGTGGGTCCGGTGGCAGGGGACGCTGCAAGTACGTCCATGTAAGCTCGGTCGCCGCATCCATGCGGCTCACGCCCCTGCCACCGGACCCACCCCGCCTTCGACGGTTTCCTGCGAGCTGTTGGAACCTGCTGCTGTTGGAACCTGCTGCTGATGGTGGTGGGTGCCGACCGTTGGTCGGCACAGGGGTCGGATCTCCATGGATTCAATTCCGATGGAAATCCATCCACGCACGGCGTGGATCTACAATGGCGCCCTCTTCGCGCCGGGGCTGGCATGGATTCCTTCAACCTGATGCGCACCTTCCGCCGCATCGTCGAACGCGGCGGCCTGGCCCGCGCGGCCGAAGACCTGGGCCTGTCAGCGGCCGGCTTGAGCAAACAGCTGCGCACGCTGGAAGCGCACCTGGGCGTGGTGCTGCTGCAGCGGACCACGCGGCGCATGAGCCTGACCGAAACCGGCCACGCCTATTATCGCGAGTGCTGCCGCCTGCTGGACGAACTGGACGCGCTGGAACGCGGCATCGCCGAACAGCGTGGCGAGGTTGCCGGCCGCCTGCGGGTGAACGCACCGCAGTCCTTCGCGCTGAGCACGCTGTCGCCGCTGCTGCCGCGCTTCCTGCAACAGCATCCGCACCTGTCGCTGGATCTGGTGATGGAAGACCGCCTGCTCGACGCGGTGGGCGAAGGCTTCGATGTGTCGCTGCGGCTGCGCGCCGAGTTGGACGATTCACGCTTGGTGGCGCGGCGGCTGGCCTCGCTGCAGCAGGTGTTGTGCGCGGCACCGTCCTACCTGCAGCAGCACCCCGCACCGCACACCGTGCAGGATCTGCATGCACATAGCGTGCTGGCCTACAGCCTGTCCGATTCACCAGGCAGCTGGCCGCTGCTGGGCCCCGATGGCCAGGTCACGATCACCCTGCCGGCACGGGTGACCGCCAACAACAGCCTGCTGCTGCGCGACCTGCTGCTGGCGGGCTTGGGCATCGGCGCGCTGCCCTCGTTCCTGGCCGCGCCCGCACTGGCACGCGGCGACCTGCAGCAGGTGCTGGCCGACCACCGCTATCCCCCGCGCTTTGTGCATGCGGTCTACCCCACCGCGCGCCACCTGCAGCCCAAGGTGCGGGCCTTCATCGATTTCCTGCACGCCGAACTGCCCAGCTGCGCGGGACTGGATTCGTAACCGCCAGCGAAAACTGAGCTGCCCGGAACCCGCTGTTTCGGCCACGCTGCGCTGCCTACGCTGCCGCCTCCTCTCTCACCGATGGCAGGCAGATGTCTTCCGCCCCCTCCCCCACCACCGCCGCGCCGGTGGTCGATTTCTTCCACGATGTGGTCTGCGGCTGGTGCTTCGTGCTGGCCCCGCGCCTGCAGCAGGTTTCGGCCGAACTGGGCATCCAGGTGCGCCACCGCAGCTTCGTGCTGCAGGACTCGCGCGCCCGGATGATCGACGTCTTCGGTTCCATGCCGCGCGCCAAGGACACCATCCTGCGCCACTGGGCCGACTGCGCGGCGCATGAAGACAGCGCGCGCATCGACATCGACGGCATGCGCGCGCAGACGTTCGAATACCCCTCCGGCTGGCTGGGCGCACTGGCCTGCCAGGCGGCCGGCGTGCTCGGCGGCAACGATGCCCATGCCGCGATGTTCGATGCGGTGCAGTGGGCGCACCTGCACCAGCACCGCAACATCGGCGATGCCGACGTCCTGCTGGACATCGCCGAAGCGCTGGGTCACCGGCGCGGCGTCTTCGCTGGCCACATGCGCAGTGACGCCGTGCGCCAGCGCGTACAGGCCGACCGCGCCGAAGCCGCCGCCCTCGGCATCCGTTCCATTCCCACCGTCATCGGCGGCCACGGCCTGCGCCTGCAGACCCTGCCGCTGCCACAGCTGCGCCAGGCCCTGGCGCCCCTGGTCGCGGCCACCGCCGCGCCCTTCCCCACCCTGCAAGGAGAAACCCCATGACCCCACGTACCCTGGCCAGCGCACTGGCCCTGCTGCTGGCCAGCACTGCTGCATCCACCGCCGTGTCCGCACACGAACACGCTCCTTCCGGCCAGCAGGTCGGCACCAGCCCTTGGGGGCCGAAGGACGAAATCGGTCGCCTCAACCTGATCACCGACGCCTCGCGTGCCGCCATCCTGTCGCGGGTCAGCGGCGGCAAGGCCTACGACCTGGCCACCGAATACTACGTCGGCATGCCCAGCTGGCAGGACGCCGGCGACCCGCACTACCAGTTCTGGATGACCCATACCCCGCGCGGCACCGTGGTGGACGACCCGATGGGCGTGGGCCAGGCCATGAACCTCACCCGCAGCTACACCGGCACCGCGTTTTCGATGTACAGCCACACCGGCACCCATATCGATGCGCTGAACCACTTCGGCATCCACGGAAAGATCTGGAATGGCTTCGAGGCCGATGAGCACCTTGGCGATCGTGGCTGGAAGGTCACCGGCATCGAGAAATTCCCGCCGCTGATCGCCCGTGGCGTGCTGATCGACGTGGCCGGCGCCAAGGGCGTGGACATGCTGCCGGACAGCTACCGCGTTACCCGCCAGGACCTGAAGGATGCGCTGGCACGCCAGCACGTCACCCTGCAGCAGGGCGACGTGGTGCTGATCCGCACCGGTCGCATGCGCCTGTTCGAACAGCCCCGCGCCTACATGGCCAACCCGCCGGGCATGGGCCTGGACGCGGCCCGTTTCCTGGTGGAAGACAGTGGCGCGATGATCGTCGGCGCCGACAACCTCAGCTTCGAGACCTTCCCCTCGGAGGTGTCCGATGATTACGTGCCGCTGCACACCTACCTGCTGGCCCAGCAGGGCGCGCCGATCATCGAACTGGTGGCGCTGGACGAACTGGCCCGTGACCAGGTCTACGAGTTCGCCTTCATTGGCGGCCCGCTGAAGATCCGCGGTGGCGACGCCGCCCCGCTGCGCCCGGTGGCCCTGCCGGTACGCCGGTAACGCGCCGGGTAGCGCCGGGCGTCCCATACCGGTAGGTGCCGACCTTGGTCGGCACTCCCTGCCCCCTTCAGCAACCTGAAAACCACCCCTCGATTTCATTAGTAATTCTACTCACAAGGCGAGTAGCATGTCCGGTCTCAGCCCCTGATACCGGCCTGTCGATACTCGTTCCATGCCTGCCGTTGCCGTCCACTGCCGCCGCTTCCTGCCTGCCCGGCGCCTCCCCTGGAGGACCGGCTGATGGGTGCCGTCGTCGCCCTGGACCGCCTGCTGGATGGCCGCCAACTGTGGCGCGGCCCGGCCCGCCATGGCCCGGCCAGCGACCATCTGGCCAGCGGGCACCCGGCCCTGGATGCCCGCCTGCCCGGCGGCGGCTGGCCCGCCAGCGGGCTGTGCGAAGTGCTGCTGGCCTGCCCCGGCGTGGGCGAACTGGCCCTGGTCTGGCCGGCACTGGCCAAGCTGAGCCAGCGCGATCGGCCGATCGTGCTGGTCGCCCCGCCGCATCGCCCGCATGCCCCGGCCTGGGCCGCGGCCGGGCTGGACCTGGCCCAGCTGCAGATCATCCACGCCGCGCCAAAGCAGGCGCTGTGGGCGGCCGAACAGTGCCTGCGCTCGGCCGCCTGTGCGGCGGTGCTGTGCTGGCCGCAGCAGGCCGATGATCGTTCCCTGCGCCGCTTGCAGGTTGCTGCCGACAGCGGCCAGTGCCTGGGCTTCGTGTTCCGCGAAGCGCGCGCCGCACGCAATCCGTCGCCGGCCAGCCTGCGCCTGCAGCTCGACCCCGGCCAGGTGCGCGTGCTGAAGTGCCGCGGCGGGCTGCCGCCTGCGCAGCCCTTGCCGCTGGCCATCGCCCACTGAGGCCGCGCCATGCATTGGGCCTGCCTGTTGTTGCCGCAGCTGGCGCTGGACAGCGTACTGCGCCAGCAGCCGGACCCGCAGCGGCCGCTGGTGCTGCTGCAGGGCCCGGCCCAGCGCCGGGTGCTGCGCGCGGTCAGCCCGGCCGCGCGGGCCGCCGGCCTGCGCCCGGGCATGCTGCTGTCGGCCGCGCAGGTGCTGGTGCAGGACATGCAGCTGCACGACTACGATCCCGCCGCCGAACAACAGACCCGGCAACTGCTGGCCAGCTGGCTGTACGCCTACAGTTCGCAGGTCAGCCTCGATTTCCCGCATGCGCTGGTGCTGGAAATCCACGCCAGCCGCGCCCTGTTCGGCGATTGGCCACAGATCGAACAGCGCCTGCGCCACGGCCTGCATGAACTCGGTTTCCGCCATCGCCTGGTGGCCGCGCCCAACCCGCATGCCGCGCGCGTGCTGGCCAACGTGCACGACGGCCTGGGCATTGATGCCATGCAGCTGGCGGCCGCGCTGGCGCCGCTGCCGCTGGCTCGCAGCGGCCTGCCCGCCGATGCGGTCACCGTGCTCGGTCGTTCCGGCCTGCGTACGCTGGGCGCGGTGTTCGACCTGCCGCGCGACAGCCTGGCCCGCCGCTTCGCCCCGCAGGTGCTGCAGCAGCTCGATGCCGTGCGCGGCCTGGACAACACGCCGCTGCGCTACTACCAGCCCCCCGACCGTTTCGATGCCCGCATCGAATTCGAATACGAAATCGAATCCAGCCAGGCCCTGCTGTTCCCGCTGCGGCGCCTGCTGCTGGACCTGGCCACCTTCCTCTGCTCGCGCGATGGCGGCGTGCAGCGCTTCGACCTGCACTTCGAACACGACCTGCTGCCGGCCAGCGTGCTGACCATCGGCCTGCTGGCGCCCGAACGCGATGCCGCGCTGCTGTTCGAAATCACCCGCAACCGCATGGAAGCCTTCGCCCTGCCCGCCGGCAGCCGCGCACTGCGCCTGCAGGCCGAACAACTGCCGCCGTTCGTGCCGGTGGCACGCGATCTGTTCGACACCCGCCCGGCCCAGGCCATGCCGTGGAACCAGCTGCGCGAACGGCTGCGCGCGCGGCTGGGCGATGATGCCGTGCAACCGCTGGCGGTGCAGGCCGACCATCGCCCCGAACGCGCCAGCGGCACCCAGCCACCGGCCAAGCCCCCCGCACACTGGCCGCTGCGCCCCGGTTGGCTGCTGGATGCACCCCAGCCGCTGCGCGACCCACGCCTGCGCATCGTCGCCGGCCCGGAACGGATTGAATCGGGCTGGTGGGACCAGGCCGATGCGCGGCGCGACTACTACGTGGTGGAAACCGCGCACGGGCAACGCGGTTGGGCGTTCCGCCCGCGCAACGACCCGCATGCGCCGTGGATGCTGCACGGCTGGTTCGGCTGAACCGGCATGCACGCAGAACTGCCCGCCTATGCCGAACTGCATTGCCTGTCGGCCTTCAGTTTCCAGCGCGGCGCCTCCACCGCCGACGAACTGTTCGCGCGCGCCGCCAGCCAGGGCTACCGCGCCCTGGCGATCACCGACGAATGCTCGCTGGCCGGCATCGTCCGCGCCTGGCAGGCGGCCAAGGCGCATGGCGTAGCGCTGATCGTCGGCGCCGAACTACAGATCGAAGACGGGCCGAAGATCGCCCTGCTGTGCACCGACCAGGATGCCTATGCCGGGCTGTGCCAGCTGATCACCACCTGCCGCCGGCGCGCAGGCAAGGGGGAGTACCGTTGCCTGGCCGACGATCTGCAGGGCCTGCCCGACGGCCTGCTGTGCCTGTGGCTGGACCGGCAGCCCGATGCCAGCCACCTGCAGGGGCTGCGCACCGGCTTCGGCGACCGCCTGTGGCTGGCGGTGGAACTGCACCATGAACACGACGACGCGCGCCGCCTGCAGCAGCTGCGGGCCTTCGGCGAACGCCACGCGCTGCCACTGGTGGCCAGCGGCGATGTGCACATGCACGTGCGCCGTCGCCGCGCCCTGCAGGACACCCTTACCGCCATCCGCCACCGCTGCAGCGTGGCCGAAGCCGGCTGGCGCCTGTTTCCCAATGGCGAACGCCACCTGCGCCCGCGCACCTCGCTGGCCCAGCTGTACCCGCCCGAACTGCTGGCCGAAACCCTGCAGATCGCCGCGCGCTGCCACTTCAGCCTGGACCAGCTGAAATACACCTACCCGCGCGAACTGGTGCCGGCAGGCCACACCCCGGACAGCTGGCTGCGCGCGCTGGTGGAACAAGGCATTCCCGAACGCTGGAAGGACGGCATCCAGCCGGCCCAGCGCCAGCAGATCGAACACGAACTGGAACTGATCGCCAAGAAGAACTACGCCTCGTACTTCCTCACCGTGCAGGACATCGTGCGCTTCGCCCGCAGCCAGCAGATCCTGTGCCAGGGCCGCGGTTCGGCGGCCAATTCGGCGGTGTGCTTCGTGCTGGGCGTCACCGAGATCGACCCGGCGCGCAGCAACCTGCTGTTCGAGCGCTTCATTTCCGAAGAACGCGACGAACCACCGGACATCGACATCGATTTCGAGCACGAGCGGCGCGAGGAAGTGCTGCAGTACGTGTTCAAGCGCTATGGCCGCGAACGTGCCGCACTGACCGCCGTGGCGATCAGCTACCGGGGTCGCAGTGCCATCCGCGATGTGGCCCGCGCACTGGGCCTGCCGATGGACCAGGTGAACGAACTGGGCGCCGCCATGGACCACTGGGGCGGGCACATACCGCTGCCGGACACCCTGCGCGAACGCGGCTTCGACCCGGACACAGCGCTGATGCGGCGGCTGCTGTCACTCACCGCCGAGCTGATCGATTTCCCACGCCACCTGTCGCAGCACCCGGGCGGTTTCGTGATTTCCGAACATCCACTGTCCACCCTGGTGCCGGTGGAAAACGCGGCCATGGCCGACCGCACCGTCATCCAGTGGGACAAAGACGATCTGGACGCCACCGGTCTGATGAAGGTCGACTGCCTGGCGCTGGGCATGCTCACCGCCATCCGCAAATGCCTGGCCCTGCTGCAGCAGCACGGGCTGCACAGCGGCCGCATGGACGCGGTGCCCGCCAAGGACAGCGCGACCTACGACATGATCTGCGCCGCCGATACCATCGGCGTGTTCCAGATCGAATCGCGCGCACAGATGGCCATGCTGCCGCGCATGCAGCCGCGCAGCTTCTACGACCTGGTGATCGAAGTGGCCATCGTGCGCCCTGGGCCGATCCAGGGCGACATGGTGCACCCCTATCTGGAACGCCGCCGGATCCTGCGCGAACAGGGACCCGAGGCCTTGAACGACCCGGCCAACCCGCTCTACCCACCGCAGCTGGAACGCGTGTTCGCACGCACCCTGGGCGTTCCCCTGTTCCAGGAACAGGTGATGCAGCTGGCGGTGGAAGCGGCCGGCTACACCCCGGGCGAGGCCGATGCCCTGCGCCGTTCGATGGCCGCCTGGAAGCGCCGTGGCGGGCTGGAACCGCATCGGGAAAAACTGCTGGCCGGCATGCTGCGCAACGGCTTCAGCCGCGAGTACGGCGAACACCTGTTCGAGCAGATCAAGGGCTTTGGCAATTACGGTTTTCCGGAAAGCCATGCCGCCAGCTTCGCCCTGCTCACCTATGTCAGTTGCTGGCTGAAGTGCCACCACCCGGCCGCGTTCACCGCCAGCCTGATCAACAGCCAGCCGCTGGGCTTCTACAGCCCCGACCAGTTGCTGCAGGATGCGCGCCGCCATGGCATTGCCGTGCTGCCGGTGGATGTGCGCCACAGCCATTGGGACTGCACCCTCGATTTCAGCAAGGGCGCGGCCGCCATCCGCCTGGGCCTGCGCCTGGTCGATGGCTGCAGCGAACAGGCCGTGCAGGCCCTGCTGCGCGAGCGCGCACGGCGCCCGTTCGACGATGTGGGCGATCTGTGCCAGCGCGTCGCACTGGATCGCCGCCAGCAGGGCCTGCTGGCCGATGCCGGCGCCCTGCGCGGCCTCAGTGGCCATCGCCACCGTGCACGCTGGGATGTTTCCGGCGTGGAAAACCGCCTGCCGCTGTTCGACCCGGCCCGCGCCACCGGCGAAGCACGCGTTCCGCTGCCGCTGCCCAGCGCCTGGGACGACATGCAGGCCGATTACCGCAGCACCGGCACCACGCTGGGCCGCCACCCGCTGTCGTTCCTGCGCGCACAGCTGCGCAGCCGCGGCTGCCTGGATGCCGCGCAACTGTCTGCCCACGGGCATGGCCGCCGCGTGCGCATTGCCGGGCTGGTGCGCATGCGGCAGCGGCCGCAGACCGCCAGCGGGGTCACCTTCCTGACCCTGGAAGATGAAACCGGCATGGTCAACGCCGTGGTCTGGCGGCACGTGGCCGACCGCCAGCACCGCATCCTGGTCGATACCCAGTTGATGCAGATCGACGGCCGGCTGGAACGCGTGGACGGCGTGCAGCATGTCATCGTGCAGCGCATGCTGGGGCTGGACGATCTATTGCAGGGCCTGCGCAGCCACAGCCGCGATTTCCATTGATGGGTCATTGATGGGTAGAGTCGACTGTCAGTCGACTAGCGCGCCAGCGCGGTTGTGCCATTGATGGGTAGAGTCGACTGTCAGTCGACTAGCTGTGATCTCTCTGTACGTTGTTCATCCGGGACATCTCTGGAAAATGGTGGTTACCACACCTCTCCAGATCC
>NZ_JAAIUZ010000066.1:0-503 GCF_010894375.1 Stenotrophomonas sp. B1-1 | reverse complement strand
ACCGCATCGGTGCCATCCACGCCATCGGCGATGTTCTTCAGGACGACCGCCGCACCACCGCTGTTGAGGGTGACCGTGCCCTTGCTCGTGTCGTCGTAGAACACCGCAGTGCTCTGCACTATGCCAAAGTTGGTTTCCACGGTGCCCACGCGGGTATCCAGCGAGGTCAACGTTCCTTCGGCCGTGGTCAGCCGCCCATCCAGAGCCGACACGTCATTGGCTACATCGGTAACCTTACCGTCTACCGTATCCAGCTGATCTTTATTCACCGCATCGGTGGTCTTCGTGCCTGCCGCCACATTCACCAGCCGACGCTCGTTGTCCACCGCACCAATGGAGACCGTGTTGGCTTCGGTGGCGGTCGAGTTTGGACCGATGGCGACCGCGTTGGCTGCAGTTGCGCTGGCATTGTCGGTATCGTCATTGGCGCCGTTGGCGGCAAAGTACGGCGAAGTACCGCCGGCTCCAATGGCGCTGTTCAGCGCGTTGAGCGCATCGCCTAC